>NZ_JAMYSF010000002.1:0-433908 GCF_040321775.1 Mesorhizobium sp. M0243 | reverse complement strand
CGCTGCCTGCCCCCTCCCTCCTTTTTGCTTCCCCCCCTCCCCCCGCGCGTCGCTCTCGCTCTTCCCTCCCTTCTCTCCCCGCCCCCCCGCGCGGGCCCCCCCCCCCCCCCCCCCCCCCGACTTCTTAAAGCGTTTCTTCGCTGGGCTGGTTCAGGTGACCAGAAAAGACGATGCGGTAATCGACAGATGCGGAGAGAGGCTCGCGAAATGGATCTGGTTTGCGCCTCCGACGCCGTCGCTGTCGAAAGAAAGAGCTCCCGTCGAACTGTTGTAGATAATGTGATCGGAACTGTCATGCGCGGCTTTGCCGGCAAAGAAAGCGTCCGACGAGAGGCCCCCCTGATCGAGACCGGCAAAGATGGAATGATCGAGGTGGATTTTGTCCTGGGCTTTGTTGAAATCAGTGATCTTGTCGACGTTTCCAGCACCAAGGGCGGTACTGAACACGAAGGCATCTCTGCCCCCACGCCCGCTCAACGTATCGGCTCCGCCGCCGCCGTCGATCTTGTTGCTACCGGCATTGCCTTGAATGGTCTGTCCGAATTCGTTGCCGGTCAGATTGATGGCGGCCTTGCTGGATGCCTTGGTGGTTGCGAGTTGCTCGATATGCGAGCCAGCCGAAAGAGCGAAGCTCACCGAGGCAAGAACCTTATCGGCGCCGCTTCCTCTCTGCTCCACCACCTTGTCGTGGGCATTGTCGACGTAATAGGTGTCATTGCCGCCATAGCCGGTCATCTTGTCGGCGCCACCGCCACCATTGATCTTGTTGGCGCCGCCATTCCCATAGATGGCTTGACCGAACTCGTTGCCGGTCAGGTTGATGGACGCCCTGCCACCCGAACTGGCGGTGGAGAGCTGCTCGATATGTGAGCCCGCCGTAAGAGCGTAACTCACCGAGGCCACGACCTTGTCGACCCCGCCGCTTGGCGCTTCCATCACCTTGTCATGGGCATTGTTGACGAGATATTTGTCATTGCCCGTGGTCGCGTGAAAAACGTCTGCGCCGCGCGTGCCATGGAATATATGATCGCTGTCCGACGGGGCCGGCGCGGCGGGAGCAGGGGCGCCGGCGTCGCTTGGCGGCGTGGTCGGGGTATCGATCGGATCGCTTGCTGGAGGGGCGGCAGAGCCACCGGTGCTTTGGAGGTTGTGCTGCTGGAAGAAGGCCTGCAGTGCCGGCGAATTCTCCAGAGCTGTGTCTCCGTTCTGCGAGCCCCAGGCATAGGCATAATCGAAGGCAGGCGACGGAACCAGTGCTGCCCAATGATCTATCATCGTTTGCATCTGTTCCGTCGTTGGCATCTGATGCTTCCCGCCCGTGTCGGTCGTCCAGTTGCCACCGCCAAAAGTCTGGTAGACCGGAATGATCTTGTCGATCGGGATGCCGGACTTCACTGCCGCGCCCACGGCCCTGTCGATCATGTTGTAGTCGACCGTGCTCACGTCATCGCGCACCGGGTACGGGTCCAACCCGTAATAGTCGATGCCTGTATTGGCCGGATTATAGGTGTTGGAAAAATCCGGATTTGTAGGAGACCCCATATTCATCATGGTGACGAAGGTCTTGGCGCCCGGAAAATGGGAATGGATCCAATCCGATTCCGCTTTCAGGTTTTCGGCAGTTGCATATGTGCCCCACCTGCCGGTGGGATCTGGCTCGTCCATCAGGAAAAATCCGAACACCTTCGGGTTGTTCAGAAATGGTGTAACTTTTTCAATGAAGGAGGAGGTGACGCCGTCATGCGCGCCGAGATAGACGAGGCCTTTCATGCCGTCCGGCAAAGCATTGACCTGCGAGAGATATTGAACATCGACCAGGTTGAACCCGGCGGTTGCGACTTCGGTGGCTGATCCACCGGACGCATAATGGAGTGTCATCCAATGATCCTTTGGTTGATTCGATTTATGCCCCGCGTCTGCTTAGGTGATTGCTACATTAGGATGAAATCAAATACGAAACACAGCGAGATAGAATGTTTGATTGATCTAAGTTGTTGCTCAGTAGCAGGTATTTTGCTCAGCCGACCGTGGCACCTTTGAAAGTGTTTGGGAGCAAGGACATACGCCTCTTTTGCCGGCTCCGTTCTGACCAGTTCCTTTAGCGAAAATCGTCATTTTTCGTGAAGTTATCCCCAGACAGGGAGACGTCGGCGGCCGCGTTTCGCCGGTTCATGCCACGAATCCGCTGCATTTTCCTCAAAGTCGACGTATGTAAGCAGAGCGTAATAAGGGGGGCGACGGATAGCGGCTGCTATGCGCATCAAGAAAGGTTTGAGCCATCACAACTTACGGAAGTAACGGCGCGGCAGTGTCGCGCGAACGACCGCTGGTCATGAAAACATCGGGGGCT
Organism: Mesorhizobium sp. M0243; assembly: GCF_040321775.1. Classification (NCBI taxonomy): domain Bacteria; kingdom Pseudomonadati; phylum Pseudomonadota; class Alphaproteobacteria; order Hyphomicrobiales; family Phyllobacteriaceae; genus Mesorhizobium; species Mesorhizobium sp. M0243. Next base: position 431,558 of record NZ_JAMYSF010000002.1, on the reverse strand, counting down.
GGTTCTCCCGAGCTACGTTCCGCCATTCTCGCCTGCATGCCTGGGCTGCTTGGCGTGGCGCTGTTCTCGGCAGTGATAAACATTCTCGCTCTGACCGGTTCGGTCTATATGTTGCAGATTTACGATCGCGTTCTGCCGTCGCAGAGCGTTCCCACCCTGGTGGGGTTCACGATCGGCATGCTGGGTCTGTATGCGGTCCATGGGCTTCTGGATTTCGTGCGGCTTCGCGTGTTGGTCCGCATCGGCAGCCGTCTCTATAGGAATTTGCAGCAAAAGGTGTTCTCCATCTCCCTGTCCCTGCCGCTCAAGGCAGGGCGTGATGCGGACCGTCTGCAGCCTTTGCACGATCTTGACCGACTGCGCGGCTTTCTCTCCGGAACGGGACCGACGGTCATCTTCGACGCCCCGTGGATCCCCTTTTATCTGCTGATCATTTATTTGCTCCATCCTTCGCTCGGCCTGCTGGCGACGGTCGGCGCGATCGCTGTGGTCCTCTTAACAGCGATCGCGGAAGTGTTTAGCCGAGGCCCCGCCGCGCGTGCCTCGGAGGAGCTGCTGTCGCAGCGGGCGCTTGCCGATTCCGGCCGGCGCAACGCCGAAGTCGTTCACGCAATGGGGCTGTCTGGTCGACTGGCTCGACGCTGGAGCGACGTCAGCCGAGCCTATCTCGCCCAGCAGGAACGTCTCTCTGACGTCGTTGGTGGCGCCAGTTCGCTGTCGAAGGCCCTGCGGATGGCGTTGCAGTCCTGTGTTCTCGGTCTCGGCGCTTACCTGGTGATCGGCGGCGAGGCTTCACCTGGGGTGATCATCGCATCTTCCATTTTGCTTGGCCGCGCCTTGGCCCCGGTGGATGCTGCGATCGCAAACTGGAGAGGCTTTCTGTCGGCCCGGCGCAGCTATTCCGAGCTGGCAGCGGTCATGGCGGCATTCGGCCGCCAGGACGAGCCAATGGAGTTGCCTCGGCCGCAGGCGCGGTTTGCGGTCGAGCAATTGACCATTGCGCCGCCCGGCTTGCCAAAGCCAACCGTGGTGAATGTGAGCTTCCATCTGTCGAGAGGCGCTGGGATGGCCGTAATCGGCCCAAGCGGTTCCGGCAAGACAACTTTGGTGCGTTCGTTGGTCGGAGTGTGGAAGCCGCTCCATGGCTCGGTGAGATTGGACGGCGCCTCTCTCGATCAATGGAACTCGGAACAGCTCGGCGCCCATATCGGCTACATGCCGCAGGATGTGGAGTTGTTTGACGGCACGGTAGCAGACAACATTTCGAGGTTCCGAGGCAAGACGGATCCAAAAGGCGTCCTTGCGGCGGCAAGAGCAGCCGGCGTCGAGAAAATGATAATGCAATTCCCTCAGGGATTTCAGACCCGCATAGGCGAGGGCGGAGCGGCCCTGTCGGCAGGGCAGAGGCAACTCGTGGGTCTCGCCCGAGCACTTTATGGCGAGCCGTTTCTTGTCGTGCTCGACGAACCGAACTCGAACCTCGACGTGGACGGAGACGCTGCCCTGGCCGGCGCCATACGGACAGTGCGTCAGCGCGGGGGCATCGTCATTGTCGTTGCGCATCGTCCTTCGGCACTCGCGAATATCGATCAGGTGCTGGTTATGTCGAATGGGACGGTTCATGCCTTTGGCTCGCGCGAGCAGGTCTTGGCGAACGTGCTCCGACCTTCACCGCCTGTTTCACCTCGGCCATCTTCTTTGGCGCCGATACCGGGTGTTGCCGGACATGCATGAAGCTCTGCTCGAAACATTCGTCGCTTTCTCATCGTATGCTCGGACCCTTCGTGGCAGCAAACGGGCTGCCGTGAGCGCGCCAGATCTGTCGGACGGTATACGGGCCAACCTGATATTCGGTTTGGTGATTACAGGTCTGCTGGTCCTTGGCGGCGGCCTGTGGCTGGGGTTGACCAACATCGCCGGCGCTGTGGTTGCACCGGCCACCGTGGTGGTGGAAACCAACGTCAAGAAGGTCCAGCATCAAACCGGAGGCACAGTGGGCGGGATCTTCGCGCAGGACGGAGATCATGTACGAGCCGGCGACGTGCTGGTCAGACTGGATGACACGCTGACTCGCGCGAACCTGCAAATCATCAGTGAGGATCTCGATCGCGCGACCGTCCGGCTCGCTCGGCTGGAGGCTGAGCGAACGGGCCTGGCGGAAATGCAACTGCCGGTCGGCCTGAAGGCGCGAATGAACCAGCCGGAGCTGGCTGCGCTCGTCAATGGCGAGCGCGCGCTCTTTGAAACGCGCGCTTCGGCTTTGGCTGGACAGAAGGCACAGTTGAGAAGCCAATCCCAGCAACTTGAACGTCAGATCGACGGCCTCAAAGCGCAACAGAGCGCGGTGGATGAATCGGTTGCTCTGCTGAATAAGGATTTCGCCGACGTTGATTCCCTCTACGCCAAAAAACTCGTCTCCAAGGAGAGGGTGAGCAACATCAGGCTGGATGCCACCCGGGCCAGGGGAGAATCGGGGCGCCTCGCTGCCGCAGTAGCTGAAGCGCAGGCGCGCATTAGCGAAACGGGGTTGCAGATGCTGCAGCTGGATGACCAAAGGCGCACTGACGTGACGACCGAACTCCGCGAGACGGAAGCCAAGCAGACCGAACTCAACGAACGGAGGATTGTGGCCCAGGATGAATTGACCAAGACAACGATCCGCGCGCCGCAGTCCGGAACAATACAGGAATCGGCTGTCCATACCGTCGGCGGCGTTATCGCGCCTGGCGAGATGCTCATGACCATCGTGCCTGATGCCGACGATCTTGTGGTGGACGCGCTGATCCCTCCGTCGCGGGTCGACGACGTCCGGCCAGGGCAGCCGGTATCGATCCGTTTTCCGGCGTTCGACGTGGGAACCACTCCGGTCTGCCAAGGGTCAGTGAAACACATCTCGGCAGATCTGATTAAAGATCCGCAACGTCAGCTTTCCTATTTCTCGGCGCGGATCAAGGTCGAAAGCAAATCGAATTGCCTGACCGAAGCGAAGGTGCTGAGGCCAGGTATGCCCGCCGAGGTTCATATCCGCACCGATGAACGCAATGTCTGGTCTTATCTGTTGAAACCCTTTGCGGATCAGATGTCCAAGGCGTTTACGCAGTGATGGCGAGGAGGCGAGGCGAGTAGGATATCGGGATTTCTGGCGGCCCGACGGCTTTTTGGGGGCGGGCGGCCGTCGAGCCTAACCGGCGGCGCGGGGATGAAGCGCCTCCGGCTGGAGGAAACATGCGCGTTATGTGCCGCTACCGCATCATTCGAATAGCGAGGCAGTTTGTCCGCTGTCGGTAGTTTTTTGCCCAATGAAATAAACGAACGCGAATGGCGGATGGCGGGCGAGCGGAACCGCAACATTACCCATCAAAGATCAATGTTGCTGTGGTGCGAATTGCGGGGGCGGCCAATCCCCGTGGGCGTCGTGCTGGCAGGAGCTTGCGCAGCCATCGAGCATCACTGGACGGTGGCCTGAGGCGAGTTTGCCAGCCGTGATCTTGCAAAGACTTTTCTATCCCCGTCCAAAATATGCCTGGTACCACTCGACGAACCGCCCCACCCCTTCGGTCACTGTCGTCGTCGGGCGGTAGCCGACCGCCTGCTCCAGCGCCGAGGTGTCGGCGAAGGTATCGGGCACGTCGCCGGGCTGCAGCGGCAAGAGTTCGACGATGGCTTTGCGGCCCAGCGCGTTTTCCAGCGCCTCGACATAGGCGGTCAGCTTCACCGGGTTGTTGTTGCCGATGTTGAAGATGCGCCAGGGGGCGCTGCTTGTGGCCGGATCGGGACGGCTGGAGTCCCAGGCGGCATTGCCCGTGGCCGGGCTGTCGCTGGCGCGGATCACGCCTTCGGCGATGTCATCGACATAGGTGAAGTCGCGCGTGTGATTGCCGTTGTTGAACAGCTTGATCGGCGCACCGGCCAGGATGTTCCTGGTGAACAGGAACAGCGCCATGTCCGGGCGACCCCAGGGACCATACACCGTGAAGAAGCGAAGCCCGGTCGTCGGCAATCGGAACAGATGGCTGTAGCTGTGCGCCATCAGCTCGTTGGCGCGCTTGGTCGCGGCGTAGAACTGCAGCGGATGGTCGGCCGGACGATGTTCGGAAAACGGCATGTCGGTGTTGGCGCCGTAGACACTCGACGTGCTGGCATAGGTCAGGTGCGCGACGGCGCTGTTGCGGCAGGCCTCCAGCATGTTGGTGTAGGCGATGATGTTGCTTTCGACATAGGCATGCGGGTTTTCCAGGCTGTAGCGAACCCCGGCCTGGGCGGCGAGATGGATCACCCGGTCGAATGCATGGTCGGCAAAGCAGGCGTCGACCACGCTCTTGTCGGCGAGATTGCCGCGGATGAAATGATAGCCGGCATTGGTCTTGCGGCTCGCCTCGTCCAGGAGCCGCAGCCTCGCCTCCTTGATCTGCGGATCGTAGTAGTCGTTGACGTTGTCGATGCCGACGACCTCGTCACCGCGCTCCAGCAGCCGCTTGGCTACGTGATACCCTATGAAGCCGGCCGCGCCGGTGACCAGAACCCTCATCAGAAGCGCCCATCCGTAACATGCCTGGGGAACAGACCCTTGATGTCGTAGATGACGCCCGGGGTCTTGGAGGACATTAGCTGATCTGGTCGCGCGGAGTTACCCTCGCCGTGAGGTGAAGGCAAACCGGTGATAGGAGGCTCAACCAAGATCGATATTCGCACTTACAAACCTTCGGTCTCTTCGTCGTCGAGCATCTGTCACCTCAGCGCACCCTTGTCTGCGCGTGTGGGACGCCGGCTTTGTACCCAACCGAATACAGGCACGGGAGTTCCATTCCTGCACGGAATGGGGTGGGAGAGCCGCACTTCATTGCTGGCGATGCTGAATAGGCGCCATGAACCAGCTTCGCTGATCCTGGCGCTCACCGGCGTGCCCTTCAGCTCCTCAAATCGGGATCCCGTTCGGGAAAAACGAGACTGGCCAATGGACGCCCGATCGTCTCGCTGCTCCAAACGTCCGCTCCTGGCTCTTGGAGCTGTAAGGGGTGCCATGTCGGCTGGATTACCGCCCCCAGACGACGGCATTCTCGTGCCGTTTGATGATGTGCTTCAGATTCTCGAAGGCGGTCGTGACGTGGCCGGCGAAGCGCTCTGCCGCCGGCGAGCGCGGTCCGCTGACCCGGCGCAGGATGCCGAGTGAGCGGCTGGGCTGCGGAATTTCATAGGGCAGCACCGTCACCCGGTTTTCCTTGCGCTGCGCGAAGACCACGGAGAATGGCAGCACCGCCAGCGCATCGGTTTCGGCAAGGAAGTTGATCACGCTCATCAGCGAGCCTCCCGAATAGCGGACGTTGAGGTCCGACATGCCGATGCTCATCAGGATCATCTGCAGGTCCGACATCAGCGGAGAGCCGGGTAGGGGGGCTACCCAGGGAAAGCTGGTCAGGTCATGCGCCCTGAGGCGGCGATTTCGCAGCAGGGGATGGTCGGGCCGGCAAGCCACGACGTTGCGTCCGGGCAGGATTTCGGTGAATTCGAAGCCGGGTCCCAGGTCGAGCACGCCGATCGGCACGATCCCGAGATCGATCTGGTTGCTCTCCAGCGCCGCGACCATCTCGGGCAGGTTCATATAGCTTTGCTGAACGGTGACCTCGGGTTCGAGCTTCTGGAATTCTCCGATCATCCGGCTGATCATCGCATCCATGAAGAAGGGCACGCCGCCGACACGGACGACGCCCTTCGTGCCTTTCATGAAGCCCTGGACCGCATCCGACGCCTTGCGCGACGCGGTGATGATCGTGCGGCCCTGCGCCGCCAACTGGAAGCCGAGCGGTGTCGCCTGCAGCGGCCGGCGACCCTTGAGGAAAAGCGGCTCGCCCACCCGCGCCTCCAGCATGGCCAGCGATCGACTGACCGCCGGCTGGGTCAGGCCCAGCATAGCGGCTCCTTCCGACACGCCGCCGGCATCCAGCACCGCGGCGAGCTGCATGAGGTGGCGCTCGTTCAGCTTCATAGCAAAACGCTATACAAGGGACGCCACATCTCATCAAGCATCGCGTCGGGCCGTGCTATCCCGCTTGGCAAGGGGAAGGGAGGCCCCGGCGGAATGCACGGCCAGCACGACCCGAAGCGAGATGAATTCCCCAAGGCGATCTCGACGCAGGCCGAGGAATTCTCACGGCGCCTGACGGCAATGGGCCAGTCCCGCCTGGCGGCGGCGGCGCAGGCAGCCGTCGACGGTTTGCACGCGCTGATCGTCGAGCTGCGACCCTCGGGCGAGGAGTTCCGTCAGGCGATCGATTTTCTGACCGAGGTTGGCCACTACGCCGATGCGCGGCGCCAGGAATGGGTGCTGTTCGCCGACGTCCTGGGCGTGTCGTCGCTGATCGAGGATCAGAACAGCCCGCGCCCTGTTGGGGCGACCCCAAACACCCTGGCCGGCCCCTTCTACCGGGCCGACGTGCCGGTGATGCCGCTCGGCGCGAACATCTCGCGCGATCACAAGGGCGAGCCGCTGGAGGTTGCGGGCCGGATCGTCGCGCTCGACGGCGATGCGATCGGCGATGCGATGGTCGAGATCTGGCAGGCCAATGCCGAGGGTCTCTACGAGAACCAGGAACCCGACAGGCAGCCGGAATTCAATTTGCGTGGACGGTTCCGCACCGATCCGCAGGGACGCTTCGTCTTCGTGACGGTGAAGCCGAAGGGCTACACGCTGCCATCGGACGGACCGGTCGGTCAATTGATGTCGGCGCTTGGCCTTGGCCTCGAGCGGCCGGCCCATATCCATTTTCGCGTCTCGGCGGAGGGCTTCGAGACGCTGACGACCCACATCTTCGACCGGTCGGACCCTGCGATCGGCCGGGATGCCATCTTCGGGGTCAAACCCGAACTCATGGCCGAGTTCCGCGCGCTGCCGCCCAACGGAGGAAAACGGAAGCACGCGCTCGACCTCAACCTCGTGCTCTGTCCACAGCGGCGGGGCGAAACCGAAACCTCTGGGAGGAGATGACCGATGGCACGTGTCAGCGGCTACCACCATTTGACGCTCTCGACCGACAGCGCTCAGGAAGATTTTGATTTCTATACCAAGGCACTGGGCCTGCATTCGGTGAAGCGCACCGTCTTGTTCGACGGCGTCATCCCTGTCTATCACCTCTATTACGGCTCGCCCAACGGCGATGCCTCGACGATCATCACCACCTTCCCGTTCCGCAAGCCAGGCGTCTATGGCCGCCGCGGGTCCAACCAGTCGCGCACCATCATGCAGTCGATTCCCAAGGGGGCCGCGGATTTCTGGGTCGACCGGTTGAACGCGCGCGGCATCGAGGCCATCAAGATCACTCGTTTTGGCGCCGACCGTGCGGCTTTCGCACATCCCTGCGGCATTCCGCACGAGCTGGTGGAAAGCGACAGGGATACGCGCGCGCCGATCACCAACGAGGCGCAGGGCATCGGCAAGGCGCACGGCATCAAGGGAATATACGGCGCCGTGGTGGCGGTGATGGACCGCACTGCGATGGACGACTTCCTGACCATCGCGTTGCCGCTGGAGAAAGAGGCTGACGACCATGAGGGACTGGTGTTCCGCGTGCCCGACGCGACCGGCGTCGCTCAGCGCGTGGAGGTCATTGTCGACCGCGACAGCCCGCAGGGCACCTGGACGCTGGCGGGCGGTACGATCCACCACCTCGCCCTCAACACCGGCGACGAAGAGAACCAGCTGAAACTGCGCGCTCATATCGAGGGTCTCGGCTTCACGGATATATCGGAGCAGAAGGACCGCAACTACTTCAAGTCCTGCTATGTCCGCTCGCCCGGCGGCGCGCTGTTCGAAATTGCCTGGACCACGCCGGAAGGCTGGGCCAAGGACGAGCCTCCGGGCCAGATCGGCAAGACGCTGGTCTTCCCGCCGTGGTTCAAAGATCGTGAGAGCGAATTGCAGGTCGGCCTGGAAGAGGCGGACTTCACGTGAGTTCAGGCAGCGGTCCGCTCCGGCTTGGGCCAAGAGGCCCGGAGGCGAAGGCGATCTGCGTCTTCGTCCACGGCCGTGGCCAATCGCCCGAAGAGATGCAGTCCCATGTGCTGTCGCGGCTTTCCGCAACCGCCGTGGCCTTTATCCTGCCGCGTGCACCACACGGCATGTGGTGGGAGGCGCGTGCCGTCGACCCGTTGACGCCGGTCGCCCGGGCGCAGCTTTCCGACGCGCTCGACCACCTTGCGGCCGCAATGGTCGCGGCGCGGGCCGAACTGCCCGGACTGCCGCTTCTTCTCGCGGGCTTCTCGCAAGGGGCGTGTCTGTCGATCGAATACCTCTGCGCGGGGCTGCCGCCGCCGGATGCTTTGGCGGCCTTCACGGGCTGCCGTGTCGGCGTTCCGGCGGACGAAAGATCCGAGGCCGCGCCGGCCGGAATGCCGATCTATCTTTCCGGCGGCGATGCCGATCCCTGGATACCAGTCTCGGCGTTTGCCGATGCCGCGCAGTCGCTGGGCCGCATTGGCGCGAGCCTGCGGGCCGATCTCTTCCCGGGACGGGGCCATGAGGTCTCGGACGCCGAGATCGTCATGCTGGGCACGATCCTCGACGACCTCGCGGCCGGGCGCGGCCCGCGCATGGAGGCGGCGCGATGATGGACAGCTTCACCTTTCCGGGCCTGACGACACGGGTGGTCTTCGGTGCCGGCACCATAGCTCGCGTCGAAGAGGAAGTCCGGCGGCTCGGCCATGACAAGGTGATGGTGCTTTCGACACCGCATCAGATGGGCGATGCGGAAAGACTGGCCGTAAGCCTTGGTGGCCTCGCCGCCGGGATCTTTGCCGGCGCGGTCATGCATACCCCTGTCGAGGTCACGGAAAAGGCCGTCGGTGCCTTCCGCGGCAGCGGCGCTTCGGCGGTCGTCAGCCTCGGCGGCGGCTCGACCACCGGGCTCGGCAAGGCCATTGCCGTGCGCACGGGCGCCGACCAGGTGGTCATTCCCACCACCTATGCCGGCTCGGAAATGACCGACATCCTCGGCGAGACGGCGGCCGGCGAGAAGACTACCCGCCGCTCGCCGGACATTCGCCCCGAGACGGTGATCTACGACGTCGATCTGACACTGAGCCTGCCGGTAAGTCTCACCGTCACCTCGGCGATGAACGCGATCGCTCATGCGATGGAGGCCTTGTATGCCCCCGATCGCAACCCGGTGATCGTGCTCATGTGCAGGGATGCCATGATTGCCTTCAAGGACGGCATTCCAAGGCTGATCCGCGACCCGCAGGATCGCGCGGCGCGGACGCAGGCGCTCTATGCGGCCTGGTGCTGCTCGACCGCGCTCGGCTATGTCTCGATGGCGCTGCATCACAAGCTGGCGCATGTCTTCGGCGGCTCGTTCGATACGCCGCATGCCGAGACCCACGCCATCCTGCTGCCGTACACGACCGCCTTCAACGAAACGGCGGTGCCTGATCTGTTGCGTCCGATCACTAGGGCATTCGGTGGTGGCTCGGCGGGCGGCGGGCTCTGGGATTTCGCACAGTCGGTCGGCTCCCCGCTGAGCCTGAAGGCGATCGGCATCGAGGAGGCCGATCTCGACCGCGCGGCGGCGATCGCGGCCAAGAATGCCTATGCGAATCCGAGGCCAATCGATCCAGGATCGATAAGGGAACTCCTTCAGGCGGCGTGGGAGGGACGCCGTCCGGGGGCTTGAGAATAAAACAAGAGGGAGGAACTACACATGATCACAAGACGTAGCCTACTGAAAGCCTCGGCGGCGACAGGCCTGGCGCTGGCCGGTTCGCGCCTGGCGACGCCGGCCATCGCGCAAGGCGCCAAGATCCGCCTGGGCTATGTTTCGCCGCAGACCGGGCCGCTTGCCGGCTTCGCGGAGAGCGATGCCTACAACATCAAGGCCTTCCTCGCTTCCGAGGCAGGCAAGAACTTCGAGGTCATCGTCAAGGACAGCCAGTCGAACCCCAATCGCGCGGCCGAGGTGGCGAAGAGCCTGATCGTCGATGACGAGATCAACCTGATGCTCGTCGGCTCGACGCCCGAGAACACCAACCCAGTGGCCACCACCTGCGAGGCGGAGGGCGTGCCGGTCATCTCGACGATGGCGCCGTGGCAGCCCTGGTTCATCGGCCAGCAGGGCAGTCCGGCCGATCCGGCCTCGTGGAAGCCTTTCAACTTCGGCTATCATTATTTCTGGGGTCTCGAAGACATCATCGCCGTCTACACCGGCATGTGGAAGCAGCTTTCCACCAACGGCAAGGTGGGCGGGCTGTTCCCCAACGATGCCGACGGCAATGCCTGGGGCGACCCGAAGAATGGGTTGAAGCCCGGCCTCGACGCCGCCGGCTTCAGCCTTGCCGATCCTGGCCGCTATCAGAACCTTTCGGACGATTTCACCGCGCAGGTCAACGCCTTCAAAGCCGCCAATGCCGAGATCGTTACCGGGGTGGTCATTCCGCCCGACTTCACCACCTTCTGGAACCAGGCCCGCCAGCAGGGCTTCAAGCCCAAGGCGGTGACGGTGGCCAAGGCGATCCTTTTCCCGCAATCGGTCGAGACGCTCGGCGACGCCGGCCACAACCTCTCGTCCGAGGTCTGGTGGTCGGCCTCGCATCCGTTCAAATCGTCGCTGACGGGCGAGAGTTCGGCCGAACTCGCTGCGGATTTCACCGCCAAGACCGGCCGTCCCTGGACCCAGCCGATCGGTTTTGTCCATTCGCTGTTCGAGGTGGCGGCCAATGTCATGGGCCGCGTGTCGGATCCAACCAATGCCGAGGCGATCGCGGCGGCGATAGCGGCCACCGACATGACGACGGTAGTGGGCAAGGTGGCCTGGAGCGGTGCGGGATTGCCACCTTTCGCCGCGAAGAACGTCTGCAAGACGCCGCTCGTTGGCGGGCAGTGGCGCAAGAAGGCCGGTGGCGGCTTCGATCTGGTGATCGTCGAAAACGCCGGCGCCTCCCAGATACCCACCGCCGGCAAGATGGAAGCCCTGGCCTGACGCTGCCGAGGGCGGCTGATACCGCCGCCCTCGTTCGGCGCGACCCAAGGATGACAGTGATGATACTCAGGCTGGAAAACGTTTCGAAGTCCTTCGGCGCCTTGAAGGTTGCGGATTCCGTGACCGTCAGCGTGCCGCGCGGCGAAGCGCTGGGCATTATCGGCCCGAACGGCGCCGGAAAATCGACGCTCTTCAACCTGATCACCGGCAATCTGTTTGCAAATGAGGGTCGCATCGAATTGCTCGGCCGCGACGTGACCCGTGCTCCGGCGATGGAGCGGGCGCGCATGGGCGTTGGCCGCAGCTTCCAGATTCCGCAGCCTTTCGAGGGGCTGACCGTGTTCGAAAATCTCTTGACCGCTGCCGCCTTCGGCCGCGGCGGACGCGAGGCCGAGATGGTCGACGATTGCGCTGGTATCCTCGAGGAGACGGAGCTTCTCAGGAAGGCCAATTTCGTGGCCGGCTCGCTGAGCCTTCTCGACCGCAAGCGCCTCGAACTCGCCCGCGCCCTGGCGACAGGCCCTGAGCTTCTGCTTCTGGACGAGATCGCCGGCGGTCTGACGGAGGGCGAATGCAAGGCCCTGGTCGCGACGATCAAGGCGATCCATGCCAGGGGCACGACAATCATCTGGATCGAGCATGTGCTGCACGCCCTGAATTCGGTGGTAGAGCGGCTTCTCGTGCTGGATTTCGGGCGTGTGATCGGGATCGGTGCGCCTGATGAGATCATGGCCTCGAAGGCGGTTCGCGAAATCTATCTGGGGCTCGAGGTCTGATGCTGGAAACGCGCGGCCTCACCGCGAATTACGGCCAGTTCCGGGCGCTGTTCGGTGTGGATATCACTGTCGCGGTGGGCGAATGCGTGGCGATCATCGGCGCCAACGGCGCCGGAAAATCCACGCTGATGCGCTCGATCACGGGCGTGATCGGCAATGAGCCCGGCATGGTGCTGCACCGGGGCGAGCCGATCGGCGCGCTGTCTTCGGCCGAGATCATGAAGCGCGGCATCGCCATGGTGCCGGAAGGACGCCGGCTGTTCCCCTCGCTGACCGTCGAGGAAAATCTGCTGGTCGGCGGGCAGGCGCGCAAGGTGCCGGGGCCGTGGAGCCTCGACGCCGTCTATGACCTTTTTCCGATCCTGCGCGAGCGGCGCAAGAGCCCCGGCACAGCGCTCTCGGGCGGCCAGCAGCAGATGGTGGCGATCGGCCGGGCGCTGATGTCGAACCCCGAATTACTGCTCTGCGACGAGATCTGCCTCGGCCTGGCGCCGGTCGTCATCCGCGATATCTACGCAGCCCTTCCCAAGATCCGCGAAGGAGGCGCCGCGATCGTGCTGGTGGAGCAGGATATCGGCAAGGCGCTGGCGGTGGCCGATCGCGTCTACTGCATGATGGAGGGCCGCGTCACGCTGGCCGCCAGGGCGGCCGAGGTCACGCGCGAAGACATCCATTCCGCCTATTTCGGAGTGGCGGCATGACGCGGCAACCGAGGCTCCGTCATTTGCTCGCGCAGTGCTCTTATGGCGTGATCGAGGTGGCGCGGCGATGATCTGGCTGGACACCCTCGTGCAGGGGATTCTGCTGGGCGGGCTCTATGCCTTGTTCGCAGCGGGGTTGAGCCTCGTCTTCGGCATCATGCGGCTGGTGAACCTCGCCCATGGCGACCTCATCATTCTTGCCGCCTATCTGGTGTTGATGGGCGTCACGCTGCTCGGCCTGTCGCCATGGATCGCTGCCCTGATCGCCATGCCGGTGATGTTCGCGCTCGGCTGGCTGCTACAGACAGTCATACTGAACCGCGTGCTGGGCAAGGACATCCTGCCGCCGCTTCTCGTCACGTTCGGCCTGTCGGTTGCCCTGCAGAACGGGCTGCTCGAGCTCTTTTCCGCCGACAGCCGCCGCATCCCGGTGGGCGCGTTGGAGGGGGCATCGCTCGATCTCGGGCTGGTCACGGTGGGGATCATGCCATTGATGACCTTTGCGTCGGCGATCGTGATGATCATTGCCCTGAACGGGCTCTTCTACCACACCGCCCTCGGCCGTGCCTTCCGCGCCACCTCGGACGACGCCGTGACGGCGGGGCTGATGGGGATAGAGCCGAAGCGGATTTTCGCGATCGCCACCGGGATCGCAATGGTCGTGGTGACGCTGGCGGCGCTCTATCTCGGCATGCGCGCGAACTTCGACCCCTCGATCGGGCCGGCGCGGCTGATCTATGCCTTCGAGGCGGTGATCATCGGCGGCCTCGGCAGCCTGTGGGGAACGCTTGCCGGCGGGATCATCATCGGCGTGGCGCAGACGTTTGGCGCCGCGCTGAATCCGGAATGGCAGATCCTGGCCGGCCACATCGCCTTCCTGGCCGTGATGCTGCTCAAGCCGCGCGGGCTTTTTCCGCGCGCAGTGGATTGAGGGCGGCATGTATCGACTGACAACCCGCACCCGCGCCGGAACCGTGACCGCGATCATCGTGCCGATCTTCATCGTCGCCGCGCTCGCGCTGCCTGCCGTGGCCTCGCGTGGCGTCATACAGGATCTCTTCTTCATCCTCACCATGCTGACGCTGGCGCAGATATGGAACCTGCTGGCGGGCTATGGCGGCCTGGTGTCGGTGGGCCAGCAGGCTTTCGTTGGCATCGGCGCCTATGCGATGTTCGCCGGCGTGATCCTGCTCGGCTGGAATCCGGTCCTGGCGATCCCGCTGGGCGGCCTTGCCGCTCTGGTGCTGGCGGTTCCGACGGCCTTCTTCGCGTTCCGTTTGCAGGGCGCCTATTTCGCCATCGGCACCTGGGTGATCGCCGAAGTGACGCGACTGCTGGTCGCGCAGTGGAAGGCGCTCGGTGGCGGCACCGGCACCTCGCTGCCGCGCGAGGCGACGAGCAGTATCCTGGGCACCGATGCGGTCCGGGCGCTGTTCGGGGTCCGCGAGGCCGCGGCACGCGATGTTATGGCCTACTGGCTGGCTTTGGCGCTGCTCGTGGCCGTGACGGGAGGCATTTATTGGCTGCTGCGCAGTCGCCTCGGGCTGGCGCTGGCGGCCGTGCGCGACAATGTCGACGCGGCGCAATCGGTGGGCGTCGATACCGGCCGGCTCAGATGGGCGGTCTTTCTGATCGCCGCGGCCGCCACCGGGCTGACCGGCGCGCTGATCTTCCTGCAGACGGCCCGCATCTCGCCGAGCGCGGCCTTTGCCGTCACCGACTGGACCGCCAACGTCATCTTCATTGTCGTCATCGGCGGCATCGGCACCATCGAGGGGCCGATCCTCGGTGTGCTGGTCTTCTTCGCGCTGCGCTCGGCGCTGGCCGATTACGGCAGCTGGTACTTGATGACGCTCGGCCTCATCGCCGTCGTCGTGATGCTTTTTGCGCCAAAGGGGCTGTGGGGGCTGATTGCGTCCCGCAAGGGCCTGCACCTGTTTCCGGTCCGCCGCAGGCTGACCGGTCCGAAGATCAAGGGAGGAATTTGATGGCGGATATCGAAACCGACGTGCTGATCGTCGGCACTGGCCCAGCCGGCTCGGCCACCGCCGCGCTGCTGTCCAGCTACGGCGTCGCCAACATGATCGTCAATCGCTATCGCTGGTTGTCGAACACGCCGCGTGCCCACATCACCAACCAGCGCACGATGGAAGTGCTGCGCGACCTCGGTCCGGATGTCGAGGCAGAGGCCATGATGCACGCCTCGCCGCAGGAGCTGATGGGCGAGAACGTGTTCTGCGAAAGCCTGGCCGGCGAGGAGATCGGCCGCATGAAGAGCTGGGGCATCCACCCGCTCTCGAAGGCCGAACATCTCCTGTCGTCGCCCTGCCTCATGAACGATCTGCCGCAGACCTTCATGGAGCCGATCCTGTTCAAGTCGGCGTGTGCCCACGGGACGCAAGCACGCATGAGCACGGAATATGTCAGCCATGTCCAGGACGGGGACGGCGTGACCACGACCTGCCGCGATCGGCTGTCGGGCAAGGATTTCACCGTGCGGTCGAAGTTCTTCGTCGGTGCCGACGGCGGCAACTCGCTGGTGGCCGAGCATCTGGGCCTGCCGCTCGAGGGCAAGATGGGCGTCGGCGGGTCGATGAACATCCTGTTCAGGGCCGATCTCTCGAAGTATGTCGCCCACCGACCGAGCGTCCTCTACTGGGTCATGCAGCCCGGCGCCGATGTCGGCGGCATCGGCATGGGTCTGGTTCGCATGGTGAGGCCGTGGACCGAGTGGCTGATCGTCTGGGGCTACGACATCAACCAGCCGCCGCCGGACGTGACGCCGGAACTGGCCACCAGCGTCGCGCGTCAACTGGTCGGAGATCCCGCGCTCGAGATCGAGCTCCTGGGCGCGAACACCTGGACCGTGAACAACTGCTTCGCCACGCACATGCAGAAGGGGCGGGTGTTTATCATGGGCGATGCCGCGCACCGGCATCCGCCCTCGAACGGGCTCGGCTCGAACACATCGATCCAGGACGGGTTCAACCTCGCCTGGAAGCTTGCCAAGGTCATCAAGGGGCAGGCGGGGGTCGGGCTTCTGGACAGCTTCTCGGCCGAGCGCGCACCGATCGCGCGCCAGATCGTGACACGGGCGAACCAGTCCATCGCCGAATTCGGACCGATCTTCGAGGCGCTCGGCATGGACGGCGGCGTGGATCACGACAAGATCCAGAGGAACATGGAGGCTCGCGCCGATGCGACGCCCGTCGCCGAAGCGCAGCGCGAGGCGCTCCGCAAGGCCATCGCCTTCAAGAAGTACGAGTTCGACGCCCATGGCGTCGAGATGAACCAGCGCTATGCCTCGGGCGCGGTGGTGACCGACGGCCAGCGCGAGCCGGCCTTCGAGAAGGATCGCGAGCTGCACTATGCGCCGACAACCTGGCCGGGCGCGCGCTTGCCGCATGTCTGGGTCTTCGAGCGCTCGGGCAGGAAGGTCTCGACGCTCGATCTTTGCGGGCATGGCGAGTTCACGCTGTTGACCGGCATTGGCGGAGAGGCGTGGGTCGCCGCGGCGGAGACGGTGGGCGCGGAGCTCGGTCTGCCGATCCGCAGCCATGTGATCGGCCCGCGCCGCGCGATCGAGGATCATACCGGCGACTGGGCCGGCGCACGGGAGATCCGCGACACCGGCTGCCTGATCGTCCGTCCCGACCACCACGTCGCCTGGCGCTCCGAAACGCTGGCGGCCGAGCCGGCGGCCGAACTGCGCCGGATCTTCAAATCCGTTCTGGCGCGCTGAGGAGGATCGCATGATCGACGAACACGAATCCGGCTATTTCACCGAAGCGAACTCGGCCGAGGTCGTGGTGGCGCGGAACAGGAACGCCAAGGACGAGCGGCTCAAAGAGGTGATGGAGGTCATCACCCGCAAGCTGCACGAGGCGGTGAAAGAGATCGAGCCGACACAGGAGGAATGGTTCGGCGCGATCATGTTCCTGACGCGGACAGGCCAGATCTGCAACGAGTGGCGGCAGGAATACATCCTGTTGTCGGATGTTCTCGGTATCTCGATGCTGGTCGATGCGATCAACAACCGCAAGCCGTCGGGCGCCTCGGAATCGACGGTGCTGGGACCCTTCCACGTCGCCGACGCCCCCGAGCTGCCGATGGGCTCCAACATCTGCCTCGACCAGAAGGGCGAGCCCATGTTCGTGCATGGCCGCATCCTCGATACCGAGGGCAACCCGATCGCAGGCGCCAAGATCGACGTCTGGCAGGCCAATGACGAGGGCTTCTACGACGTGCAGCAGAAGGGCATCCAGCCCGACTTCAACTTGCGCGGCGTCTTTCGCACCGGCACGGACGGGCGCTACTGGTTTCGGGGCGTGAAGCCCAAATACTACCCGATCCCGGATGATGGCCCAGTCGGCAAGCTGCTGGGCGCGCTGGGGCGTCACCCCAATCGTCCGGCGCATCTCCACTACATCGTCGAGGCCGAGGGCTTCGAAGCGCTGACCACGCACATCTTCGACCCGGACGACCCGTACATCGATTCAGATGCCGTCTTCGGCGTGAAGAAGAGCCTGCTCGCCGAATTCCGCAAGGTCGAGGACGCCGAAGCTGCCGCCAGGGTCGAGGTTGCGTCCCCGTTCTACGACGTGGAGTTCGATTTCGTGCTGTCGCGCAAGGGAGGAAACTGATGGCTGCACTTGAGAAGATGTTCGATGTCAGGGGCAAGTCGGTGATCGTCACCGGCGGCGCCAGCGGCATCGGACAGGCCTATGCCGAGATCATGGCCGAGCATGGGGCAAAAGTCTGCATCTTCGACCTGAACCCAACGGGGCTGGAGAAGACCGTGACGGCGATCAAGGCGGCGGGTGGCGATGTCTGGGGCGAGGCCGTCGACGTCGGCGACCGTGCGGCCATGGCCGCAGCCTTCGACAAGGTGGCCGGGAAAGCGGGCTCGATCGACGTGGTGTTCGCCAATGCCGGGATTGATGCCGGACCGGGCTTCAACACCCCGACGGGCGAAAGGAACCCCGAGGGCGCCATCGAGAACCTGCCCGACGAGCACTGGGACAAGGTGATCGAGATCAACCTGACCTCGGTCTACACCACGATCAAACATGCCGTCCGGCACATGAAGCCGAATGGCGGCGGCCAGATCATCGTCACGTCGTCCATTGCATCGCTGATCAACGAGAGCATCGTGGGCACGCCCTACATGCCCGCCAAGGCCGCGGTGAACCATCTCGTTCGCCACATGGCGATGGAGCTTGGCGCCTACAACATCCGCATCAATGCCATCCTGCCCGGACCGTTCATCACCAACATCGCCGGCGGTCGGCTGCGCAATCCGGCGGACCGCGAGGCCTTCGAGGCCCAGTCGCTGCTCGGTCGGATCGGCGACCCGGAAGAGATCAAGGGCCTGGCGCTTTATCTGGCGTCGCCTGCCGCTTCCTACGTGACGGGCTCGCTGATCGTCATCGATGGCGGCTCGCTGCTGCGGATGACCTGAACACGCTTTGAACTGAGACCGGTCCCGTGGGCCGGAGAAACTTAACCCAGGGAGGAACCGACGATGAGCTACTACAACAGACTGGTGAAATCGGGCTTGCGGCCCAGCCGTCGAAGCGTGCTGAAGGGGATTGGAGCCGGCGTTGCCGCCAGCACGCTGGGCATGCCGGCCTATGTGCGCGCCGCGACGGCGGGGAAGATCAAGCTGGGCTACCTCAGCCCCACGACCGGTCCGCTCGCCCTCTTCGGCGAAACGGATGGCTACACCTTGCAGAAGATCCGCGCTCTGCTCGGCGGCCAGCTGCAGTGCGCCGACGGCAATACTTACGAGATCGAGATCCTCGATCGCGACAGCCAGTCCAATCCGAACAAGGCATCGGAAATCGCCGGCAACCTCATCCTGAACGACGAGGTGCATCTGCTCGTCCCGGCGTCGACCACCGACACGATCCTGCCCGCCGCCGAGCAGGCCGAGCTCTATGAGACCCCTTGCATTTCCTCCGGCGCTCCCTGGCAAGCGGTGATCATGCCGCGCGGCGGCGGCAAGCAGACCTTCGACTGGACCTATCATTTCTTCTGGGGCCTCGACGAGGCGCTGAACACCTTCGTCGGACTCTGGAACCATCTGGAGACCAACAAGAAGGTCGGGATGCTGTTTCCCCAGAACATCGACGGCGAGACCTGGGGCAACGACGAATATGGCCTGCCGGCGCCGACCCGCAAGGCCGGCTACGAGGTCGTGGTGCCCGGTTATTTCCAGCCGCGCACCAATGATTTCTCCGCGCAGATCGCCGAGTTCAAGAAGCAGGGCTGCGAGATCATCGGCGGCATCACCTATCCCGACGATCTGAAGACGTTCGTCACCCAGTGCAACCAGCAGGGCTTCAAGCCGAAGGCGGTCACGGTGGCGGCGGCGCTCCTGTTCCCGGGCGGTGTCGAGGCGATGGGGCCGCTTGGCAACGGCATGTCCTCGGAGGTCTGGTGGACCCCGGCCTTCCCGTTCAAGTCGTCGCTGACCGGGCAGATCAGCAGCGACATCGCCAGCCAATGGGAGGCCGATTCGAAGCGCCAGTGGACGCAGCCGCTGGGCTATTCGCATGCCTTGCTCGAGGTCGCGCTCGACATCCTGAAGCGCTCTTCCAATCCGCTCGACCGTGCGGCCAATCGTGACGCTCTGGTCGCTACCGATCTGCAGACGCTGGTCGGTCATATCAAGTTCGACGGCTCGCCCCACAAGAACATCTGCAAGACGCCGATCTTCGGCGGCCAGTGGGTGAAGGGTGAGAAATGGCCTTATGACCTGAAGATCGTCGACAACACGGTCAATCAGCTCTTCGCGCCGCAGCAGGCTATCCAGCCGATCGCCTGGTGACATGAGCGGGAACGCGGGCAGAGTTATGGGTAGGGAAATCCTGCTGAAAGCGCACGGCGTGTCGAAGTCCTTCGGCGCTGTCCGCGTCCTGCATGACGTGAGTTTCGACGTGCATAGGGGCGAGGTCCTGGGCATCCTAGGCCCGAATGGCGCGGGCAAAACGACGCTGTTCAACATGATCAGCGGCGATTTGAAGACGTCCGGCGGCGAGATCCAGCTCGGCGACACCGCGCTTCGCGGCGAGCCGCCCTTCCGGCGTTGCCAGATGGGGATCGGGCGGACCTATCAGATCCCGCGTCCCTATTCCGGCATGACCACCTTCGAAAACCTGCTGGTCGCCGCCGCTTTCGGGGGCGGCCGGTCCGAGAAGCAGAGCTATGCTTTCTGCGCCCAGGTCCTGCGCGATTGCGAGCTCTCCGACAAGGCCAATGTCTCGGCCGGCGCTCTCACTCTGCTCGATCGCAAGCGGCTGGAGTTGG
Organism: Mesorhizobium sp. M0243; assembly: GCF_040321775.1. Taxonomy (NCBI): domain Bacteria; kingdom Pseudomonadati; phylum Pseudomonadota; class Alphaproteobacteria; order Hyphomicrobiales; family Phyllobacteriaceae; genus Mesorhizobium; species Mesorhizobium sp. M0243. Next base: position 411,806 of record NZ_JAMYSF010000002.1, on the reverse strand, counting down.
CGCGCGCGCTGGCGTCGGATCCGAAGCTGCTGCTGCTGGACGAGATCGCGGGTGGGCTGACCGACGATGAATCGAAGGCGCTGGTAGCGCTGGTGCGCCGCATCCGCGACCGTGGCATCACCATCGTGTGGATCGAGCATGTGTTGCACGCGCTACTGGCGGTGGCCGACCGGTTGTTGGTGCTGAACTTCGGCGAGAAGATCGCTGAAGGCGTGCCTGCCGAAGTGATTGCGCTGCTCGAGGTCCAACGCGTCTACATGGGGATCGAGGCATGACGGCCGTTCTTTCCACCCACGGGCTATTGGCCCGCTATGGCGATTTCCAGGCGCTCTACGGCGTCGACATCGAGCTGCACCAGGGTGAGGCCGTGGCCTTGATCGGCGCCAACGGGGCAGGAAAATCTACACTCCTGCGTTCGATCATGGGCCTGCTCCCGGTCCGGCGCGAGATGGTGCTGCTGCACGGGGAGGCCGTTGGCGGCACCACCACCGACCGCATGGTGCAGAAGGGTGTCGCCATCGTGCCGGAGGGCCGCCGGCTCTTCACCGGCATGTCGGTCGAGGACAATCTGCGCGTCGCCATCGACCAGGCCGCGCGCATAGGCGCCAAGGGCGGATGGACGCTGCCGCGGTTGCATCAGCTGTTCCCGATCCTCAAGGAGAAGGCCCGCACGCAGGTCCAGAGCCTCTCGGGCGGGCAGCAACAGATGGTGGCGATCGGCCGCGCGCTGCTCTGCCAGCCGCGCGTGCTGCTCTGCGACGAGATCAGCCTTGGTCTTGCGCCGAAGGTGATCCGCGAGATCTATGCCGCCTTGCCCGAAATCCGCGCCACGGGAACGGCGATGATCGTGGTCGAACAGGATGTCGGCCTCGCCCGGTCCGCCTCGGACCGCCTCTACTGCATGCTCGAGGGGCGCGTGACCCTGACCGGCAGGTCCGCCGAAATCACGCGCGAACAAATCGGCAAAGCCTATTTTGGAGCAGGCCATGGAGTGGTTTGACGCCTTGGTGCAAGGGATCCTGCTGGGCGGCATGTATGCCCAGTATGCGCTCGGCATGGCGTTGATGTTCGGCGTCATGCGGATCGTCAACATCAGCCATGGCGATCTTGTGATCCTTTTGTCGCTGATTGGCATCTCGATCGCCACGGCCTGGGGTCTGGGGCCGCTGCCTGTGCTGATCGTACTGGTGCCGCTCGCGGTGCTGATGGGCTGGGTGCTGCAGAAGGCCGTGCTGAACCGGGTGGTAGGGAGCGATCCGCTGCCCTCGCTGATCGCGACCTTCGGACTGTCGATCGCGCTGCAGAACCTGATGCTGCAGATATGGTCCGCGAACAGCCGATCGTTGCCCGGCCATGGAATAGAGAGTCAATCCATCGAGATCGGCGGTATCTATGTCGGCCTCCTGCCGCTGATCGTGCTGGCCGTCGCCACGGGATTGACAGGAGGCCTCGACCTGACGCTAAAGCGCACGCGCTTCGGCCGCGCGCTCCGCGCCGCGTCGGCCGATGTCGAGGCGGCGGCGATGACCGGCATCAACCCGCGCGCCGTCTATGCGATGGCGACAGCGGCGGCGGTCGGCATCCTCGGCTTTGCCGCCGTCTTCCAGGCGTTGCGGTCGACCGTTGCGCCGGCCGATGGACCTGCCCAGCTGATCTACGCGTTCGAAGCGGTGATCATCGGCGGCATGGGTACGGTATGGGGCGCCTTCGCCGGCTCGATGGTGCTCGGCATCTCGCAGGCCATCGGCTTCCGCATCGATCCGGGCTTCGGCGTGCTTGCCGGACATATCGTCTTCCTGATCGTGCTGGCGACCCGTCCACAGGGCCTGTTCGGAAAGGCATTGTCATGAGCGCAATCCCCTATGCTGCAACCGAAGTGCCCGAGGTCCTGGTCCAGCGCCAGACCCGGTCGGGTCGGATCGCGATGACGCTGGCGGTGCTGGTGCTGATTGGGGTCGCTATCATGCCGTGGTGGGCGTCGACCGGCACGATCCGATCGGTTCTGGTGCTGTGCTGCTATATCGCCGTCGCGCAGATGTGGAACCTGCTCGCCGGCTATGCCGGCCTCGTCTCGGTGGGCCAGCACGCGTTCATGGGGGCGGCCGGCTATGCGCTTTTCGTGTTGGCGCAGACTTACGGCATCAATCCGTTTCTGGCGGTCTTCCTTTCGCTCCTGGTGCCGGCCGCGCTGGCCGTGCCGATCTACCTGCTGCTGCATCGCCTGGATGGCCCCTATTTTTCGATCGGCACATGGGTGGTGGCCGAGGTATTCCGGCTGGCCGCCTCGAATCTCCCGCTCGTCAATTCCGGCGCGGGGATGTCGCTTCGCGTGATGAAGGACTATTCGGCCTTCGAGCGGAATGTCGCCATGTCGCTGCTCTGCGCGGGGATGCTGCTCGTCACGCTGGGCGGCAGCTATTGGCTGCTTCGCTCGCGCTTCGGCCTTGCGCTGATCGCCATGCGCGACAATCCGGTCGCGGCCGCGAGCCAGGGCGTGAATGTCGTCAAGCTGCGCTTCCTGATCTACGTCGCGTCGGCGGTCGGCTGCGGCCTTGCGGGCGCCATCTATTTCATGGCGCAACTGCGCATCACCCCGGGTTCGGCCTTTGATCCGATGTGGGCGAACGTCGCGATCTTCATCGTCATGGTCGGCGGGATAGGGTCCATCGAGGGCGTTCTGATCGGATCCCTGATTTTCTTCATCGCGGACCGCTGGTTCGGTGAATACGGCGCGAGCTATTTCGTCGTCCTCGGCCTGATGACGCTGCTGGTGGCGCTCTACGCCCGCACCGGCATCTGGGGCCTGATCTCGAAACGGTGGGATGCGCCATGGTTCCCGATCCGACGCAGGCTCGTCGATCCGAACCGCTGAGAGGGAGGGTTTTTATGAAAGCAGCCATCTTCGATACGGTCGGCAGTCCGCTGCGGATCGGCACGGTGCCGGATCCGACGCCGGCGCCGGATGAGGTCGTCTTGCGCATCGCAGCCTGCGGCATCTGCGGCAGCGACCTGCATATCACCGAGGATCCGGTGCCTTTCGGCATCGGTGGAGGTTTCGTTCTTGGCCATGAATTCGCCGGCGACATCATCGCGCTGGGATCACGGGTGGCGAGCCTTCGGATCGGTGAGCGTGTGGCCGTCGTGCCGATGCACGGCTGCGGGCACTGCCAGGCCTGCAGGCGCGGCGATCCAGGCCGCTGTCCCGACATGGTGCTGATTGGTGGCGGCTATGCGCAATACGCGGCCGTCGCCGCGCGCCAGTGCCATGTCTTGCCCGACGACGTTGCGCTGGAGGATGGCGCGCTGGCCGAACCGCTCTCGGTCGCGCTGCATTGCATCATCCGCTCGGGTATGAAACCGGGAGACCGGGTCGCCATCCTGGGCGCCGGGCCGATCGGCCTGCTCGTCGCCTTCTGGGCGCGGCGGCTGGGAGCGTCGTGTGTGGTCGTGGCCGATATCCACAGCCATCAGCGTGACCGTGCGCTTGCGCTTGGCGCGACCGGTTTCGCGCTATCGGGCAACAGGCTGGCGGAGAACCTTGCCGATCTCTGCGGCGGTGCAACCGATATCGTCTTCGAATGCGTCGGCAAGCGCGGCCTCATCGACGCAGCGGTCAAGGCGGTCCGGTTGCAGGGCACGGTGGTCGGCGTCGGCCTGTGTATCGGCGGCGACGAATGGGATCCGTTCGTCGCGCTGACCAAGGAAGTGAACCTGCTCTTCTCGGTCTTCTTCCATCAGCGCAACGAATTCGGCGTCGCCCTCGATGCGCTGCGCGGCGGACCTTTCGCACCGCAGGCGCTGATCACCGATCGGATCGACCTCTCGCCGGTTCCGCAGATATTCGAGAGCCTTCGCCGCCGCACCACGCAATGCAAAGTGCTGATCCAGCCGGACCTTGTTTGAGGAGAGTGAATATGGCCGTTCAATTCGATACGCTCGAATACGATGTCGGTGGCACGAAAACGGTGGTGAAGGCCATCGGTCAGGGCAAGCCCGTGCTGTTCCTGCACGGCGCCTCGACGCTTGAAGGTTTCGACTTCGCCGAAGGCCTCGCCGACCGTTTCCGCGTGCTTTGCGCGAGCCATCCGGGCTTCGGCTTTTCGGGCGCTGCGCCGCATGTGACCGGGATGTCCGACATGGTTCTGCACTACCTGAACCTGCTCGATGTTCTGAACCTGCCGGAGAAGCCTCATCTCATCGGCTTTTCCATGGGCGGCTGGATGGCGACGGAGCTCGCCGGCCTTGCGCGCGAGCGTTTCGACAAGGTGGTGCTGATCGCGCCGGCAGGGCTCAACGACCCCGCGCATCCGGCCACCGATCTGGGCGCGGTCGCGCCGCAGGAGCTGCCGGCCTATCTGGCGCATGACGTCTCGGTGGCGCTGCGCTATTTCCCGGACGGCTCGGATCCCGCCTTTGCGGAGGCCTTCGGCGCCGATCGCGCCCGCGAAGGAGAGACGCTCGGCCGGTTGCTGGCGCCGTTCGGCATGGGCCATCCGAACCTGCGGCGCTTCCTGGCGCGCATCGCCAATCCGACGCTGGTCGTCTGGGGCACCAGGGACCGTCTGCTGCCAGCTGGCCAGGCGCCGCTCTTCGTCGAAGCCCTGCCCGACGCACGCCTGATCCTGGTCGAGGATGCCGGCCATTTCGTCATGCTGGAGAAACCCGAAACACTCAGGAAGATCGGCGATTTCCTCGCCGGCTGACCGCATTTGAAAAGGAGGAGAAGACAATGAACAAACCCATCAAGCACGGCTCGTGGGGGACGACCACCGACTATCGCGACTTGCTCAGCAAGATCGCGGAGATCGGGCCGGCCCTGGAAGCCAACGCCACCACCGATGAGGAGAATGGCGAACTGACTGCGGCCACGTTCGAGCTGCTGAAGCCGCTGCGCATGTCGCATATCTTCGCCGCGGAGAGCCTCGGCGGTGCGCAGCTGCGACCCACCCAGGGTCTCGAACTGCTGGCGGCGATCACCTGGCACTCCGGGGCGGCTGGTTGGGTTTCCATGGTGCATTGCTGCATCGGTGCGATGTCGGCTGCCTTTCTGCCGGACAGCGCAGTCGAGCGGCTTTTCGCGCCGGGCACCGAAAACCGGTTCTCGGGGCAGGGCGCGCCGCTCGGTATGCTGAAGAAAGTCGATGGCGGCTACCGGCTGAATGGCAAGTGGAGCTATGGCAGCGGCTTCAGCCACGCCACCTACAGCCACAGTGCCGCCTTTGTCGACGACGGCACCGGCAAGCCCGCCAAGGACGAGAAGGGCAACTTGATCATCATGTGCGCCCATGCCCCGATCTCTCAGCACAAGCAGCTCGGCAATTGGGACGTTCTGGGCCTCGGTGGCACCGGCAGCATCGACTATGCGGCCGAGGACGTCTTCATCGCCGACGATCTCGTTTTCCCGATCCTGACCGCACCGCCGCTGCGTCAGAAGGAGTTCTTCAGTCTCGGTGTCGTCGGCCTCGCCGCCATCGGGCATACCGGTTGGGCTCTCGGCACTGGGCGGCGGATGCTGGACGAGATCGCCAAGTTCGCCCGCACGAAGTCAGGCCGCGCTGGGCTGATCGGCGAGAGCGAGAAGTTCTGGCACGACTATGGCCGCGCCGAAGCCCGCTATCGCGCTGCCCGCGCCTTTGTCTTCGAAGTCTGGCGCGACATCGAGGCGACGGTCGAAGCCGGCAACAGCGTATCGACGCGGCAGATCAGCCTTGTCCACCTGGCCAAATCCGAGATTCACGAGGTTGGCGTCGATATCTGCAACTTCGCCTACCGCGCCGGCGGCGGCGCGTCGCTGCGTGCCGGCGTGATCCAGCGCACCTTCCGCGAGATGATGGTGGCGGCCAACCATTTCACGATCGCGCCGTCGATCGTCACCTCGGCCGGTCGCGACATCGGCGGCCTGTGGAGCGATCGCACCTGGCAGTTCTACGACCTGATCGAGAAGAAGTAGCCCGCAAGGGCCGGACGGCGGACGCCGTCCGGCCCTTATTCACGCTGCAGAAGAGAGACGTCGATGAGCTTCCCGCATCCGATGACCAACGCCTTCCGCGAAGCCTTTCGCCACCATCCGGCCGGTGTTGCCGTGATCACGGCCGATCCCGGCGACAGGCCGGTGGCAATGACCGTATCCTCGCTGATCTCGGTAAGTGCTGCGCCGCCGGTCGTCGCTTTCTCGCTGTCGATGAAATCGACTTCGTCAGAGCCCTTGCTACGGGCCGAGACCATGGTGATCCACCTGCTGCGCTTCACCGATATCGACCTGGCGCAGCTCTGCGCGTCGAGCGGCGCGGAACGTTTCCCGCCGGGAGGCGCCTGGGCGCGGCTGCCTACGGGCGAACCCCGCTATACCGGCGTTTCGACCTGGTTCCGCGCCCGTCGGCTCGGCATCCTGCCGATCGAGGGCGCGACGCTGGTCGCGGCCGAACTCCTTGACGGCGAGGTGCAGCCGGACGAGGTCCCCCCGGAGGCGCATTCGCTTGTTTATCTCGACCGTCGCTGGCATCGCCTGCACAAGGAACTGGACGGGGTGGCTGAGCTTCTTGAGTCGTCGCGTTTTCTTTGAACGGCGCCGAAGCGCGGGTTGTCCGGTCGTTGCGCACGGGACTTGCAAAGCCAGTCGAAGCGCGTTCGGCGTCAGTCGTACCGCGCTCCCTGGCTCGCCGCGCAGGGTTGAGGGTCATCCGGCCAGTTGGGCATTGGCCGGAACTTCGTCCCGCATCGGATGCGGTACGAGTGGATGGCAATTTTTGTCGCAGATGACGTCAGACTTTTCCTCACATGTTGACGTTAACTTAACATGCTATTATGGTCTGTTTACCGCGTCGGATGCGTCGCTTTTGTATCACCGTTGCTCGTTGATTGTCGTCATGACTGTCCTCCCTATCCCAACCTGCAGGTTTGCCTTGCAGCGCCCTTCACCAGTTGCTGAAAGCGGCGGCGCCCATGCCCAGTTTGCTCGGAATCGATAACGGTCTCACGGTCACCAAGGCGGTGATCTTTGATGCCGATGGCACGCAGTTGTCGGTGTCGCGTCGGCGGGTTCCGCAATTGATGCCCCATGCGCGCTGGGTGGAGCGCGACATGGCAAGGCTATGGCAAGCCACCGCCGATGCCATCCGCGAAGCGATCGCATTGTGCGGCCGGCCCGCCAACGATATCAAGGCGGTGGCGGCGACCGCACACGGCGATGGTCTCTATTTGCTCGACAAGGATCGCCGGCCGCTAGGCCCCGGTATCCTGTCGCTTGACAGCCGCGCCGGCGAGATTGTCGAACAATGGTCGGCGGACGGGGTCTTCCAAAATGCGTTGGCGCGCACCGGACAGGCGCCGCACGTTTCGGCTCCGTCGGCGCTGCTGGCCTGGATCAGGAAGAACCAACCCGACCGCTATGGCCGCATCGGGCATATACTGGCCTGCAAGGACTGGCTGCGCTTTTGCCTGACCGGCACGATCGGCACCGACCGTACCGAGGCCAGCACCTCATTCACGGATTTCCGCACGCAGGATTACGCGCTGGAAGCGATGCGCATCTTCGAACTGGACGATCTTTTCGACGCGCTGCCGCCGATGGCGCATTCGGCCGAGATCGCCGGCCACGTTACCGCCGAGGCCGCCGACATGACCGGCCTTGCCAAGGGGACACCGGTCGCGAGCGGCCTGCATGACGTAACTGGCTCCGCACTTGGCATGGGCGGCCATGAGGAGGGCGTGCTCGCCATTGTCGCCGGGACCTATTCCATCAACGAAGTAGTCTCTTCGCAACCGCGCGTCGATCCGCGTTGGCTCTGTCGCAACGCCATCGACGCCGGCCGCTGGAACAACATGGCGATATCGCCGGCCTCGACCGCGAACTACGATTGGTTTCTCGACACGTTCTGCCGCTCGGAACAGGAGAGGGCATCGGTCGGTGGTGGCTCGATCCACGAGTTTCTGGCAGGCGAGATCGACGCGGCGCTGAAAAAGCGGTCGACCATCCTGTTTCATCCCTATCTGTTCGGCTCCCCCTTTGGCGATGTCGCCAGCGCCAGCTTTGTCGGCCTTCACGGCTGGCACGATCGCGGCGATATGCTCAAGGCGGTCCTGGAGGGCATTGCTTTCAATCATCGTACCCATGTCGAAGCCTTGCGCGACGGCTTTGCTATCAGCGAGATCCGCCTGACCGGCGGCGGCTCGCGCAATCCGGCCTTCGTCCAGATGTTTGCCGATGTGCTGAACGCCCCGGTCATCGTCACCTCGACCGACGAGGCCGCGGCCTTTGGCGCTGCCCTTTGCGCGGGTGCCGCGGTTGGCATCTTCGCGACGCCGCAACAGGGCGCCAGGCAGGTCGGCATGACGGCACGCCAATACGAGCCGAAGGCGGCCTCAAGTGCTGTGTTCAACGAGCGCTTTTCCCTCTATGGCCGCATAGCCGGTGCGCTCGAACCGCATTGGCCGGAGATCGAGAAGCTGGCGCGGCAAGACACTGGGGGAACCGCATGATCAAGGCCGACGAACGACGCGAAGAGATCGCCGACTATGTGATCAAGCTCGGCCAGGTGCGCATCGACAATCTGGTCGAGCATTTCGGCGTATCGCGCATGACCATCCACCGGCACATCGACCGGCTGGCGCAGCAGGGTGTGCTGCGCAAGCTGCACGGTGCGGTGACGGTTCAGCCGTCCGGCCTCTACGAAAGCGCTTTCCGCTACCGGGTGACGGTCAACCGGGCCGAGAAGGATGCCTTGGCGCGGGCAGCGCTCGATTATGTCGAGGCCGGCCAAGTGGTGATGCTGGACGATTCCTCGACGGCAAACGCCGTCGCCACGCTGCTGCTCGACGTCAAGCCGCTGACCGTCATCACCAATTCAGTGGCGACGGCTTCCCTGCTGACCAATGTCGACGAACTCGACTTCATCTGTCTCGGCGGTCAGTACCACGGCACCTACAACGCCTATATCGGCATCGTCTGCGAGAACGCCGTGGCGCAGCTGCGCGCCAATGTGCTGATCTGTTCGGCTTCGGCCATCACTGGAACCACCGCCTTCATCCAGGACCCCAATGTCGTGCGGGTCAAGCAGGCGATGATGGCCGCATCGGTCAAGCGCATCCTTTTGATTGACCATGCCAAGTTCGACAGGATCGCACTGCACGTCTTCGACGATCTGACCAGCTTCGACGTCGTGCTGGCGACCGAAGGCCTGGGCGATGCGCGGGCGCGGGCCCTCGAACGGGCCGGCGTGAAGCTGCGCATCGTCAAGACGAAAGCGCCATGAGCTCAAGCGAAGCAACATTTACGGAAAATCCCGCCGGGCGATTGGCCGCCATGGCCGGGACCGGCGAGGTCGACGTCGTCATCCTTGGCGCCGGCATCAACGGGGCGGGCTTGTTTCGCGACCTGTGCGCGCAGGGCGTCAGCTGCCTGATCGTCGACAAGGCGGATTTCGGCTCCGGCACCAGTGCCGCGCCATCGCGGCTCATTCACGGTGGCCTGAAATATCTAGAAACTGGCGAATTCGGGCTGGTGGCGCAATCGACGCTCGAGCGCAATTTGCTTTTGAAAAACGCGCCGCACTATGTCAGCCCGCTGCCGACCGTCATCCCGATCTTTTCCTGGAGCAAGGGCATGCTGGCGGCGCTGCGGACGCTGTTCGGCTCGACCAGCGCGCCGCGCAGCCGCGGCGCCATCCTGATCAAGATCGGCCTGATGATCTATGATTTCTACGGCTCGCGAAACCAGGTCATGCCGCGCCACCGCATGGTCGGGCGGCGCCAGGCGCTCAGCAAGATGCCGGCGCTCAACCCCTCGATCGTCGCCACCGGCACCTATTACGACGCCAAGATAAGCCATCCCGAAAGGCTGGTGCTCGAACTGATCCTCGATGGGCTGCAGGCAAATACGGCCTCGGCCAGCGCGAACTACACGGCGCTGGCGAAGTCCGCCGATGGCGTGCTGACCTTCCAGCCGAAAAACGGCGCGGCCTTTTCGGTGCGGCCGAAGCTGGTGGTCAATGCCGCCGGTCCATGGATCGACGATGTCAACGATTTGCTAGGCGCGCCGTCGAAGATGATCGGCGGTACCAAGGGCTCGCACATCCTGCTGAAGCATGACGAGCTGGTCAGAAGCCTTGCCGGGCGCATGCTCTATTTCGAGGCCGATGACGGCCGCATCTGCCTTGTCTACGACTATCTCGGCCTGGCGCTGGTCGGCTCTACCGACATCAAGGCCGACAATCCCGACGCGGTACGCTGCGAGCCTGACGAAGTGGAGTACCTGCTCGACAGCGTACGCACGCTGCTGCCGGGGATGGCGTTCGAACGCGACCAGATCGTCTATGCCTATAGCGGCATCCGGCCGCTGCCGGCCTCGGATGCATCGGTGCCCGGCTTAATCAGCCGTGACCACTCGGCGCCAGTCGCCGAGCCGGATGGGAACAGACCTTTCGCGGTCATCTCGCTGATCGGCGGCAAGTGGACGACCTTTCGCGGCTTCGCCGAGGAAGTCGCCGACACCGTGCTCGGCCGCCTGCAGCGCAGCCGCAAGGTGACGACGCAGGCCATGCCGATCGGCGGCGGCAGGGATTTCCCGGCCGATGCCGCAGCGCGAGCAAGTTGGCTGGCTCTGGCTCACTCGGAAACGGGCGCTGGAGGACGGCGTCTCGAGGCGCTGCTGTCGCGATATGGCACCAGAGCCACGCAGATCGCCACGCATGGGTCGGGTGATGAGGGTCGGCTGCCGGATTCAGAAAGCTACAGCAAATCGGAAATCGACTACATCGTCCGCACCGAGTTCGTCGAACATCTGGCCGATATCGTCATGCGCCGCAGCACCCTGGCGATATCAGGGTCACTGACGGGCCGGGATCTGCAGGAGATTGCGACGATTGCCGGACGGGCGCTGGGCTGGAGCGCCGGGCGCCTCGCAGAGGAAGTCGAGGCCGCCGCCCTGGAACTCGAGGACCGGAACCTGATGCGGCTGGGCTGATCATTCCGTCGCCGATGCTCTTTCCCAAGGCAATCCGGTCGGTTTGCCTAAGGATGCGCCGCATCCCCAATCGCTCAACTCACAGGCGGGTTGGGATTTTGCGATATTAGGTATTATTATTGAGAAACAGTTAGTTAGCAAAAAATTGGATAGCCGATGGCTGTGCAATTCTACTGGCTCAGACACGAAATAACACAGATTGACGTTAAATTAACATAGCCGTATGATCAAGTGACATGCTCACCTCCTAATAGGTCGATGTTGCCCGCCGAAATGCCGGCAGACCGGCGTTTCGGGAAGGGCGAGAACTGTGAATTCCCCGTATGTGCATGCGCCAAATCCGGCGAGGGATTGACAGCGATGCAGGGATGTGAAAATTTTTGCACACAAAGATAATAATATCATCTCAGGGAGGAGATGGCTTGAAATCCGGCGGAGCCGCTAACCGCGATCATGAGTCCAGCCTCGCCACCCGCGCGGCCTGGCTTCACTATGCCGGGGGGCTGACGCAGGCCCAGGTGGCCAAGCGGCTCGGCCTGACCAGCCTCAAGGCGCATCGGCTCATCACCCGGGCCACCCAGGATGGCCTTGTCAGGGTAATCATCGACGGCGATGTCGGCGAATGCATCGACCTCGAGCAGCAGCTGATCAATGCTTACGGGCTGGATTACTGCGAGGTCGTTCCTGATCTCGATCAGGACGAGCTGCCGCTGAAGGCCCTTGGCATCGCCGGCGCTCAGTTTCTGAAGCGGGAGATCGATCGCGGCGAGGACATGCTGATCGGCGTCGGCCATGGCCGTACCCTTGCCGCAAGCGTCGAGTATCTGACGCGCACCGCCGCTGCCCATATCCGTTTCGTCTCGCTGCTTGGCGGCGTGACGCGCAAATTCGCGGCCAACCCGCACGATGTCATGCATCGGCTGGCCGAGCGGACCGGCGCGCAGGCCTATGTGATGCCGGTGCCTTTCGTCGCCAACACCGCCGAGGACCGTGAAGTGCTGCTTGGCCAGCGCGGCATCAGCGATGTCTTCGACCTCGCAAGCCGGTCCGACCTGATGTTCGTCGGCATAGGCACCGCCGAACGGGAAGCCTCGCTGGTCGCTACCGCCATGATCGAACATTCCGAAATCGATGAGGTCAAACGGGATGGCGGCGTCGGCGAGCTGCTCGCCCACTTCTTCGACGACAAGGGACGCCCGGTGGAAACGGCGCTGTCGGACAGAATCCTGGCGCTTCCGCGGGACCAGTTGAAGGGCCGTCGGATCGTCGCAGTCGCCGGCGGCAAGGTGAAAATACGCGCCATCAAGGCGGTGCTCGAAAGCCGCTATCTGAGCGGGCTGATCACTGACGAGTCCACCGCCCGTGCCCTTGTCGAACAGAACAAACCCAATGGTGCGAAGCGCCATGTGAACGGAGGATCGTCAAATGCGTGACAAGCGCGGATCAGCCTTGCCGGCGGTTGCGTCATGAGCGCGAAGGCCGCCCCCGCACCAACCAGGCCGGCTTCGCCCGGCTTGCGTCGGGTACTTGCCGGCGCTGCGGTTGTCGTCCTGCTCGGCGCCATGGCGCTCGACACCAACGTGGTCAGGATCGGCTCTGCCGGCGATGTCCGCAGCGCCGTCTTTTCCGCCGCCGACTACGGCAAGTCGGAGTTTCCCAAGGTGCAGGCCGATGTCGAAGCGCGTGCCGCCGACGCGGCAACGGTGGCGACGGCGATCACCAAGGACAGGGCAACGGCGGAAAAGGAATACGGCGTGCCGGCGGGCGTTGGGCCGGTCATCTCGGTGAAGTTCACCGGCGTCGTCGGCGAAGGAAAATCGGGCATCTACAAAGTCGCCGTCGAAGGTGTGCCGGACACGCTGATGATCCGCGTGCAGACGGGACCGGCGATCAACGGCACCGAGCTTCGCGACGCCACCGGCAAGATCACATTCGGCCAGTTCACCAACCAGATCGAATACCAGGACGCCGGTTCGGCGCTGAACAACGAGATGAAGAAGGAAATCCTGGCCAAGGTCGATACGAGCACCTTGACCGGCAAGACCATATCGGTGGTCGGCGCATTCAAGCTGGTCAACCCGAAGAGCTGGCTGGTCACTCCGGTGAGGCTGGAGGTCAAATGAGCGCGGCTGCCGACACCGGACCCGCGAATGGCGACGCCGTGCTTTCGGCGCGCAACATCGTCATGTCGTATGGCGGCGTCCATGCACTCAAGGGCGTCAATTTCGACATCCATCGCGGCAAGGTCACCACGCTGTTCGGAGAAAATGGCGCCGGCAAGTCGACGCTGATGAAGATCCTCTCCGGCGTGGTCACGCCGACATCCGGCGACATCGTGCTCGACGGCAATCTCGTCAGTTTTTCCTCATCCTCGGACGCACGCGATCGCGGCATCTCGATCATTCACCAGGAACTGAGCCTGGCGCCCAATCTCAGCGTTCGCGACAACATCTTCATGGGCCGCGAACTGCGCACCAGGACCGGCCTCGACTTCGCCGAAGAATCGCGCCAGGCGCGCGCGCTGATGGCTGATCTCGAAGAGGACATCGACCCGATGACCCTGGTCGAGGATCTGCGCCTGGGCCAACAGCAGATCGTCGAGATCGCGCGGGCGCTGTCGGTCGATTCGCGCATCCTGATCATGGACGAGCCGACCTCGGCGCTCAGCGCCACAGAGGTGGAGGTGCTGTTCAAGGTGATCCGCGATTTGACCAGCCGCGGCGTTTCCATCGTCTACATCTCACATCACCTCGAAGAGGCGCTGCAGATCACCGACTACGCCGTTGTCCTGCGCGACGGGGCGATAACGGCGACGGCTGAAGCCAGAAACATCGACCTCGAGTGGATCGTCCGCAACATGGTCGGCGAGAACTTCGATCTCGGCTCGCCGCCGACCGGCCATGCGTTCGGTGAGGTCGCCCTGTCGATCGAGGATGTCAGCGTCGTCGACACTTCGGGCTCGGGCTATTCCGTCGTCGACCACCTGTCGCTGGATGTCCGGGCAGGCGAGATCGTCTGCATCTATGGGCTGATGGGCGCCGGGCGCACGGAATTGCTGGAAGCCGTCGCCGGACGGGTGCCGATGGCGGGCGGCCGCGCGCTTCTGGAAGGCGAGGACGTTTCGGGACTGAGCATTGCCCAGCGCATCTCCAGAGGTCTTGTGCTGGTCCCCGAGGACCGCCAGCGCGACGGGCTGGTGCAGACGATGACCGTCGGCCGCAATCTCTCGCTGGCCAGCATCGAGGCGTTCGCCAAGGGGCTGTTTCTGTCCCGTTCCAAGGAGGGTGGGCTGGTCGAGGATTCGATCCGCAAGGTGACCATAAAGACCGCAGGCGGCAATGCCATGATCGGATCGCTGTCGGGCGGCAATCAGCAGAAGGTCGTCATCGGCAAGATGCTGACGACCAACCCAAAAGTCATCCTTCTCGACGAACCGAGCCGTGGCATCGATGTCGGCGCCAAGGCCGAGGTCTTCCGCTTGCTGAGCGAACGCGCCGCGCAAGGGCTTGCGGTCGTCTTCTCGACCTCTGAGGTCAACGAATGCCTCAGCATTGCCCACCGCATCGTCGTCATGCGGCGTGGCAGGATTTCAGCTGAATTCGGCGCCAACGCCACCAAAGAGCAGATCATGGCCGCCTCTGGCGAAGCCGTGGTCGCCTGATCACCAGAATTTCGGAGCCCAGACCAATGACCGACGTCAGCCAGGCCAGAAAACAGTCCAGTCCAAGCGCGGGCGGCGAAGGCTTCGATCTCGCCAAGCTGCTGCTCGAGGGTCGCGCTTTCTTTGCCCTGATCGTCATCATCGTCGTGTTCTCGATCCTGTCGCCCTACTATCTCTCGGTGGCGAATTTCCTGACCATGGCCTCGCATGTCGCCATCTTCGGAATCCTCGCGATCGGCATGCTGCTCGTCATCCTCAATGGCGGTATCGACCTGTCGGTGGGGTCGACGCTGGGCTTGGCCGGTGTCGTTGCCGGGTTCCTGATGCAAGGCGTGACGCTGACCTGGCTGGGTGTCGTTCTCTATCCGCCGGTCTGGGTGGTCGCGGTGTTGGCCTGCATGCTCGGCGCCGTCGTCGGACTGATCAACGGCGTGCTCATCGCGCGCTTCAAGGTTCCGGCTTTCGTCGCCACGCTCGGCGTCATGTACATGGCACGCGGCCTGGCGCTGCTGATGACCAGCGGCCTGACCTATAACAATCTCGGCGGCAAGCCCGAGCTCGGAAACACCGGCTTCGATGCGCTTGGCTTCAACCGCCTGTTCGGCGTGCCGACGGGCGTCGTGGTTCTCGTGGTCATCGCGCTCATTGGCAGCATCGTCTTGAACCGCACCGCTTTCGGGCGCTGGCTCTACGCCTCGGGCGGCAACGAGCGCGCGGCCGAACTCTCCGGCGTTCCGGTCAAGACGGTGCAGATTTCCGTCTATGTGCTGTCGGGCATCTGTGCCGCCATCGCCGGCCTGATCCTGTCCTCGCAGTTGACGTCGGCTGGACCGACCGCCGGCACCACCTACGAACTGACGGCCATCGCGGCCGTCGTCATCGGCGGCGCGGCACTGACCGGCGGGCGCGGCAACATCCGCGGAACCCTGCTTGGGGCCTTCGTCATCGGCTTCCTGTCCGACGGTCTGGTGATCATCGGCATCTCATCCTACTGGCAGACAGTGTTCACGGGCGCGGTCATCGTGCTCGCCGTGCTCCTCAATGCCGTTCAGTATCGCCGCCGTAGCAAGCTCCCAAGCGCGTCAGGTGGCCAACCGACTTCTCAGAAACGGGGGAAGGCCGAACCGGCCAATCCTGCCCAAGGGAAGACTGCCAGGTGAACTGGCAGCAACACCGCGTAATCATTGGAGGAATGTACATGAAAACCATGCTGAAAAGTCTGCTCGCCGCCGCGATGGTCGTCGGGTTCACGGCCGCCGCGTCAGCCGCGGGCCTGATCTCGATCATCGTCAACGATCCGGCCAACCCCTACTGGCTGACCGAGGGCAACGTCGCCAAGGCCGAGGCTGAAAAGCTTGGCTATACGGCCAATGTCGGTGCCCACAAGGGCGATACCAATACCGAAAGCAATTTGATCGACACCGCCATCACCAACAAGTCGGTGGCGATCATCCTCGATCCGGCCAACGCCGACGGCTCTGTCGGTGCGGTGAAGAAGGCGATTGCAGCCAACATCCCGGTGTTCCTCGTCAATGCCGAGATCAATCAGGAAGGCCTCGCCAAGGGTCAGCTCGTTTCCAATAACGCGCAGGGTGCTGCTCTCGGTGCCCAGCAGTGGGTGCAGGCCGTCGGCGAAAAGGGCAAATATGTCGAACTGCTCGGCGCCCCGTCTGACAACAACGCCGCCACGCGCTCGAACGGGTACGCGACTGTGCTGAGCCAGTACCCGGATCTCGAAAAGGCTGCTTCGCAGGTCGCCAACTGGGATCGTACCCAGGGCCACGACAAGATGCAGAGCATGCTGCAGGCCAATCCCGACATCATCGCCGTGATCAGCGGCAATGACGAGATGGCGCTTGGCGCGGTTGCGGCGCTGAAGGAAGCCGGCAAGCTCGCCGGCATCAAGGTCGGTGGCTTCGACGGCTCCCCGGATGCGGTTGCGGCGATCAAGTCCGGCGAACTGCAGTACACCGTGCTTCAGCCGGTCGCCATCTTCTCGGCCAAGGCCGTGCAGCAGGCGGATTCGTTTATCAAGACGGGTGCCACCGGTGCGGCGACCGAGAAGCAGCTGTTCGATTGCCTTCTCATCACCAAGGACAATGTCGACAAGTACACCGCACCCTTCGTGTTGTCTGAGTAATACCTGTACAGGGGGTGTCCTTGCGGACACTCCCTGCCTCTTCTACGAAATGACTGCCCTCGTGAACCGCCTTCGCAACCAACCGGAATTTGCGGCATGAAAGACCTGCTGATCGGCATCGACGCGGGAACGTCGGTGATCAAATCGATCGCTTTCGACCTGTCCGGGCGGCAGCTCGCCATGACGTCGGTGCCCAATAGCTTCGTCACGCTGGAAGGCGGCGGCGCCGAGCAGGACCTCGACCAGACCTGGCGCGACATGGCGCGGACCGTTCGCGATCTCGCGGCCAAGGTTCCCGACCTCGCGCAACGAACCGCGGCGGTGGCCATCACCGGGCAGGGCGACGGAACCTGGCTGATCGATGGCGACGGCTTGCCTGTCTCGCGCGCCTGGCTGTGGCTTGATGCCCGAGCTGGACATCTGGTGGACGAGATGCGCGCCGATCCCCGGGATCGCAGGCGGTTCGAGCTGACCGGCACGGGGCTGAATTCCTGCCAGCAAGGCGCCCAGCTTGCCTTCATGAAAAAGAACCATCCCGACATGCTGGAGCGGGCGGCGACCGCACTGCATTGCAAGGATTGGCTCTACTTCAAGATGACGGGCGAACGCGCCACGGATCCCTCCGAGGGAACCTTCACCTTCGGCGATTTTCGGTCGCGCAGCTATTCCGACGAAGCCCTCGACATCCTGGATCTGACGACGCATCGCCGCCTGTTGCCTCCCATGCTCGAAGGCACCACCGACCATCATCCGCTGTCGCGATCGGCGGCGGCAGAGACTGGCCTGCTCGAAGGCACGCCGGTGGTGCTGGGTTACGTCGATATGGTCATGACGGCGCTCGGAGCCGGCCTCTATGATCCCTCGGGCAATGTCGGCTGCACGGTCATCGGCTCGACCGGCATACACACACGCTTTGCCGCCACTCCCGACGATGTCGTGCTGAACGACGATGGCTCCGGCTACACGATCGCCATGCCTATTCCAGGCGCCTTTGCACAATTGCAATCCAACATGGCGGCGACGCTCAACATAGACTGGGTGCTTGGCCTTGCGCGCGACGTGCTCGCGACGGCTGGCGGCAAGCCTTCTCATGACGAGTTGCTGAAGGCCCTCGACGCTTGGGTGGAAGCATCGGAGCCTGGTTCGCTGATCTACCAGCCCTATATATCGCTGGCCGGTGAAAGAGGACCGTTCGTCGATCCTGACGCACGCGCTGGCTTCATCGGCCTTTCGGTCAAGCACGGCTTTGGCGATCTGGCACGCGGCGTCCTCGAGGGACTGGCCTTCGCCGCACGCGATTGCTACCAGGCGATGGGCGCCGTGCCGAGCGAGATCCGCCTGTCGGGCGGCGCCGCGCGCAGCCCCTCCCTACGCCGCATCATCGCGGCGGCGACCCGGGCGCAGGTGCGCACCAGCAGTCGCCAGGAAGCCGGCGCGGCAGGCGCCGCGATGATGGCGGCCGTCGGCCTCGGCGTCTATGGCTCGATGGAAGACTGCGCCGCCGAATGGGTGACGCCGCTTCTCGGCGACTGCGATGCCTATGACGAGGCGCTTTCGCATACCTACGATGCCCTCTTCCCTTCCTTCGTTGCAGCGCGTCAGGCGCTTCGGCCGGTGTGGAAGGGCATGGCGCACCGCACAGGAGCAAGATCTTGAGCAATACAACAGATGTCGTCGATCTCTTCGTGATCGGCGGCGGCGTCAATGGAGCCGGCATAGCGCGTGATGCGGCAGGTCGCGGGCTGTCCGTCATCCTGTGCGAAAAGGACGATCTCGCGCAAGGCACGAGCTCGCGCTCCGGCAAGCTGGTGCATGGCGGCCTGCGTTACCTCGAATATTATGAATTCCGGCTGGTTCGCGAAGCACTGATCGAACGCGAGGTGCTGCTCGAGGCAGCGCCGCACATCATCTGGCCGATGCGCTTCGTTCTTCCGCACAGCCCGCAAGACAGGCCGGCATGGCTGGTCCGGCTCGGGCTGTTTCTCTACGACCACCTTGGCGGCCGTAAACGCCTGCCGGGGACACGAACACTGAACCTCAGGACTGCGCCGGAAGGCGCGCCGATCAAGGACGAATTCAAGCGCGGTTTCGAATATTCCGACTGCTGGGTCGACGATGCGCGCCTGGTGCTGCTCAACGCCCTGGATGCCAGGCAGCGCGGTGCCAGAGTGCTCACGCGCACCGCCTGTGTCGCGGCCCGCCGCGAAAACGGACTATGGTCGATCGACATGCAGGATGGTCGCACGGGTGCGGTGACGAAGGTCCGGGCGCGGGCGCTGGTCAACGCGGCCGGGCCGTGGGTCAACGACATTGTCAGCCGAGTCGCCGGGCAGAACTCCACCCGCAATGTTCGCCTGGTGAAAGGCAGTCATATCGTCGTGCCCAAATTCTGGGAGGGGCGGCAGGCCTATCTCATCCAGAACAACGACAAGCGAGTGATCTTCGTCAACCCCTACGAGAACGATCTGGCGCTGATCGGCACGACCGACATTCCCTACGAAGGCAGGCCCGAGGAAGTGGTCGCCGAGGCAAGCGAAGTCGATTACCTGATCAAGGTGGTCAATCGCTATTTCAAGCGACAGCTGACGTCACAGGACGTGGTCCATAGTTTCTCAGGCGTGCGTCCGCTCTATGACGACAATGCCGACAATCCAAGCGCGGTGACGCGCGACTATATTTTCGAACTCGACGCCTCCAATGGCAACGCGCCGCTGCTGTCGGTGTTCGGCGGCAAGATCACCACCTTCCGCAAGCTGTCGGAACATGCGCTGGAAAAGATCCAGCCGTTTTTTCCGATGATGAAGAAAGCCTGGACGGCCAAAATCCCCTTGCCGGGAGGCGACCTGCCCAATGCGGACTTCGAGCAGTTCCTGAGCGATCTGCATTCCGAGTTTTTATGGCTCAGCCCGTCGCTGGTGAAGCACTACGCTCGAAGCTACGGCACCCGTGCCAGGCAATTGCTCGCCGGCGCACAGCGCGAGGCGGATCTCGGCCGCCGCTTCGGTCCCGACCTGTATGAGCGGGAGGCAAGGTTCCTGGCCGAGACCGAATGGGCCGGCACATCAGCCGATATTCTGGAACGCCGCACCAAACATGGCCTGCATCTCAATGCGGCCGAGCGGAAAGCATTCGAAGACTGGTTCGATAACATCATGGCGACGGCAGACTGATGGCCTTCACGCTTTCCCTCAACACCAATCCGCTGGTCAACCGTTTCGCCGATCCGGACGATTTGATCGACGCGATTGCCTATGGCATCGGTATCCGCGACGTGCAGCTGACGCATGAATTCGTCAATCCGGGCTGGCCGGCGGCAACGATTGCCAAATTCCTGCGCCTGTTCGACAGGGCGCTTTCGCGGACCGGCGTGCGGATCACCTCCGGCATGACCGGACCTTATGGCCGGCTCAATCACTTCGGCCATCCGGACGCGGATGTCCGGCGCTACTATGTCGACTGGTTCAAGACCTTCGCCGATATTTCCGCGGAACTCGGTGCGTCGGGCATGGGCACGCAGTTCGCCATCTTCACCCACAAGGACTTTGACGATCCGCAACGGCGGGCAGTGCTTCTCGATATCGCCCTCGAATGCTGGCGCGAGGTGGCCGAACACGCCAAGGCGGCGGGTCTGACATACCTGTTCTGGGAGCCGATGTCGGTCGGCCGCGAGTTCGGCCACACGATCGAAAGCTGCGCCACGCTGCAAGGCGCCATCGACGCGGCGAAGCTGCCCATACCGATGAAAATGATGGTCGACATCGACCATGGCGACGTCACTTCGCCCAACCCTGCCGACACCGATCCCTATGCCTGGGCGAAAGCGTTTCCCTTGCAATCGCCGATCATCCACATCAAGCAGTCGTCGATGAATAAGGGCGGGCACTGGCCGTTCACGGCCGCCTACAACAAGGATGGCCGCATAGTGCCGCAGAAGTTGCTGGACGCGGTTCGGCAGGGCGGTGGAACCGACAATGAAATTTGCCTTGAACTTTCCTTCAGGGAGAGGGAACCAGTCGACCATCAGGTTATCGAGATGATCCGCGAGTCGGTGGATTTCTGGGCGCCTCATATCGACAGCGGTCGCGACAGTCTCAAGCCTCGGGCTTGAGTGAAATGCTGGCTAGACGCCGGCACCGATGGTGGCCAGGAAAAACGCGCGTTGAAGGAGAAAAGAATGACCCCATATTGGGTCGGCACGAGCTGGAAGATGAACAAGACGCTTGCCGAGGCGCTGCAGTTCGCCGATGCGTTGGCGGCCTTCGTGCCTGACTTCGATCAGGCGATACAGCCTTTCGTCATTCCGCCGTTCACCGCCGCGCGCCAGGTCAAAGCGGCGCTGGCCAACACCCGCGTGAAAGTCGGCGCCCAGAACATGCATTGGGCCGACGCCGGTGCCTGGACGGGAGAGATCTCGCCAGTGATGCTGAAAGACTGTGGGCTGGATGTGATCGAACTCGGCCATAGCGAGCGTCGCGAGCATTTCGGCGAAACGGACGCGACTGTGGGACTGAAAACGGCGGCCGCTGTCAGGCACGGGTTCGTGCCGCTGATTTGCGTCGGCGAGACGCTGGCTGAGCGTGAATCAGGCCGCGCCGAGGCGGTGTTGACGGCACAGGTTCTCGGCGCGCTGCAAGAGCTGAGCGGCGATCAACTGAAGGCTGAAATCCTCTTTGCCTACGAGCCCGTCTGGGCGATCGGCGAGAAGGGCATTCCCGCCAGCGCCGACTATGCCGACAGGCAGCAGGCGCTGATCAAGCAGGTTGCCGCCGACCGGCTGCCGGCTGCCCCGCCTGTGCTTTACGGCGGCAGCGTCAATCCCGGCAACGCGGCCGAACTCATCGGCCAGCCGCATATCGATGGCCTGTTCATC
This sequence comes from Mesorhizobium sp. M0243, assembly GCF_040321775.1. Classification (NCBI taxonomy): domain Bacteria; kingdom Pseudomonadati; phylum Pseudomonadota; class Alphaproteobacteria; order Hyphomicrobiales; family Phyllobacteriaceae; genus Mesorhizobium; species Mesorhizobium sp. M0243. The sequence continues at coordinate 390,175 of NZ_JAMYSF010000002.1, read as the reverse complement.
GGCCGCTCGGCGTGGCAAGCGGAAGGCTATATCGACATTCTGAAAAAGGCGTCGGCCGCCATCGCGCGCTGACCGCTAAAAGACCAAGCAAAGGAGCTCATCATCATGAAGATCGCACTCGGAGCCGACAGCGCCGGCAAGCCGTTGCTCGACGTCATCGCCAAGCATCTCGCCACCAAGCCGGAACTGCAGGTCGTCGACCTAAGCCAGGCCGGATTCTACGCCGATATCGCCGCCTCGGTCGGCCACGAAATTCTCGACGGCAATTACGACCGGGCCATCCTGTTTTGCGGCACCGGCATCGGCGTCAGCATCTCCGCCAACAAGGTCCCGGGCATTCGCGCCGCATTGACCCACGACACCTATTCCGCTGAGCGCGCCGCCAAGTCCAATAACGCCCAGATCATCACCATGGGCGCCCGCGTCATCGGTCCCGAACTGGCGAAATCGATCGCCGACGCATGGTTGGCCTCGGAGTTCGATCCGAATGGCCCCTCCGCCACAAACGTGCAGGCCATCGACAAGCTCGACGCCAAGCGCTGAGGCGCGGAAGGCCCGTTACTGATCAGGTGGTCAAGGCGACCCGCATCGCCTCGATCACGGTCACGGCGGAGGCGGCGCCCGGGTCCATGTGGCCAAGCGAGCGTTCGCCGAGGCGCGATGCCCGGCCCTTGGTGGCGACCATCGACTTGGTCGCCTCCGCGCCGGCGTTTGCCGCTTGTGCAGCAGCTTCGAGACTGCCCGCCAGATCCTTGCCGGAGGTCAGCGCTTCGCCCGCCGCCTGCGCAGCCGGCGCCCATGCATCGATCATCGTCTTTTCGCCTGGCTCGGCCTTGCCGCGATCCTGAATGCCTTTGGCCATCGCCTGGAACAGAGTGACCACGTCCGCGTCGTCGAGCGTCGTCTTGCCCTTGACGGCTGCCGCGGCGCGCATGAACGCGGTCGCATAGAGCGGACCGGAGGAGGCGCCAACCGCATTCAGGAACGACTTTGCCGCCGTGTTCAGCAAGGTGGTCGGATCAGTGGCCTCGGTGTCCAGTGCGGCGACTGCATCGCGTGCCGCGGAAAATCCAAGCTCCATCGCGATGCCGTGGTCGGCGTCGCCGATAACTCCGTCAAGCGCGCATAGTCGGTCCCTGTCGGCCGACATGGCGGTTGCGATCGCCGCGAACATCGCGACAAGGCGGGCGGTGTCGATTGTCGTCATGTCTTAGTCCTTGCCACAGAAGTGGGTTTAGCCGGCGCGAAACATGGCGCAGTCGCAGGGGTGGTCCAGCATCGTCTGCAACTCGCCGTCCAGCCGATGCAGAGTGATCGAGGCCCCGGCCATTTCGAGCGAGGTGCAGTAATTGCCGACCCAGCTTGCGTGTATGGACACACCGATCTCATCGAGCCTCTGCTTCACGCGCCGGTTCATGATGTAGAGTTCCATCAGCGGCGTCGAGCCCAGCGAATTGACGAGCACCGCGACCTTGTCGCCGCGCGCCGGCGCCATCTCGTCGAGAATCCTGTCCAGCATCTCGTCGGTGATCTCGTCGGCTGTTTTCAACTTTTCGCGCGCGATGCCGGGCTCGCCGTGGATGCCCATGCCGATCTCCATCTCGTCCGGGCCGATCTCGAAATTCGGCCGGCGGGTCTGCGGCAGCGAACAGGGCGACAGCGCCACGCCCATGGTGAAGGTATGGTCGTTGGCCTTGCCGGCGACGCGCTCGCATTCGTCGAAGGACAACATCCGGTCGCAGGCGGCGCCGGCCGCCTTGAAGATGAAGAAATTGCCGGCGACGCCGCGCCTCTTGTGCCGCTGGTCGCGCGGTGCCGAGGCGACGTCGTCGGTGCTCAGCACCGTGCGCACCTCGATGTCGTCCATGGCGGCCATCTCGGCCGCCATGTCGAAATTCATCACGTCGCCGGCATAATTGCCGTACATGAAGAGCACGCCGGCGCCGCCGCTGACTGCCTTGGCGCATTCGAGGATCGGGTCCGGCGGCGGCGAGGCAAAGACATTGCCGATGGCCGCAGCGTCAGCCAATCCCTTGCCGACAAAGCCGAGAAAGCTCGGCTCGTGGCCCGAACCGCCGCCAATCACGAGGCCCACCTTGCCCTGGCGCGGTCCGTCGCGGGCGATGATGGAGCGTGGACTGCCGTCCACGCTTTTGAGATGGCGGGGATGCGCTGCCAGGATGCCTTCCAGCATCTCGTCAACGGCGCGGTTGCCATCGTTGATGATCTTCTTGGTCTGCACCCGACGTCCTCCCGATTTCGGCATTTTCGCAGATAGTACCGGGTGTTACCGGGATTTCCACCCGGCAAGGCGCATTTCGCGTGTTGAAGTGCTCTCGCACAGCGGCTCCTGAAATCCAGGTGTCGGCTGGTTCAAGTGCCGAGGCCGTCGCGGATGGCTGAGAAATAGCGATCGGTTCCGACCTGGCCGCCCTTGAGCGCGACCTCCAAGCCGTCGATCGCCTTGACGCGCGAGTGGGCAACGCAGAGCGGCGAGCCAGGCGAAGCGGGCAGCGGCATGCGAATTGTCAGGGCATCGACACCCATCTCGCCGAGTGCGTGGCTCGACGTGTCGCCGCCGGCAATGACCACGCGCCGCAAATTCTGTTCGATCGTCAGGCTGCGAAGGATTTCTCCAAGGCCGCGGCCAAGCCTGTGGCGGGCGCCTTCCTGCCGGTCGATTTCGGCGCCCCTGTCGGCATCGGGGCCAAGCGCGGTGTAGAGGATGACGCTGCGCCCGGCTTGCAGACTGGCACGGCCGCTTGCCGTTGCGCGCGCGATCGCCTGCTGCGAAGACTCCGAAACCAGCTCGACGGGATCGACCTCGATGCCGTCGAAACCGTCGGTCAGGGCATGCCGGATCTGCCGCTCGGTGGTCGGCGAACAACTGCCCGACACGACGGCTATCCGCTCGGCTGCGCCCGGCGGCGTAAAACCTTGTCCAGCGCCGACAATGTCATTCGACGCCCATTCGGCCAGCAATGCATACTCGACCCCGGACGAGCCGACGACAAAAGAACCGCCTGGCTTGCGAACGCGCCAGATCTCCTTGCCGGCCAGAGCCTGCGTTTCCAGATTGTCGACATCGAGAAGCACGATGGGGGTGCCGTTTCCGGTCAGGCGATCGAACGCGGCCGATCGCGACGCGGACTGCAGCGTTGCAAGGTCGATCAGCCCGGAGCTCAGCGCCGTCTGCCGCGACAGATGGATCAGGAGATCGGCCTCATCCATCGGCGTCGTCGGATGGCGGCTCATCACAGGGTGGCGATCGATGCGGAAATATTGGTCGCGATAGGCGGCGAATAGATGGCCGAAGGCGGTGTAGCGCTTGAGCTGCGGCGCGCCGACCAGCAGCGGCACACTATCCTGCGCGAACACCGAGCGGCCGACCTCGATGGCCCGGCCGATGCTGCCGACCGTTGGGCTGGAATCGAAGGTCGAGCAAACCTTGTAGTGGCAGATCGCGGCGTTGAGTGTCTTCAGCCAGGCAAAGGCATCGCGCAGATGCATGTCCATCCACTGCGGCGTCTCGCTGCGGCTGGTGCCGGCGAGGCCGATCGCCCGGCAATGGGCAAACCGCGAAAGCAAGGCATCGTCCGGCTGGCGCATGAACAGCACGGTCGGCACGCCGCCGAGCTCAAGCGCCTCCATGACATCGGTCGAGCCGGTCAGGTCGTCGCCATAATAGCTGAGAAGCAGGTTCTGCATGGCTTCAGGCTGCCTTGCCGTCGCCGAATTTTTCGATCGACCGCGCCAGTTCAGGGTGGTTCAGGGCGAAGTCGGCAAGCGGAATGCCGTCGACCGCCGCCTGCCAGGCTTGCTGCACGGCACGCACGCCGGCGCCCGGCCCGTCCGGATGGCTGACGATGCCACCGCCGCAGAGATAGAGAAGATCGACGGTCCGGCCGGTCCGCGCATATGTCTCGGGCGCCTGCCCGCCCCACTGGCCGGAGCCGGCGACCGGCAAGGCGCAGTCCTCAGGTGAGAAGATCGGCGTCGTCACCGCCTTGAACGACTCGACGAAGGAGTCATCCGGCTCCCAATATTTCGAGGCGATGCCGTTGATCTGGAATTGGTCGACGCCGAGCAGTCGCCAGAATTGCTGCCAGACCTTGAAGCCCATACCTAGCCCGGGGTGCCGGGTGAGGATGTCCCAGCCGTTGCGGTGAGCATGCAGCACCAGACTGGAGCGCTTCCTCAGGAACGCCATGCCACTGAGCCCGATCGAATTGATGTTGACAACAGCGCAATTGCCGCCGGCCTTCGCCACCAGATCGTGGTTGCGCATCATCTCATCCGGGTCGGCATGCGAAATGCCGAAGGCATACATCACTTTCTTGCCGGTCTTCTGCTTATGGTCGAGGATCAGCGGCATGATTGCCTTCACCCGCTCCGACAGCGGCGAATAGGCCGGGCTCATCAGCTTCTCGTCATCCTTGATGAAATCGACGCCGGCGGCGATCAGTTCCGCCACCATTGCCGCCGTCTCGTGCGGCCGCAGCCCGAGCGCCGGCTTGACGATGGTGCCGATGATCGGGCGGTCCGTCACACCGGTCAGTCGGCGGCTGCCGGCGACACCGAACTGTGGGCCGGGATGCGCGCCGCGAAAATCCTCCGGCAGCTTCATGTCGACGACGCGGATCCCGGTGAGGCCCTTGATCGAATAGGTGCCGCCGATGGCGATGGTCATCAGCGCCGAAAGGTCGGTGCCGATGGCATCGAACGGAAAGGCGATGTCGACATCGGCGCGTTTGAACGGCCCGCTGCCGTCATCGGGAAGTGACGGCCGCTCGGCATCGGGCAGAGGCCGGATCGCCAGCACGCGCGCCGCCACCCGGGCCTTCAGCTCTTCGGTCTCGCCGGGCAGCGCGACGAAGGTGCCGGTCGACTGGTCGCTGGCGATCTTGGCGGCCAACGCTTCGATGCTTCCAGGCGTTTCGATGCGATAGGTGAGGGTGATCATGGTCTGCTGTCTTAAGCCGAGGCGTTCGAAAAAGGTTCACCGGTGTTCTAAATCTGGTATAATGAGTACATAAGTATTGCAAGGCATATCCGGCTAGAAGTTTTAGGCAGATCGACAGGCGGCAATTTCCGGGAAATGTGGCGGCAGTGTTAGATAGGGCCGGCTCAAGGGAGTGATTCGCGACGATGAACCGTTCGGAACCGATTGTCCGGCGCAAGCTTTCCGACGAGGTCTTCTTGCGGCTGAAGCGCCTGATCACCAGCGGCGAATTGATGCCGGGTGACGACATGCCGTCGGAGCGCGAACTGATGGAGCGCTTCGAGGTCGGCAGGCCGGCGATTCGCGAGGCGATGCAGGCGCTGAGCAATATGGGCCTGGTCGCGATCTCGCATGGCGAGCGCGCCAAGGTGCTGCAGCTCACGGCAAAGTCGATCATCAAGCAGGTCGATGGCGCCGCCAAGATCATCCTGTCGTCATCGAAGGACACGCTTGAGCACCTGAAGACCGCGCGCATCTTCTTCGAGCGCGGCATGGTCAGGGAAGCCGCCGAAAAGGCCACCGCCGAGGATGTGCAGCGCCTCAGGGCCACCGTTGCCGAACAGCGCGGCTTCCGTGGCGATTCCGAAGCCTTCATCTCCGCCGACATGAAATTCCATACCCAGATCGCCGCGATCTCAGGCAATCCGATCTATGTCGCCGTTAGTGAGGCGATGCTCGGCTGGCTGAAGGAATACCACACCGAAATGCTGATCTGGACCGGCAAGGAAAAGTTCACGCTGACCGAGCACGAAGAGATCATCGGCCGCATCGAGAAAAAGGATGCGGATGGCGCCGAGAAGGCGATGATCAAGCATCTCGAACGCTCGCGCGCGCTCTATGTGATGAATTCCGAAAAGTAACTTCAGCCGAGCCGGGTGATCGCGTAAGGCGTCATCACGAGATGGCCGCGGCCAAAAGCCGAAATGTCGACCGGCACTTCGTCCGCCGTCAGGTTCGCCAGCCACGCGATTGTCTTGCCCGAGGCGGAGCGCCCGGCCAGCGCCAGCACCTTGGTCTCATCGCTCGTCCTTGCCGACACATGCGCAAGGCCGGCCAGTTCGCAAAGCCCCTTGATGGCCCTGAAGAGCGGCCGGGGTGTTCCTTCCGCGACGGGTTCTCCAAATGACGCCAGCACGCCGAACGGTCCGGTGAAGCTGGAGAGCGTGAGCTGTTCCAGCCCAGCGGGCGCGATGCGCGCGGCATAGCCGATCGTCCATGCCGTCGCGAACTGGCCGGCATGGCGCGGGTCTCGGTCGGCCATGGCGATGCGCTGTCCCCCGGGATTGGGCTTGGTCGCGCCGCCATAGGGGTTCTGCCGCATGGCAATCGTCGATGGTCCGATCCGATAGGGTTTCGCCCCGAAGATCGCCCGCGCCGATTGGGTGATGAAAGGCAGCGCCTCCAGCGATTGCATGATGCTGAGATCGTCGGCGGCGTGAACGATCGGGCAAGTACAATGGGTGACGAAATCGAGCTGGTCCTCCGGCACGCGCTTGCGGTTGAGTTCGGTGAAATAGCTGAACATGCCGCCGCCGAGCCGGATGTCCGGAAAGGCGCGCCGCGCGGCCGCGTAAACGTTCTCGAGCGGCGGACAGTCCGGCCACGTGCTGCCCGGCGGTGTCGACTGCCGGTCGACCGAAGGCGACACGGCAATGGCCGAGAGTTTTAGCCCGGCCTCGCGCACCAGGCCGGCGACACCTGACATCTCGGCGTCGAGATCGCCAGCGCAGGCAACGACGCATTCGAGGGTCGTTTCGGCTGCGTAGGCAGTTGCCAGTCGGGCGAAAGCGCGCAAGGCGTCGAGCCCGTGGCCACGCGTCGGATCGTAGTGAAACAGCAGCTGTTGTGGGCCGAGTGCCGCCAGCGTGGAGAGGTTCGCCAGCGCCGTCTCGACATCCTCGGGATAGATGACCACGCCGACATCGGGCAGCCTTGGCCCGACCTCGCCGAGTCCAACGCGGACCGGTTCGCTGGTCACGGTGGCAGCCGGTGCTTTGCCTTCACCTGCGATGCGCAGGCTGATCGTCTGGCGCAGGGTTTGGCCGGCAGGCAGCACATACGGCCATGGCAGCGCCAGCGGCCGCACATAGGTCTTGTAGGATGCGTCAGACCAGTTGCGCTGGTCCTCCATTTCGAAAGTATCGCCTTCCATCCGGCATTCGGCGGTGACGCCAGGCCGAACCTGATGGGTGATGGCGCGGATATCCTTGAAAGGCTGCCAGGGGTCTATCAGTTCGGGAAGCTTTGTCGCCTCCACGCTGCCGTCCGTATGCTCGACCTTGACCGGGCTGCCGGCGAGGTCGGCGATAGGATGCAGGATGCAGAAGCCGCAGCGGTTGGTTTCGAAATCGCTTTCGGGAAGGGCGCTGACCTCGAAGGCCAGATGGCTATCGGCAGAGCCTTTGATGGTGGCGCGGAAGCCGAGCCGGCTTCCATCGGGGGCCAGGCAGCTTGCCGAATAGCTGACCGAAAAAGCGTCGGCCGCCTGGTTGATGATCAGGTCCGTCAAATTTGGCTCATAGGTGCCCCAGTCGCGGTCACGCACGATATAGGCGATGGCGCGCAGCACCTCGGTGCCGCCATGCCGGATGGTGCGCAGATTGCCGTTGACGAAGTCGGCGCTGAGCGCGCCTGCGCGTAGCCTGATTGGTTCGGCCTCGACGGCATGCGTTCCGTAGAGCAGGAATGCGTCGGCGGTCATTTAAGCAAGGCGTCGAGCTGCACCGGTTGCCGGCTCGCGGCACCGGTGTAAGCCGCCTCGACCAGTGCGAACGTCTTGAGATTGTCGGCGCCCGAGGTCGCCGGTTCGATTCCCTTCGCCAGGCAGTCTACCCAATGCTGCTGGATGGCGACGACGCTTTCCTGAATGTTATGCCAGGGCCGCGACGCCCATGGCAGCAGCGGCGGCGAGACGTCGGTGACGACCGTGCCGTTCTTGCCGGTGACGGTGAGCCGGTATCCCTGCGCCAGCCGGATCGTTCCGTCGCTGCCGTCGATCTCGATCAGCGTCTCGGGAAACGGCTCGGTGGCAAGCTTCGTCGCATAGCTGCAGTCGACCACGGAGGTCGCGCCGCTCTTGTGGTCCAGAAGCATCGTCGCCACATCCTCGCCCGCGATACTAGGATTGACGCGGGCGGTTCGCGACGTGATGGTCGAGACGTCGCCGAGCAGGAAGCGGGCGATATCGAGGATATGGATGCCGAGGTCCTCGATGATGAAGCGCTTTCCCGTCGCTAGATAGGGCTGGCCGGAAAACACGTCATAGCCGGAGCGGAAGGAGATGCGCCCGAAGAAAGACGTGCCGATCTCGCCGCTGTCGAGCACGGCGCGCACCGCCTGGATCGGCGACTGCCAGCGAAAATTCTCATGCACCATCAGCGGCACGCCGGCTTCCGCGCATGCCTTGACCATCGCCTTGGCGTCGGCGAGCGTCGGCGCGAACGGCTTTTGGCAGATCACCGGAACGCGATGAGCGGCCGCCATTTCGACAAGCGGACGATGGCTGGGCGCGGTGGTGGCGATGTCGACGAAGTCCAGGCTTTCGCCGGCAAAAAGTTCCGCCGCATCGGTATAGCGCTTCGCTATGCCGAACTGGTCGCCGACGATCTTGAGCCGTTCCGGGTCACGGTCGCAGATGGCAACGATCGAAGCGCCCGCAATGCCGCGCCAGGCGTGCATCTGGTTGACGGCAAAGAAGCCGCAGCCGATCAGCGCTCCACGCAACTCCGCCATGCTCAACCCGCCTTCGCCATCTGCATCAAGGTGACGCGCTGTTGAAGCCGGCGTTGTGCCTGGTCGACGACAACGGCGACGATGATGACGAGACCCTTGATCACCATTTGCCAGAACGAACTCACACCCATCATCACCAACCCGTCCGAAAGAATGCCGATGACGAAGGCGCCGACGATGGTGCCGCCGATCGTGCCGCGCCCGCCCGACATCGAGGTACCGCCGAGCACCGCCGCCGCAATGGCGTTGAGCTCGAAACTTTCGCCTGTTGCCGGATGCGAGGCCATCAGCTCGGACGAGATGATCAGGCCGACGATCGCGGCGCAGAAACCGGAGAACATATAGACGAACATCTTCACCATGTTGACACGGACGCCAGAAATCCGCGACGCCCGCTCATTGCCGCCCACCGCGAAGATGTGGCGGCCGAGTGGCGTGTATTTGGCGAGATAGGCGGCTCCCAGCGCAACGACGATCAGAATCCAGATCGCCACCGGCAGGCCAAGCAGCCGGCCGGCTCCGAGGAAACCGAAGCCGGTGGTTCCCAGTTCCGGCTTGCCGACGAGGTTGGGAAAGGTGCGGCCATCCGACGACAGCAGCGCCAGGCCGCGCGCGACATAGAGGACGCCAAGCGTGGCGATGAACGGCGCGACGTTCAGCCGGGTGATCAGCAAGCCGTTGACGGCGCCGATCAATATGCCGACGGCAAGCGTGATCAGCGCGATCTCGAAGACGTTGAAATAGATGGTGTAGCCGATTTGCAGGTCGATGCCGTTGAGCACGAGATAGCCGGCCACCATACCGCACAGGCCGACGATCGAGCCGACCGAAAGGTCGATGCCGCCGGTGATGATGACGAAGGTCATGCCCATCGCCAGGAACGCGTTCAGCGCCACGTGCTTCGACATCAGGATCAGATTGGCGGTCGACAGGAAATTCGGCGCCGCGATCGAGAAGAAGATCAGCACGGCGATAAGCGCGATGAAGGTCCTGAGCTTCATCAGCGTCAACAGCACGGAGCCGCTGGAAGCGGAATGAGCGGCCGCCTTGGCTGGGATGTCAGTCATGGGCGGTGCTCTCCGTGCGTGAGGCCGGTCCGTGGCCAAGCGCGGATGCAGCCACGAGTGCCGCCTCCGTCGCTTCGGCGCGATCGAACATGCCGGTCAGTTTTCCGTTGCTCATCACCGCGATGCGGTCGGACAGCGCCATCACCTCATCGAGGTCGGAGGTGGCGAACAAAATCCCCAAACCGTCGCGGGACAGTTTGCGCATGGTGCGGAAGACGTCGGCCTTGGCGCCGACATCGATGCCTCGGCTGGGCTCGTCCATCAGCAGCACCTTGGGTTCGGTGAGCAGCGCCTTGCCGATCACCACTTTCTGCTGGTTGCCGCCCGACAGCGACGACACCTCCTGCGCAGGATCGGCGACCTTGATCGCCAGCTCCCGCACCATCTGCGTCACCGCCTGCCTTTCGCCGGCGCCACGGATATGGAACAGGCGGGCAAAGCGCGATAGGCTGGCCAGCGTCAAATTGCTGGCGACCGAGAGGATCGAGACCAGCCCTTCGCGCTGACGGTCTTCGGGGATCAATGCCAGGCCACGCCGGATGCGCCGCGTCGTATCGCGCTCCTTGACCTTTATACCGCCAATGAAGATCTCACCCGTCGAATGGCCGTGGCGGCCCATGATGCAGTCGAACAGTTCGCTGCGACCGGCGCCCATCAGGCCGTAGATGCCGAGGATCTCGCCGGCACGCAGCGACAACGAGACATGGTCGACGGCAAGTCCGCCGGTGGCGCGGGGCAGGCAGATCTCCTCGGCACGAAAAATCTCTTCTCCCGGAAGATGGCCGTCGGCCTTGGCGAAGTCCTTGGCATCGGAGCCGATCATCTGGCGAACGATCCACTGCGTGTCGACGTTCTTCATCTCCTCATGGCCGGTGATGCGGCCGTCCCGCAGCACGGTGATGTAGTCGCCGATGCGGATCAGCTCTTCCAGCCGGTGCGAGATGTAGACGATGGCGACGCCGCGCGCCTTGAGGTCGGCGATCACCTTGAACAGGATTTCGACCTCCGCCGCGCTCAGCGCCGAGGTCGGCTCATCCATGATCAGGATGCGCGCGTCGAGCGAGACCGCCTTGGCGATCTCGACCAGCTGCTGCTGACCGATGCGCAGATCCTCGACCAGCATATCGGGCCGGATGCCGGCTTGCAGGCGTTCCAGAAATTCCGCAGCGCGGTTTTCCTGTTGCTCGCGGTCGATCTTGCCGAAGCGGTTGGTGATCTCCCGGGTGGCGAAAATATTCTCGGCGACGCTCATGTTGCCGAACAGGTTCAACTCCTGGAACACCATGCCGATGCCACGGTTCACCGCATCGCCGGATGACGAGAAGGAAACCTCTTCGCCTTCCAGCAGGATGCGGCCGGCGGTCGGCCGTTCCACACCGGCGATGATCTTCATCAGCGTCGACTTGCCGGCGCCGTTTTCACCGACCAGCACGTTGACCGCGCCCTTGCGCACCTCGAAATTGGCGCGCTTGACCGCAACGGTGCCGGAATAGACCTTGGAGACGTCCTCGAGCTTCAGGATGATTTCGCGCTCTGCTGTCGCGCTCATGGCTTCGGCCCGATCTCTGCCTCCGCCGGCGTCACCAGCGGCAGGTCCTGGCCGTTGCCCAGCGTATAGGCACCCAGCACTTTGGCACTGCGGCCTTCCAGCGCCTCGCGCGGCAGCTTGGACAGCACCGTCTTGTCGGTGTAGCTGTTGAACGCCTTGCCGAACTGGGCGAAGTCGATCTGGTTGGTGAAGTCGTTGAACTGGATGAAGTCCAGGCTGTCGCGCAGCGCGGTGCCGCGCACCGCCGGTCCGATCTGCACCCGTGCATCGGCCTTGCCGTCGCCGTCGACATCGACGTCGACGGTTGCCGCCCGCGACTGCGTGTTGGCCGCGACGATCTTGCCTTCCAGGCGAACCGCGAAAGTCCAAGGCGAATTCGCCTGCTTGTTCGGATTGCCGTATTTGGCGCCGGCAGCCGATGGATCGGTTGTCGCCAGGGTGTGAACCTGCGCAAACGGTCCGGCTTTCTGCTGGAGATAGGGCACGACCTTTGCCGCCCATGTCTCTTCGACCATCTTGTCTGGATTGAAGGCGGGAGCGTTGTCTCCGGCTTCCGATTTCGTAGGCAGGATCTTGCAGGCGGTCAGGCTGATGCCGACCATCACGGTAAGGATCGGCCAGTTCGGCTTGGTGTTCAGCATGGCGGCCTGTCGTTCAGCATCGTGGGCGACCCACGGAAAATGGCGGCGAGGGGCGAAAACCGATTTTCGCCCCTCGCTATTGAAATCACGCTGGCTCAGTTCGTCAGCGCGAAGGTCTCCAGCTTGGCGGCATTGTCGCCATTGATCAGAACGCAGTCCATCAACTGCTTTTCCTTGGCCGGCGACTTCTTGTTCTTGATGAAGTCGTTGGCCTGCTCGACCGCCATCTGCGCCTGCGCGAAGGCCGGCTGCAGCACGGTTGCCTTGATACCGCCCGACGTGATGGAGTCCCGTACGTCGTTCGATCCGTCGAAGCCGACGACGATGACGTCCTTGCGGTTCGCCGCGGCAAGTGCCGCATAGGCGCCCATCGCCATCGTGTCGTTGCCGGAGATCACACCCTTGATGTCGGGGTTGGCCTGAAGGATCGATTCCATCTTGGAATAGGCTTCCGTCTGGCTCCAGTTGGCCGACTGCTGGGCGACCATCTTCAGGTCCGGATAGTCGTCGATTACGTCGTGATAACCCTTGGAGCGAATGCCTGCATTGGTGTCGGATTCCTTGCCGACCAGTTCGACGAAATTGCCCTTCTCGCCCATCAGCTTGACGAACTCCTGCGCGCCGAGCTGGGCACCCTGGTAGTTGTTGGACACGATCTGCGCCACGGCGACGCCGGTGGCGTTGATCTCGCGGTCGATCAGGAAGGACGGAATGCCTGCGTCCTTGGCCTTCTGCACGGCGGCGACGGTGGCGTCGGCGCCTGCATTGTCGAGGATGATCGCCTTGGCGCCACGGCCGATCGCGGTGTCGATCAGCTCGGACTGCTTGTTGGCGTCGTCGTCATGGACCAGCACCAGCGCTTCGTAGCCGAGTTCCTTGGCTTTGGCTTCGGCGCCGACGGCTTCCGCCTTGAAGAACGGATTGTCGTGCGAGGGCGTGATAATGGCGATGAGATCCGCCGCGTAGGCGGGCACTGCCGTGCCAAGCGCCAGCATGCCGGCGAAAGCCGCAAGCGTCATTCTGCGTGTGAGTTTCATGAAGTCCTCCCGTTTGAAAAAATTGCCTTGATCGGCCAATGGCTTTGTCTGCATCCGAATTCGTCAGGCAGCGCGGGCCGCGGATCGCTTGGGTCAAAAAACCGTTGCCGGCTTACCCAAGACGGATCGTTGCTCCCCAGCCCTCCTCCACTCGCCCAGGCATCCTGCTCCCTGCGAAACCTTGTCGATCCGAGCCATGAACAGCTAAGCCAACTGGTATGATGAGTCAACCACAAATTCAGGTGACATGTACCTGATGAGCTACCAAAACCGAGGGTCGGCAATGACATGCCGGGCCCTCGAGGTGCTGCGTCAAGCACCTGTCTTCTCTCAGGTGATCCGCTGAATGCTGGCGGCGATCTCTTCCGGTTCGAACACCCGCTTCCAGTCGTCACGCATCAGCACCGGCTTGCCGAACTCGATCGCCTTGTTGCAGGCGTCCGAGAAAACGCCCTTGGTCTCGCCGAAAATGACGGCGCCGAGCACGTTCATATGGCCGAGCAGGAAGTCGAGTGCCGCCTGCTGGTCGACGCCGCGCGCCACGACCTCGTCGACGGCTTCTTTCATGACCACCAGCAACGAGGCGCACACCGTCTCCGAAAGGCCAGGCTCGAGCAGCGCCATCTGTTCGACGCTGACGCGGTGCGAACGCATCACCGGCGCCCATATGATCTTCGCGATCGCCTCGCCCTTGGCGTAGTCCTCTTCCGGCCCCTGCATCAGGGCGCTGACCATATGCTGCTTGGCCTTCACGCCGCCGAAATAATCCTTCTTCGCGGCCATGTCCGTCTCGTCATTGAAGATCGGCGGATGGCAGGGGTGGGTGACGAAATAGGTGAGGTCCGGCCGCTTCGGCAGATGGCCGGCAAAGGGTGCTGCCGCGTCGAGCACCACCACCATCGTGCCTGATACCAGCTTGCTCTCGATGCTGGCCGCTACCTTGCCGATATGCGTGTCTGGGACGGCCAGGATCACCACATCGGCGTCCTTGAGCGCCTCGTCGGCACTGACCGTATCGAAACCCAGTCCGGTCTTCAGCCGTTCGCGGCCGGCATCGCTGACTTCGACATGGCGTATCGTGTAGGGCGACCCGCGAAAATTGGTCGACAGGCGGTAGCCCATTTTTCCGCCAGCCCCGAACAGCGCAATCGTTGTCATCTGGTCACTACTCCATCTCAGCCGACGGTATCGCCCGTCGTCTACTTATCAACTGGTATAATCACGCTACCAGATTTTGGCAATCGATAATGACCGTGCGCGCAGGGTCATGCGTTTGCGGCGTAATCGCCTGCCGCCCAGCAAGCTCCAGCACGAAGATGACAATGATGTTTCGCCCACGAACTGCTCCGTGAACAGAACCTTGGATGGCGCGCTCAGGGGATACGATCAGCCCGAAGAAGCCCGCACTGGCCGTTAAATGCGCATTGGCGCTCTGCCATCACCAGGGATGAGCCGGCATGTGATAGGCGGTCGGAGACTGGGTCGGGCGCTACTTCAAAAGATCGACCAGCACGTCGAAAGCGGCGTCGATGTCGGCGCGGACCGCGGCCCTGACGGCTTCCGCGTCCCGGTTTCTCAATGCCGCGAACATCGCCTGATGGTGTTCGTTGGCGGTCGAGTAGTTTCCTGAATCGTGCAGCATGTTGAAGTAGGGGCTGATCTGCAGCCACAGGTTCTCGATGATGTTGAGCATGTTCTCGGAACCGGCTGCCCGATAGATCGAGAAATGAAAGGCGTAGTTGGCGCGCAGGTAGGATTTGACGTCGCCGGCGGCATTGGCCTGTTCGAGCGCATCCAGATGCTGGCGCAACTGCGCCACGGCCTGGTCGCCCATACGCTCCGCAGCCCATGCGGCCGCGATCGCCTCGATCTCGAACCGGACATTCCTGAGGTCGACGAGGCGTGCGCGGCTTAATGCCGGAATGCCGATCGACCGACCTGAAACCACCATCAGCGCGTTGGCGGCCGTCAGGCGCCGCAACGCTTCCCTGACCGGCATCGGGCTGACGCCAAAAGCATCGGCAAGGCTCTGAACCGTGACCATCTCGCCCGGCACGATGCTACCGTCGAGGATCAGTTCGGTGACATGGCGATAGACCCTGTCCTGCAGGGTTTCCCTGGACAGGGGTGCGATCTCGACCCCCGGCTTTCTGAACGCCGATCCAGCCATCTCCCGTCAACCTTCCCGCCCAAGGGCGACGCTACCTGCATCCGGAATGCAAGGTTCAAGGTGCCGCGTCAAGCGCCCACGGGCGCCCGTTTTGATATTAAGCGATTTCATCATTGATCTTTGATCAAATCATGTTACGGTCGTCGGCATCGAATGGCAAGGGTTACGTTTTGTGCCCTTGGGAGGCATTCGATCGTTCTGTTTGGGAGGAGTTCACATGGGTATCGGATCGAAAGTCCGGCGGCTCGCGCTGCTGGCCGGCATGGCTGCATGCGCCTTCGGCCTGTCCGCCGCGCAGGCAGCCGAGAAGCACAAGATCTTTCTCAGCATGAGCTACATAGGCAATGATTGGCAAGCGGAGGCGGCCAACATGGTCAAGGCCATGGCCGCCCACAAGAGCCTGGCCGACAAGGTCGACCTGCAGGTCCAGGTCGCCGGCCCCAACGCGCAACGCCAGATTCAGCAGATCAACGCAATGGTGCAAAGCGGCGCCGAGGCCATCGTCGTATATCCGATCTCGCCGACCGCGCTCAACCAGGTCGTCAAGAATGCCTGCGACAAGGGCGTGAAGGTCTTTGCCTACGACGCCGAGATCACCGAGCCTTGTGCCTACAACGTCCACATCGACCAGCTGGAAGCCGGCAGGGTGACCGCCGAATGGCTGGTCAAGAAGCTCAACGGCAAGGGCAACATCATCGCCATCACGGGTGTCCCGGGAACATCCGTCGACGATCAGCGGACAAAAGCCGCCAAGGAAGTCTTCGCCAAATATCCTGATATCAAGATCGTCGGCGAGGCTGTCGGCATGTGGAGCCAGGCGGTCGCCCGCACCGAACTTTCGAAAATCCTGGCCACCCGCAATTGGGACGACATCAACGGGCTGTGGATGCAGGTCGGCTGCTTCACCGCCAACTCGATGCAGCTCGAGGCCGGCAAGAAGACAAGCGAACTCCTGCCTTGCGCCGGCGAAGGTTCCAATGGCGGCCGCATCCAGATGCTGCCGGAGGGCACCGAAGTCGAAGGTGCGGCCGCCCCTTACGCGCCGGCCGGCGCACAACGCATTTCCTACGCCTCGCCGCCTTATTCGGGTGCGCTGGCGCTGAAGCTTGCCGTCGAGGCGATCGAAGGCAAGGACGTGCCGAAGACCACCATCCTGCCGCTGCCGGTCGTCACCAATGAGACGATCAAGCTGTGCGACGAAGGCACATGGGCGGAGATGAAGGCCGGCTGCAACGCCTTCAAGCCGTCGCTGGTCTCCAATCCGGGCTGGTTTGCCTCGATCTTCTCGGACCAGACACCCGAGGTCGGCCTCGCGGCTGCCCTCGTCGGACAACCGGAAGAATAAGCCTCCCAAGGCGATCTTGACGATGCGCGGACATTTTCTGTCCGTGCATCGTCGGTCCATGCCAAGCCCGGCGATCGAGGACAATGACAGAACATTCCGAGCTTCCCGCCATCGAGATCGACGGCATCAGCAAGGCGTTCGGCCCGACCGTCGCGCTGGACGGCGTGTCGTTTCGGATCGCGCCCGGCAGCGTCCATGCCCTGCTCGGTGAAAACGGAGCCGGCAAGTCGACACTTGTGAAGCTGCTGTCCGGGCTGGTCCGGCCGAGCCAAGGCCATGTCCGCGTCTTTGGCAAGGAGATCGCTTACGGCGCACCGCGCGCGGCACATGCGCTCGGCATGCAGACCGCGTTCCAGGAGATGACCCTGGTGCGCGATCTCTCCGTCCTCGACAACATGCTGCTGCCCTATGCTCCCGTCGGCGTCTCCGGCCTGATCCGGCGCAGCGCTGCCCGCAAGGCTGTCCGCCGCCACATCGACGATCTCGGTTTTTCCGTCGATCTCGACGCCGAGGTGAGCGAACTCGAGCTTTCGGTGCGCCAGAAGATCGAGATCGCGCGTGCCGTCTACCGCAAGCCGCGCATCCTGCTGCTCGACGAACCGACCTCGACGCTCGCCGGCCGCGACGTCGACTGGCTGGGCGACATCATCGCCAGGCTGAAGGCGGCGGGCACCACCATCGTCTTCATCACCCACCGCATGCGCGAGGTTCGCGCTTTTTGCGAGACGTTGACGATCCTGAGAAACGGCCGCCACATCGTCACCGCGCCGGTTGCCGATGTCTCTGACGCCGACGTCATCGAAAAGATCATCGGCCGCAGCATCGAGCAGACCTTCCCGCCCAAGCCCGACAGTGCCCAGGCCTTCGGCCCGCCGGTTCTGGGCGTGCGCGACCTGAAGGTCGGGCGCAAGCTCGACGGTGCCGGATTCGACTTGCGCAAAGGCGAGATCCTCGGCGTCGCCGGACTGCAGGGCATGGGCCAGCAGGATCTGTTCCTGGCCTGCTTCGGCATGGCCGAAATCACCCGCGGCGACATCCTCGTCGATGGCCGCAAGGTCTGGCTGGGATCGCCCGCCGATGCCGTGCTCCCCAACATGGCGATCGGCCTGGTGCCGGAAGACCGCAAATCCGAAGGCCTGTTCCTGAAACTGTCGGGAAGCCAGAACGCCACGCTGCCCGTGATATCGCGCTTCACACGGCTAGGCCTTGTCGACGCGCAAGCCGAGACCCGCTCCGTCGAGGCGGCGTTCGCCACTGTCGAAGTCGATGATCGTGCGCTGTGGACGCGGGCCGCCGCATTTTCCGGCGGCAATCAGCAGAAGATCGCCATCGCAAAATGGCTGGTGGCGCAGAGCCGCATCCTGCTTTTGTTCGATCCCACCCGCGGCATCGACGTCGGCACCAAGCACGAGCTCTATGTGATGATGCGAAACTACGTCGCCGCCGGCGGCTCGATCCTGCTGCACTCGACGGAGATCCCCGAACTTGTCCACCAGTGCGACCGGGTCCTGGTCCTCTACGACGGGCGCATCGTAGCCGAGCTCGCAGGCGACGCCATCACCGAGCCGGCCATCATGCGCCCGGCGCTCGGCGATGCCGGGGAAGCCGCCGCATGAGCAGCACGGCAGCCTCATCCCCTGTTTCCGGTGGCTTCGGGCTGCGCCGCGCGCTGATGCGCAATCGCGGCGCTCTGATCGCCGCGGTCGTCCTGGCCATCCTGCTTTTCATCGTCGACTGGATCAGCGCCGGGCCGCTGACCTATTTCGATGTGTCGTTCCTGTCGAGCGGCGGCACAACCTCGGCGCTCGCGGCGATCGGCCAGACCATCGTGATCCTGTCGGGCGGCTTCGACCTGTCCGCCGGCGCGGTGATATCGCTGGTCAATGCCGTGCTGGCATCGAGCATGGACCCAATGGCGCCAGGCGCCAGCATCATCTTGTGGACCGCCGTCGGCATCGGCGTCGGCATGGCCGTGGGCGCCTTCAACGGCTTCTTCATCGCTGTGCTGCGCATGCAGCCCATCGTGGTGACGCTGTCCACCATGTTCATCCTGCAAGGCGTGACGCTGCTGGTGATGGACAAGCCCGGCGGCTTCGTGTCGCCCGATCTCGGTACCTTCTATCTTGGCGACGCGATCGCCGGCTGGCTGCCGATGCCGCTGGTGGTGATCGGCGTCGTCCTGCTCGCCTGGTTCTGGCTGAAGGGAACCCGCTTCGGCACAGCACTTTATGCGGTCGGCAGCGATGCGGAGTCGGCCGCTTCCGTCGGCATCAATGTCGTGCTGGTGCGCTTTGCCGTCTATGTCATCGCCGGCGGCTGCTATGGCCTTGCCGGCGTCTTCATCAGCGCCCAGACCGGCAGCGGCGATCCGCTGGTCGGCAATCCGCTGCTGTTGTCGATGTTCGCGGCGGTCGTCGTCGGCGGCACGCGCCTCGGCGGCGGGCAGGGCGGCCCGGTGGGCTCTGTCTTTGGCGCCTTTATCCTGATGATCGTGGTGAACATCCTGCTGGTGCTCAACGTATCGGCCTATTATGCGACCATCGCCGAAGGCACCATTCTGGTGCTGGCAGCACTTGCCGGCTCCATCTCGCACGCATCGGTGCTTGCCGTGCAGTTGCGCGCCGCGCGTGCCCGGCTCGCCGCCTGGCGCGCCGGCATACTGCCCTCGCAACTCGAGCGCGTGGACCGGCGTCTCAAGACCGCCGAACCAGCCCATGCCCAGCGCAGTCCGGCATCGCCGCGCCCTGCCTTCCATCTGCGCAACGCGGAAACGCTGCGCTATGCGCTGCCCGCCTATGTCTGCCTGCTGCTCATCGTGGTCGTCACGCAGGTCTGGCTCGGCCGCGCCATCCTCAATCCGGGGTACTGGAATTCGCTGCTGGTGCTGTCGTCCTTCCTAGCAGTACTGGCGCTGGGGCAGGGAACCGTCATTCTGACCGGCGGCCTCGACCTCTCCGTGCCGTGGACGATCGGCATCTCCGGCATCATTCTGGCAGGCATGGTCAACGGCTCCGACGCCGCCCTTGTCTACGCGTTGCCGGTCGTCCTGGTGATGGCTTGCGCCATTGGCTTCGCCAATGGTTTCGGCATCGTCTATCTCGGCATCTCGCCGATCGTCATGACGCTTGCCACCAACGGCATTCTGCAAGGCTGTGCGCTGCTCTATTCGCAGGGAACGCCGGCCGGCTTTTCCTCGCCGATGCTGCGCTGGGTCATGACGGCCAAGCTTGCCGGCCTGCTGACCCCAATCGTCCTGCTGATGGTCGTCTTTGTCGTCGCGGCGGTACTGCTGCTTGGCCGCACCCCGTTCGGACGACGCGTCTACGGCATCGGCAATGGGCTGCGCGCGGCGCGCTTGTCGGGCATCGGCGTCGAGCGCACGCTGATCCTGGTCTATATGCTTTCGGCCGTCTGCGCGGCTGTTGTCGGCGTCATGCTGACCGGCTTTTCGGGTCAGGCAAGCCTCGGCATGGGCGACGACTATCTGTTGCCGTCGATCGCCGTGGTGGTGGTCGGCGGCGCGCTGATCACCGGTGGGCGCGGCCACTATCTCGGCATGCTCGGCGGCGTGTTGTTGCTGACCGCGCTGCAGATGCTGCTCGCCGGCACCACGCTTCCCTATGCCACGAGGGCAATTCTTTACGGACTGGTCGTTCTGGGCGCCGTCATGGCGCTGCGCGAACGGCGGCTGCAATGAGAAGGACAGGACGATGAGCACAAGAGCCCCGGCATCTGCGGACGAATTTCTGACTGGGCTGAAAGGCCAGCGCGTGCTGGTGACGGCAGGCGCCGGCGGCATCGGTTTTGCCATAGCCGACACACTGTCACGCCTCGGTGCCCGCATCGTCGTCTGCGACGTTTCCGACGAGGCGCTGGCCGCTGCTCCCGGCAAGATCGATCTGGTCGCCGCTGTGAAGGCGGATGTTTCGCGCGACGATGACGTCGACCGGCTGTTCGAGGCGGTCGAGAAAGAACTCGGCGGGCTCGACGCGCTGATCAACAATGCCGGCATTGCCGGGCCGACCGGCGGTGTCGACGAAATCGACCCGGCCGACTGGCGGCGCTGCATCGACATCTGCCTGACTGGCCAGTTCCTGTGCGCCCGGCGCGCCGTGCCGCTGATCAAGGCGGCGGGCGGCGGCTCGATCGTCTCGATGTCGTCGGCCGCCGGCCGCCATGGCTACGCCTTCCGCACACCCTATTCGGCGGCCAAGTTCGGTGTCATCGGTTTCACGCAGAGTCTCGCCAAGGAGCTCGGGCCGCACGCTATCAGGGTCAACGCCATCCTGCCCGGCATCATCGAGGGGCCCCGCATCGAAGGTGTTATCTCGGCGCGCGCCAAGCAGGTCGGTATCAGCCACGAGGAGATGACCGGACGCTATCTGCAGAACATCTCGCTGCGCCGCATGACCAGCCCCTATGATGTGGCGTCGATGGTCGCCTTCCTGCTCTCCGATGCGGGGATCAACATTTCCGGCCAGTCGCTCGGCGTCGACGGCAACGTCGAAACACTTTGAGGAACAAGCCATGGCTAATGTCGCGATCGTCGGAAGCGGGTTTATCGGGCGGGCCTGGGCAATCAGCTTTGCCCGTGCCGGCCATGACGTGCGGATGTGGGATCAGTCGCCCGCTGCGACCGGCGGCGCCCGCGACTACATTGCCGGCGTGCTCGGTGACCTTGCCGCAAACGACCTGCTGCGCGGTCAGTCCGTCGACACTGTGCTTGGCCGGATCACCATTGTCGCGGAGCTGGCAAAGGCGCTGGCGGGTGCGGTCCATATCCAGGAGAACACGCCTGAAAACCTCGAGGTGAAGCGGGAGGTATTCTCGCTGATCGACACGCTTGCCGATCCGCGGACAGTCATCGCCAGTTCCACCTCGGCGCTGTTGCCGTCGAAATTCACCGACCATCTGCAAGGACGGCATCGCTGTCTGGTCGTGCACCCGATCAATCCGCCCTATCTCATTCCGGCGGCCGAAATCGTGCCGGCGCCATGGACGTCCGCCGAGACGGTCGAGAGAACCTGCGCCTTCCTCATCGACGCCGGTCATGCGCCCCTGGTGATGAAGCGCGAGCTCGACGGCTTCATCATGAACCGCCTGCAAGGCGCATTGCTTGAGGAGGCTTTCCGGCTTGTCGCCGACGGCTACGCCAGCGTCGAGGATGTCGATATCGGTATCCGTGACGGACTGGCGCTGCGCTGGTCGTTCATGGGTCCGTTCGAGACCATCGATCTCAATGCACCTGGCGGCGTGCGCGACTATGTCGAGCGTTATCAGTCGATCTATTCGAACATTTTCCCGCAGATGCTGCGGCGCGTCGACTGGGCGGGCGAGGTGATGAAAACCGTCGAAGCCGACCGCCGCGAGCGCCTGCCACGCGAAAACCTCGGCGAACGGCAGGTATGGCGCGATCGTCGGCTGATGGCGCTGGCGGCACACAAGAAAAAATCGGACCAGGAGTACGGACAATGATCGAAACGAGCCGCAAGCCAAGTGCTGCGCAGACCAGGGGCAAGGTCATCATCACCTGCGCGGTGACGGGCGCCATCCACACGCCGACCATGTCGCCCTATCTGCCGATCACGCCTGACCAGATCGCTTCTGAGGCGATCGCGGCTGCCGAAGCCGGCGCCGCAATCCTGCATCTGCATGCGCGAGATCCGGAAACCGGCAAGCCCGACCAGACGCCGGAGGCCTTCGCTCGCTTCCTGCCGCGCGTCAAGCAAGGCACCAACGCCGCCATCAACATCACCACCGGTGGCAGCCCGTACATGAAGGTCGAGGAGCGCGTGCGCCCGGCCGCCAAGTTCAAACCGGAAGTCGCCTCGCTCAACATGGGCTCGATCAATTTCGGGCTCTATCACCTCGCCGACAAATACGAGACCTTCAAGTTCGACTGGGAAAAGCCGCATCTGGAAGCGACCCGCGACCTCGTCTTTCGCAACTCGTTCAAGGACATCGAGTACATTCTGGCGACCTGCTACGACAACGGCACGCGCTTCGAGTTCGAGTGCTACGACATCGCCCATCTCTACAACCTCTCGCACTTCGCCGACCGCGGGCTGGTGAAGCCGCCTTTCTTCGTGCAGTCGGTGTTCGGGCTGCTTGGCGGCATCGGCACGCACCCGGAAGACGTCGCCCATATGAAGCGCACCGCCGACCGGCTGTTCGGCGACCAGTTCCGCTGGTCGGTCCTCGGCGCCGGCGCCAGCCAGCTGCGCATCGCCGCGCAATCGGCCGCACTTGGCGGCAACATCCGCGTCGGGCTGGAGGACAGTCTCTGGGCGGGCAAGGGCAAGCTTGCCAAATCGAACGCCGAACAGGTCTTGCTGGCACGCAAGATCATCGAGGGGCTCGGCATGGAGGTGGCGACGCCCGACGAGGCGCGCGAAATCCTGTCATTGAAGGGCGGCGACAAGGTCGCTTTCTAAATCGTTGCGTGGCGCCAATTCCGAGGAGGACGGCATGAAGATCGAAGTCGTGGTGGACGTGAAGACCACACTGGGCGAAGGACCGCTGTGGGACGTCGAACAGGAACGACTCTACTGGATCGACAGCTTCGACGGGCGCGTGTTTCGGGCGACCGCCGACGGACGCGAGATCCGGTCATGGGACGTGCCGATGAAGATCGGCTCAATGGCGCTACGCAAGGACGGTAGCGGCGCCGTGGTGTCGCTGCAGCGCGGTTTCCATCTGCTCGATTTCGCCTCCGGCGATGTGACGCTGATCCACGATCCCGAGCCGGACAGGCCAATGAACCGGCTCAACGACGGCAAGGTCGACCGGCGCGGCCGCTTCTTCGCCGGCTCGATGGACACGATGGAAGAGGGGCCGTCCGGCGGTCTCTACAGGCTGGATCCGGATTTCTCCGTCACCCGGATCGATTCCGGCATCATCTGTTCCAACGGTCCATGCTGGAGCCCCGACGACCGCACCTTCTATTTCGCCGACACCTGGACCGGCGAGATATGGGCCTACGACTACGACATCGCCACCGGTGCCGCCACCAACAGGCGTACCTTCGTGCGCGTCGACACCAGCCGGGGCGGTGCGGCGGACGGCTCGACCGTCGATGCCGAGGGCTATCTGTGGAATGCGCTGGTCTATGACGGAAGACTGGTGCGCTATGCGCCCGATGGCAGCATCGATCGCATCATCGACATGCCGGTCAAGAAGATCACCAGCGTCATGTTCGGCGGACCGAAGCTAGATATCCTTTACGTCACCTCGATGGCCAAGCCGCCGTTGCCGCGTTTTCCCGGCGACGGCGTTTTGCGCGGCAGCCTGTTCGCCATCACGGGCCTTGGCGTCAAAGGCGTTGCGGAGCCCCGCTTCGGCAGCTGACGCCAGACAAGCGAAGCGCCCGTAGCATACGCGGATCAGGCCTTCGCGCAGGCATCCCAATGAGCGGTCAACGGATCATTGGCCAAACAGGTCCGGGCGAGCCACGTTGAGCCGTTGCACCGTGCGCAGCACTTCGCGCAGATGCGCCGCCATACGCGCGCCTGCCTGCTTTGCCTCGCCGGTCTCCACGGCCTCGAAGATCGCCACATGCTGAGCGAGCAGCGTTTCGAGGTGACCCGGCTCGGGCAGGCTCAGATAGCGCACACGGTCCATCTGCAGCTTGACCACTTGGATCACCCGCCAGCTCTTGGGCAGGCCGGCCTCTTCGCAAAGGCTACGATGGAAGCCCTCGTCGAGCTCAAGAAACAGCTCGCGGTCGCCCTCGGCCACTGCCTTGGCCTGCTGGGCAAGATTCACCCTGCCTGCCGCGATGAAGGCGCTCGAACCGTGTCCGGCCAGCTTCTGCACGACGGAGACCTCGAGTGCCTCGCGAATGAACTGCGCTTCCTCGACGTCACTTAGCCGGATCGGCGCGACGAAGCTGCCGCGTTGCGGCAGGATGTCGATCAGCCCTTCATCGGCAAGCCGGATCAGCGCCTCGCGCACGGGTGTCCGGCTGACACCGAGCTGCTGGGCTAGGTCCTGTTCGCTGAGCGCTTCCGACGGCAACATCGCCAGCGTCGTGATGGCGCGGCGCAGGCGCTCGTAGATCTGCGGTGAGATCGGCATGCGATTGTTGACCGGCTCCAGCACCCGCGAGGGTTCGCGCTGACCGGCGGTTTTCAGCCTGGCAGCACTGCCTGAAAATCTGGTCGCCCCCGAAAGCTTGGTCCCCATGACGAATCCGTTGCTGTGAATGGCGCTGCACTGCTCCGGTCATGACACCGCGCACGTCCCAACTCAAGCGGCAAGCAGGATTGAAGCTGTGTTGACATACTACCATGGTAGTGTGTATGACGCCAGCAGGCTAGGGGAGAGGAGCCGGCATGAAGATCACGGACATCAAGGCGACCACCATCACCGTTCCGCTGGAAGCAGCATTGCGGCACAGCAACGGTACGCATTGGGGACGCTTTGTCCGCACCGTGGTCGAGGTCGAGACCGACGAAGGCATTGTTGGGCTCGGCGAGATGGGCGGTGGTGGCGCCGGCGCCGAACTCGCTTTCGCCGGCCTGAAATCCTACCTGGTCGGCCATGACCCTTTCGATCTCAACCGGATGCGCTACGCCATCTGCAATCCGACGGCGTCGCTCTACAACAACCGCACGCAGCTGCACGCAGCGCTGGAATTCGCCTGTCTCGACATCATCGGCAAGAAGCTCGGCGTGCCGGTCTACCAATTGCTTGGCGGGCGCGTGCGCGACCGGATCGGCTTCGCCTCCTATCTGTTCTTCCGTTATGCCGACCGCCGCAGCGGCAAGGGCGAAGTCCGCACCATCGATCAATTGCTCGAGCATGCCCGCGCGCTCAAGGCCGAACATGGTTTTCACGCCCACAAGCTCAAGGCCGGCGTGTTTCACCCCGACTATGAGTTGGAATGTTTCAGGGCGCTCGCCGCCGAATTTCCTGCCGATACGCTGCGCTACGATCCGAACGCAGCCCTGTCGGTCGAAGAGGCGCTGCGTTTCGGCCAAGCCATCTCCGATCTCAGGAACGACTATTTCGAGGACCCGACCTGGGGCCTGGCCGGCATGCGCCGCTTGCGCGAGAAGCTCTCCATCCCGCTGGCCACCAACACCATCGTCATCGATTTCGAACAGCTCGCCACCAATGTGCGCGACCCTGCGGTTGACGTGATCCTGCTCGACACCACCTTCTGGGGCGGCATCCGCGCCTGCGTGCGCGCGGCGCAGATCTGCGACACGTTCGGTCTCGGTATTGCGGTGCATTCCTCTGGCGAACTCGGCATCCAGCTCGCCACCATGCTGCATCTTGGCGCAGTGCTGCCCAACCTCGTCTTCACCGCCGACGCGCATTATCACCACCTTGCCGACGACATCATCGTCGGCGGCAAGATGCTCTACGAGAATGGTGCGATCGCGGTGCCGGAGGCACCGGGCCTCGGCGTCGAACTCGATCGTGACAAACTCGCCACCTATGCCGAACTCTATCGCTCGCTGGGCGGCTATGCCTACGACCGCGATCCCGGCCGTCCGGGCTGGTATCCGCTGCTGCCCAACACTAATTTCGCCGACCATTTGAACGATGCCGTGCCTGATCTCGGGCTGGGCTGACATTTTCCGTTCGAAAGGATCGTCGGGAGGACGCTATGACTTTCAACCGGAGGAGAACAACAATGAGCAAGACCACAGCCTTATTCATTGCAGCCATGCTCGGCTGCACCAGCTTTGCAGCGCTGGACGCGCGCGCCTATGAAGGCGTCGCCAAGGGCGACACTTCGGCCAAGAAGATCGCCTTCAGCAATTCCTACGCCGGCAATTCCTTCCGCCAGGTGATGATCAAGAGCTTCGAGGAAATGGGCGCCAAGGCCGTGGCCGACAAGCAGATCGCCGCAACAGCCGTCGTCAGCTCGAACAATTCGGTGACCGAACAGGCGAGCCAGATCGAGAACCTGATCCTGCAGGGCTACGATGCGATCATCGTCCTTGCCGGCTCCGACACCGCACTCAATGGCGCCATCAAGGATGCCTGCAATGCCGGTATCACGGTCGTCGCCTTCGCCAGCGGCGTCACCGAGCCTTGCGCCTATGTCGTCGACTACAACCTCGATTCCTATGCCAAGGCCGAACTGGATTTCATCTCCAGCAAGCTCGGCGACAAGCCGGCCAACATCCTCGAGATCCGCGGTATGGCCGGCGACGGTTTCGACAAGCGCCTGCATGAGGGCGTCGAGAAAGCGATGAAGGCGCACGCCAGCTACAAGGCTGTCGGCGAGGTCTATGGTCAGTGGACGGCCACCGTGGCACAAAAGGAAGTGTCGGGCATCCTGCCGTCGTTGCCTCAGGTCGATGCGGTGCTGACGCAGGGCGGCGACGGCTATGGCGCGGCGCAGGCATTCAAGGCCGCCAGCCGGCCGCTGCCGATCATCATCATGGGCAACCGCCAGGACGAATTGGCGCTGTGGAAGCAGGAGCATGATGCCGGCGGCTACGAAACCTTCTCGCTGGGCGCCACGCCCAGCGTCTCGCAGGTCGCGTTCTGGGTCGCGCAGCAGATCCTGGCCGGCAAGCAGGTGCCGAAATTCGTCGAGGTGCCGCTCCTGCAGATCAATCAGCCTGACCTCGACGCCTGGCTGAAGACGGTTCCCGCAGGCGGCGTGGTCAATGCCGAATACCCGCAGGAGCTGGTGGCCAAGATCATCGACGCCAACGTGAAGAAGGAGCCACTGCCGGGCGTTCCCGCGCCGAAATGAGCAGCATGGCCGAATGATGAACGATCCCACGTCGCCCAAAAGGGACGCAGCAGAGACGGTCAATGCCGACGGCCTCCTCATCGAGGTGCGCGATGTCCGCAAGCACTATGATGCCGTGCATGCCCTGGGCGGCGTGGATTTTCATCTCAAACCCGGCGAGGTCGTTGGCCTTGTCGGTCACAACGGCGCCGGCAAGTCGACGCTGATGAACGTGCTGGCCGGCACCATCGAGCGCAGCAGCGGCAGCTTTCGCCTCGGCGGACGTGAGATCGGTGCCTGGAGTGCGGCCAGTGCCCAGCAGGCCGGTCTGCGCTGTATCTTCCAGGAACTGTCGCTCTGCGCCAATTTGACGTCGGCGGAAAACACCCGCATCGTGCACAGGTCCTTGCGTGGGTTGGGCTGGCGGCGGCGCGCGCGCCAGGTGATTGGTCCGGTGCTGGACGAGATCTTCCCTGGCCACGGCATCGATCTCGACAGGAAGGTCGCCGACCTGCCGATCGGCGAGCGACAGATGGTCGAGATCGCCCGCGCCTTCACGCAGACCAGCATCAAATTGCGCGCCGTCATTCTCGATGAGCCGACCTCGGCGCTCGGCCATGAGGCGACGGAACAACTGCTCGCCCACATTCGTCGTGCCGCAGGGCGTGGCATCGCCTGCATCCTGATCACCCATCGCCTCAACGAGATCCTCGCCGTCTGCGACCGCACCGTCGTCATGGTCGACGGCAAGGTCGTCGCCGAGCGGCCGACCGCCGGCCTGTCACGCGCCGCGCTGGTCGAGTTGATGGGAAGCATCGAACGGCCGCGTGAGCGCACGGCCGGCAAGGTGGCCTCGGTGCAAGCTCCGGTTATCCGGCATGCGGGTCGCGACACCACAGATCTGACCATCGACGTCGGCAAGGGTGAGGTCATCGGCTTCGCCGGGCTCGACGGCCACGGCCAGCGCGAGCGGCTGCGCGCGATGTTTTATGCCTCGCGCCGGCAACGCGAGGCCTTGCCGGGTGCCTATGTCGCCGGCGACCGCGGCTCGGAAGGCGTGTTTTCGCTGTGGTCTATCGCCGACAATCTGACCATCCGCAGCCTGAATGCACTGACGCGGGGCGGCATGATTTCAGGCGCCGCCGCCCGCAAGCTGGCCGAGACCTGGTCGAACAGGCTCAACGTCAAGGCGCCTTCGATCGACACGCCGATCCTGTCGCTGTCCGGCGGCAACCAGCAGAAGGTGCTGTTCGCCCGCGCGCTGTCGTCGGACGCCGAGGTGATCTTCCTCGACGATCCGATGCGCGGCGTCGATGTCGGCACCAAGCAGGAGGTCTACCGGCTGATCCGCGCGGAAGCCGAGAACGGACGCGCCTTCGTCTGGTACACAACCGAACTCGAAGAGCTGACCAATTGCGAGCGCATCTATGTCTTCCGCGAGGGCCGCGCCGTGACCAGGTTGGAAGGCGAGGCCATCGAGACCGGCCGTATCCTGCAGGCGTCGTTCGGAGGCGACCATGTCTGACGCGCCTGCCCGAGTTCCGGCCCGTTCTCCTTCCAATCCGCGCTCGGCCTTGCTCAATGCGATGCAGGTCGGCCTGCCGGCAATCGCGCTGCTGGTCATGCTGGCCATCATCTTCAGCATCCGCCCGGCGGCGATGAGCTATTTCGGCTTCCATCTGCTGTTCAAGCTCTCGGTGCCGCTGGTCTTTGCCGCACTGGCGCAGATGATGGTGATCATGCTGGGCGACATCGACCTGTCGAACGGCGCCTTTGTCGGGCTGATCACCTGCATCACGGCGCTCTATCTCGGGGATGCGCCGGCAATTGCGGCGCTGTGCTACCTGGTCCTGATCGCCGCCTATGCCGGTTTAGGCCTGCTTATTCATGCTCGGCAATTGCCCTCGATCATCGTGACGCTGGGCATGTCCTTCATCTGGCTAGGCATCGCCGTCATCCTGTTGCCGGCACCGGGTGGCTCGGCACCCGCATGGCTTGCCGCCTTCATGAGCTGGCAGCCGCCTTTGATGCCGCTGTCGATCTGGCTGGCGGCACTGGCGGCGCTTGCCGGCCATCTCGTCATCTCACGCTCCTCCTATGGCGTGGTGTTGCGCGGCGCAGGCGGCAATCCGCGCGCCGTCCAGCGCGCCGGCTGGTCCGTTGTCGGCATCCGCGTCGCTGTCTATGCCGCCGCCGGCCTGCTCGCCTGTCTGGCCGGGCTGACGCTGACCGGCCTCACCACATCGGGCGACGCCAATGTCGCGCCGGCCTATACGCTGCTCGGCGTCGGCGCGGTGATCCTCGGCGGTGGCGCTTTCACCGGTGGCGTCGTCTCGCCGGTCGGCACGGTGGTCGGCGCTCTGACGCTGTCGCTCGCGGGCTCGCTTTTGTCTTTCCTGCAGGTGCCGCCGACATGGCAGATTGGTGCCCAGGGCGTTATCCTGTTTCTCGTGCTGGCCGGGCGCGTGCTTTTGTCGGAGCGGGCGCGATGACCCGAAGATTGAGCCTCGCGCCGTGGACCTACGGCTTCATCGTGGCGCTCGCAATGTGGGTGGTGACATCAGCCTATTCCGGTATCGACAGCGCCGGCGCCACGCTCTCGGGGGCGCTCGCCTTCGGTGCCTTCAGCGTTGTGGTGGGAACCGGGCAGATGTTCGTCGTCGCCTCCGGGCCGGGCAATATCGACCTGTCCGTGCCATCCGTGCTGACGCTGGCCGCCTATGTATCGATAACGGTCATGCAAGGGTCCGACGGCATGCTGCTGCCTGGCCTGCTTGCAGCACTTGCCGTCGGCGCCGTCGCGGGTGCCGCTAACTTCCTTGCCATCGTCGCGCTCAGGCTGCCGCCGATCATCGCAACGCTCGCCTGGAGCTTCGTCTTCCAGTCGCTTGCCTTTAATCTCGGCGGCCAGGCGACACTGAAGCCGCCGGCCGGCCTTTCCCGGTTTACCTTGATGAACCTTGGCGGTGTCCAATTCATGCCGATCGCGGTGATGGTGCTGACGCTGGTCGCCATGGTCGTCCTCAAAACGCACGGTCTGGGGCCGGCAATTGCTGGCCACCGGCCAGAGCGAACCGGCGGCGCGGCTCGCCGGCATCAACGTCGCCCGGGTGCGGTTGATTGCCTATATGCTGTGCGGCACGGCGGCAGCGCTCGCCGGCTTCCTGCTTGCCGGCTTCAGCGGCGGGGCAGCACTCAACATGGGTGACGCCTATCTGATGGAATCGATCGCCGTGGTGGTGCTTGGCGGCACCAGCGTCGCCGGTGGACAGGCCAACGCGGTAGGCATATGGGGGGCTGCGCTGTTCTTCAACCTGATGTCCACCATGCTCAACACCTT
Source organism: Mesorhizobium sp. M0243 (assembly GCF_040321775.1). NCBI lineage: Bacteria > Pseudomonadati > Pseudomonadota > Alphaproteobacteria > Hyphomicrobiales > Phyllobacteriaceae > Mesorhizobium > Mesorhizobium sp. M0243. The sequence continues at coordinate 359,593 of NZ_JAMYSF010000002.1, read as the reverse complement.
TGGCATCCAGGCAGGCGTGCGCTTCCTTTTGACCGGCGTGCTGATCATCCTGATCGTCGCTCTCGTGCCGAGGCCTCGCGTCAGATGACACCCGCCACCGATACGCTCGCCGGGCTGTTCGAAACAAAGGCAGTTTCCTTCGTCGACCTGACGCATCCGATGAAGCCCGGCATGCCGGTGTGGCCGACGCACCCGCATTACTGCCAGGAGATGGTGGAATCCTATGACCGCGGCGACGTCGCCTGCAACCATGCGTTGGCTATGAGCGAGCACACCGGCACGCATTTCGACGCGCCGGTCCATTTCATCCGCGGCGGTGCTGCCATCTCGGACATTCCGGTCGAGCGTTTCTTCGGCCGCATGGTGACGATCGATGCGCGGGACTGCGCGCCCCGGCAGGCGGTCGAGCCGGATTCTATCTTCGCTTTCGAGGCCGAACAGGGCTGCGTACGGCAGGGCGACGCCGTGTTCTTCCGTTTCGGCTGGGACCGGTTCTGGGACGATCCGGCCGCGTTTCTCGCCGACTGGCCCGGCCTGTCGCGGCAAGCAAGCGAATTGCTGGTCGAGCGCGGTGCGCGCATCGTCGGTTCGGACTGCCTGTCGATCGATTGTTTCGGCAGCGAGGATTTCCCGGCGCACAATACGTTGCTTTCAGCCGGCATCCTGATCGGCGAGAATTTCGCACGGCTTGGTGACTTGCCGCCTCGGTGCTTCCTGATCAGCTTGCCGCTGGCGATCGAAGGCGGCACCGGATCACCGCTGCGCGCCATCGCGCTGGTCGAGGGCTAAACCGGCTCAAGAGAAATCCAGCTGGACCTTGAGCGTGCGCTGAGGTTCCTTCTCGATCAGGTCGAAGGCGGCGCGCGCCTCCGTCGCCGCGAAGACCTGTGTGATCATGCCTTGCGGATCGAGCCGCTTGTCGGCCAGCCATTCGACGACGCGCGGCAACAGCCGGCGGTTCAGGCGCGAGCCGACGATGGTCAGTTCCTTGCGCACCACTTCCTGCTGGCTGAGGTTGGATGGGGCGTCCGAAAAGCCGAGCAGGCCGATGCGGCCCGCCGGGCTGGCCAGCCGGCAAGCCTCGTCAAGAAGTGCGGGAATGCCGGCGCCGTCAATGACCAGCGTCGGGCCAAGACCGTCATTTTCACCGCGCACCGCGGCCGGCACGGGATCGCGCACGGAGTGAATCACCCTGTCGGCGCCGAAGCGGAGCGCTCGCTCCAGGCGGGCTTCGTCGATATCGGCAACGATGCAGCGTGCGCCCTTGAGCTTGGCGACCTGCAGGACAGTGACGCCGACCGTGCCGGCGCCATAGATCAGCGCCGTGTCCTCGGGTCCGCAACCGGTACGATCAAGCACATTGGCGGCGATGGAAAACGGCTCGGCCAGTGCCGCCAGCCCAAACGGCATATCCCTTGGAACCGGTATGACATTTGCCGCCGGCACCGCCACGAAGGCGCGAAAACCGCCGTCGCGGTGAACGCCCATCACTTCGAGGTTGGCGCAGACATTGGAGCGGCCGACCCGGCAGGGATAGCAGTGGCCGCACGACACCACGGGATCGACCACCACGCGGTCTCCCACCGCTATGCCGGTCACATTGCGTCCGAGCGCTGTTACGGTGCCGGCGAATTCATGGCCGATGATGCGCGGATAGACGGCGAACGGATTGGAGCCGTGCAATATGTGAATGTCGGAGCCGCAGATGCCGGCACGGCTGACATGAACGACGACTTCGCCAGTGCCGGGCTCTGGCATGGCGCCCTGCCGGACTTCCAGCGACTGCGGTGCGCGAACGAGAACTTCAAGCATGGCCTCACCACTTGTATACTAGTCGACAAGTGGCTCAATCTCGCTGTGCCGTCAAGACGCAAGCGCTCATGGCGGCGGTAAGACGGCCTCTTACCTGACACGTTCCTTCACGAAATCGGGACGGGCGTCCGCTGAAACGCAAATGTGCCTGGCGACGGCAGTTCGGACTCCCAATGCGCTGTCCTGCCGATCTCCTCTCGAAGGGGTCGGCAGTCAAAATTTGTTGACTTCCATCAAAGAGGAAATGACTACCGCTTGCCTGCTTGTCGGACCATAAGACAGGCCGTGTGATCGGGCCTCGGCTGGCTTGCCGCACGGAAGGCGACCTTGCCTTTGAACGCGGACGCGCCACCTGGAATAGAGCAGCCGCTTGCATGACGGAATTGGCAATAGAATTGGAACAGCCTCAATTTGCCACCGAGCGCGACCCGAGGCTGAGATTGATCATCCCAATCATCGTCGCCATCGCCTTTCTGATGGAGCAGCTCGATTCCACCATCATCACCACCGCGATCCCCGCCATCGCACGCAGTCTCGACACGACGCCCGTCAGGCTGAACCTGGCGATCACCACCTACATTCTGACGCTGGCCGTATTCATTCCCGTCAGCGGCTGGTTCGCCGACAGGTTCGGTGCGCGAAAAGTGTTCGCGCTGGCGCTTTTCACCTTCACCCTCGGCTCGGCGCTGTGCGGCATGGCCAACAGTTTCGGCATGCTGCTGGCGATGCGCGCCCTGCAGGGGCTGGGCGGCGCCATGATGACGCCGGTCGGGCGGCTGATCCTGCTGCGCAGCTTCCCACGCAGCGGGCTGATCACCGCCATGACCTACACGACCTTGCCCGCCATCATGGGGCCTGTGATCGGGCCGCTGCTCGGCGGCCTGTTGACCACTTATGCCTCATGGCGCTGGATATTCTATGTCAACGTGCCATTCGGTTGCCTCGGCATTCTGGCGGCGCTGCGCTTCGTCGACGATTTCCGCGAGGAAGCGGTGCAACGCTTCGACTTTGCCGGGTTCCTGATGGTCGGATGCGGAGTCGCGCTGCTGCAGTTCGGACTGGAAAGCATCGGTAGGCCAATCATCTCCGTTTCGGCGACAGCGTTGGTGTTGGCCGCGGCGATCCTGCTGCTGCTCGCCTTCGGGCGCTATGCGCGCCGCGTCGTTGCACCGGCAGTCGATCTGACACTGTTTCGATTTCGCTCGTTCTGGGTCGGTACGCTCGCAGGCGGCCTGTGCCGCGTTGGCCTCAATGGCGTGCCTTTCCTGTTGCCGCTGATGCTGCAGGTCGGCTTTGGCATGAGCCCGGTCACCTCGGGCTCGCTGACATTCGTCGGCAGCTTCGGCGCCTTGCTCATTCGGCCGCTGCTGTCGCCGCTGTTGCGGCGCTTCGGTTTCAATGTCGTGCTGATCGGCAGCGCGGTGGTTGGTTCCGCCGCTGTCGGGGGCTTCGCCTTGATCGAAGCCGATACGCCGCACTGGATGATCGGCCTTTACGCCTTTGTCTTCGGGGTCATCCGGTCGGCGCAGTTCATGACCTCCAACACGCTTTCCTACGCCGACCTGCCGGCCGACAAGCTCAGCCGCGCCACCAGTCTCGGCGGCGTCCTGCAGCAACTCAGCGTTTCCCTGGGCGTTTCGATCGCCGCCATGGTGCTGGGCCTTGTCGCAGGAGAAACCCACATCGTGACAGCGGAACGCTTCCACCAGGTGTTCCTGCTGACCGCGGTCATCCCGTTGCTGTCCGTCCCCGGCTTCCTGTACCTGCGTGCCGAGGACGGCGTGCAGGTCAGCGGTCATGTTCGATCGGGTAATTCTCGCAAATGATGCCAGATGCATTCTGCGTTCAAAAAGGATTGCCTCGCCGGATCGGTCGATTATCATGAACGGCGATACCGTATGGCTGAGGGCAGCCCCACAGCGCTCTTGGCGGCGGATAGTGGGAAATGATCGCGCTGGCGAAACGGGAAAACGCGATGGTGTGGGTTAAGAAGCCTTCGGCTGACGAGAAGCTGGCCATGGCTGCCACTTGCGAGCGTTTCATCGCCGAGGTTCTGAAGCCTCGGTTCATCCACGGCCAGCCGAATCGGCTCGACCATCCGCTAGACATTTTCGGCAAGTGGCGAGGAAGCAAATACGGTTTCTCAGCGCGCTACCGTTCGGATGACGGTGAAGAATTCAACGCTCCCTTCGCCCGGCTCGATCATGTGGAGGAGCATCTCGCCGAGACCCGGTTCGACCTCATGTGGCACAGGCACACCGGAGCATGTGGGCGGCTGCATGCGACCGTTACGTTGGACGAAGCCCTGCGTCTCATCTCGGCTGACTCGAGGCTCCAGCCGCCACTATGAACCGCAAGAACAGCCGACCCCGTTTCGATGTCGATGCCCTGCGCGATCTTGTCGGCACCAAGGTGTACTCGCGCGGCGAGGCCTACTGGCGTGACGGGCTGGTGCAACTGCTGACCGTTGGGCCCAAGCGCGTGCTGGCGCAGGTTGCCGGCACGGAGGACTACCGTGTTGAACTGACGGGGCGTGGCGAGTCGGTCGACGGTTCGTGTTCCTGCCGCGCCTTCGGCGACTGGGGCTATTGCAAGCATTTGGTGGCGACGGCGCTGGCGGCAAACGCGATGGGCAGCGACACGGAAGCGCAAAGCATCGATGTGTTCACGCGTATACGCGAACATCTGGAAGGCAAGAACAAGGCGGCGCTTGTCGATATGATCATGGATGTCGTCGAGCGCGATCCTATCCTGTTGCGTAGGCTGGAAATGGCCACGCTGACTACGCAAGACGGCGACGAGGCGGCCATCGAGGCGCGTCTCGGCAAGATGATCGACGGCGCAACCGCCACGAATGGCTTCATAGATTACCGCGAGGCGCCCGACTGGGCCCAAGGTGTGGACGAGGCGCTCGATGTGATCGCCTCGGTCTCGAGCAAGCATGCGGGCATCGTTATACGGCTCGCTATGCGAGCCATCGATCGGATCGAGGCTGCCATCGAGGTCGTGGACGATTCCGATGGCCATTGCGCCCCACTTCTCGACCGGGCATGCGAAATTCACTGCAACGCTGTCTCGGAGGCGCCTTGCGAACCCTTGTCCCTGGCGCGTGACCTGTTCGCGCGCGAGATGAATGGTGGCTACGACACCTTCGGTGGCGCGGCTGAGCGCTATGGCGATATCCTCGGCGAGGAAGGATTGGCCGAATACCGTCGCCTGGCCAACGAAGCCTGGAATGAACTGCCCGCAACCGCCGGCAAGAATCGGATAGGTCACGGACTGTCCGGCGACCATTTCAGGCTGCAGGAAATCCTCGACTTCTTTGCTGACCGCGATGGCGACCTCGAGGCACGCATCGCCCTTCGCGCCAAGCATCTGTCCTCACAGCAAGCCTATCTGCAAGTCGCCAAATTCTGCCTCTCGCACGGTCGCGCCGAAGAGGCTTTGCGCAGGGCCGAGGACGGCCTGTGGGTGTTCGAGGATGATCGACCCGACGAGCGGCTCATTTCCTTTGTAGTCGACCTGCTGACCACGGCCGGTCGCGATGCGGACGCCGAAGCGCATCTGTGGCGCGCATTCGAGAAGGCACCGAGCTTCGGACTGTATCAACGGCTGTGCAAGACGGGCACGGCGACGCGCGATCGAGTAATCGAGCGCCTCCAGTCCAGGCTAGCGCGCGAGAAGCCGTCCGCCTGGCATTATCCGGCCGATCTGCTCATCAGCATCTTGATTGAGGAGAAGCAGTTTGATCTGGCGTGGGCGAACACGCGCGCACATGGCGCTTCCGAAGGACTGAAGGAAAAGCTCGCGCAGGTCAGTGAAGCCACGCATCCGCGCGAGGCACTGAAGATCTATGCGGAACGCGTAAACCAACTGGCCCAGTTTGGCGGTAACGGCGCCTATGCAGAAGCGTCAACCCTGATCGGCCGTATGGCCGGCCTGCGCGGCGCGTCCGAACATGCCGCGTATCTGGCGGATGTGAAAGACCGCTTCGGCCGCAAGCGCAATTTCATGAAACTGTTGGCCTGACATGCGGCGCGCGGCGATTGACGAGCAAAATCGCTACATGCTGGAACGCCAGCAGCAGTTCCGCGCGGCGGCGGATGTCGTCACCGATGCTTGGACGCGTTTTCGAGAGGTGGGGGCGGTGGCCGTTATCGGCTCTGTCGCGAAGCCGCTTTGGAAAGAGGTGCCGCGCTTCAGCGAATTCCGGCGCGCTCGGATCGAGGTCTGGCATGAATGTAGCGATCTCGACCTGGCGCTTTGGCTTGACTCGCAGGCTCGTCTAGGCGAACTGCGTCGCGCCGCCGTTCTTGCCCTGCGTGAGGCGTTTGAGAAGGGAACAGGGATCAGCGTTGCCGATCACCAGCTAGACGTTTTTCTGATCGAACCCGGCAGCGACAGATATCTGGGCCGGCTCTGCAAGTTCAGTCAGTGTCCGAAGGGAAAGCTCGACTGCCTGGTTCCCGGGTGTGGCGAGATCGCCTTCAACAAGTGCGTTGCCGACTTCACGCCGCATGCTGATCTGCTCGCCCCAGCTCAAGGCGCGATGCTCTACAAGCGTGGTGTCGGGCGGATGCGCTCCGCGCTTGACCTGCCGCAGACTGGCTGAAAGCCCGCAGGGCTGGGCGAGCCGCGCCTTCAGTGCTTCAGACGATCGTCTCATATGCGCGAATCGGGACGTTGCCTTGCGGAGGCGGGTGGCGTCTTGCGGAGGAAGTCTGCTTGGCGCGGGCAGTGTGTATACGGGCATACCTATATCCGCATGGGTTTTTCAATTAGGCTCGATGCTGTGTGAAAACGGGGAGCATCGATTGCGAGGATTTGCGGAAAGCGTGATGCAGGGGCCGCGGACCGTGGCCGAACAGGTCGCCAATGTCCTGCGCGAAGCGATTGCCAGTGGAACCATCAGGGCGGGCACGCCGCTGCGCCAGGATGAATTGGCCGAGCAGTTTGGCTTCAGCCGCATGCCAATTCGTGACGCCCTTCGCCAATTGGAAGCCGAAGGTATTGTTTCCATTCATCCCACAAAAGGCGCGCAGGTCGCCCGGATGGACGGCGCCGAGATCAGTGAAATCTACGCGCTACGCGAGCTGCTCGAAAGCGAGGCGCTCCGGCTTTCGGTACCCAGCCTCTCCGGCGCGAAGTTCGACGAGGCCGAACAGGTGCTCGACCAGATCGACGCGGAGCGCAATGTCGGCCGATGGGGTGCGCTGAACCGTGCCTTTCATCTGGCTCTCTACGATGCCTGTGGCAACCATCGATTGCTCGGCCTGATCGAGGCGCACCACAATGCCGCCGATCGCTACGTCCGCATCCTGCTGTCGAACCTGGACTATCGCAGCCGCTCGCAGACGGAGCATCGCGAGCTGCTGGCCGCCTGCCGGCGGCGCGACGGCGACAGGGCCATAAGCATTCTGAGGCAGCATCTTCGCGAAGGAAGCGAGACGCTGGTCCGCGCGATCAGGGAAGATGGCCTGTCGCGAGAATCCTGACGGCGTGGCTCATGGGCATGCGATGGGCTTCAGCCCTGCGCCGGCCTGCGTTCGACGATGTAGATGTGGTCGGCCGCCAGCACCACTTCGCCGCGCTGGTTGATCACCTCGCAGCGTTCGATCACCCGTCCCGCCCCCGGCCTCTTCGGGTCGTCTTCCCTGGCCGTAATTGTCGTGCGCGTCCGGATCGTGTCGCCGATGAACACCGGCTTGATGAAGCGCAGCCGGTCATAGCCATAGGAAAAGGCAACAGGATTGATGACGGTTGCCGTCAGCCCGATGCCGACCGAGAACACCAGCGTGCCGTGCGCGATGCGCTGGCCGAATGGCGTCGTCTTCATGAACTCGGCGTCCATGTGGTGCGGGAAGAAATCGCCGGTGTGGCCGGCATGGACGATGAAGTCGGTCTCGGTGATGGTGCGGCCGCTGGTCAGGCGCGACGCGCCAATCTCATAGTCTTCGAAATACTGAATCCGTTCCATCAGGGTCTTTCCGCAATCGGCGTCGCCGGTGCCGCACTCGACTGATACGCCGCCTCGACCAGCGCCATCGTGCTCCACGCGTCCTCGACCGGGCTGATCAGCGTAGCATCTTCTCCGGTGGCAAAACGCTGGACATTGGCCATGCGGCCGACGAAGGCGTCGGGAAACCACTCGCCGGCCAAGGGCACTGCGATCCAGTCCGTCCCGCCTTTCGGATAGATTTCCAGCACATCCGGCTCACCTGTGGGATAATCGAGGTTGAGACCCAACTTGAGATAGGCTGCTCCCTCGGTGCCGCAGATGCGGAACTCGCAGGCTTGGTGCCGGCGGCCGAACTTGTGGTCGTGGTTGATCGACAGCGCGCAGCGCATGGTGTTGCCATAGTCGAGAATGGCGCTGGTGCGCGTCTGCGCCACGGCATGATTGGGATGGCCGAGCGTCTTAGCGTGCACGCCCTTGTGGTCGCCGAGCAATTGCCTGATCAGGTCGAGATAGTGGATCGAATGCATGGCGATCTCGACGCGCGGCGCCTTGAGCAGGAATTCCCAAAGCTGCCACGGTGTCGCCAGCGCCAGCCAGGCATCGAAGTCGACGATCTCGCCGAGCCAGCCCTTGCCGACGGCATCTTGGAGCGCCAGCATCATCGGCGCGAAGCGCAATTGGAAGTTCACCGCTGCGTGCAGCTTCCGGGCGCGGCAGATCTCGAGGATCGCGGTCGCCTCGGCAAGATTGCTGCCCATCGGCTTCTGGATCAGCGCCACCGCGCCATCAGGCAAGGACTTCAGCACATCGGCATGACGCGACGGCGGGGTGGCAAGGTCGAAGATCGCGCCCTCGACGGCAGCAGCTTCTTCGACCGACCCAAAGGCCGTCACGCCCCATTGGCTGGCCAGCTTTTCGGCCCTGGTATGATCAGGATCATAAAGCCCGGCAACCGGAAAGCCGGCCTTCCGGTAGGCCGGGAAATGCGCGTCGCCGACGATCGATCCGGCGCCGAAGGTGACGATCTGCCGGGGCTTGGAGGGTTTTGGCCAGGATTGAACGAGCAAGGCAGGGTCGAAACCGCCTTCAGTCATGATGGAAGACCTCATCCATCTCGGCCCACCACTCGCCCTCTTTGCGCGTCGCCAGCGGCTCCTGGCACGGCATGCAGACCGCCCACCATTCCTGCGTCTTCGGATCGGCCGCCATCTTCGCCATGTCGGCCTCGTAGTCGCTGCCGTGGTATTCGAAGGTGCTGAACAGCACGTTCTCCGGCCGCTTCAGGTAGATCGAGTAGTTCTTGATGTTGCAGGCGGAGATCATGGCCAGCACGTCGGGCCAGACGGCGGCATGGAGGCGGACATACTCCTCGACCTTTTCCGGCTTCAGCCCCAGAACCATTCCCATCCGCTGCATATCATTCTCCTATTTCGTGATCGCCGTGGTGAATTCGGCGATGCTCATGGCCTTGACCGCGTCCCAGTCCCAATCGATGCCGATGCCGGGTTCGTCGGGCGCCAGCGCCTGGCCATCCTCGATGCGGAGGCGCTTGCCGGTCAACTGGTCGAGTTGCGGAATGTACTCGACATATCGGCCGTTCTGAACAGCGCAGGTCAGGCTGACATGCAGCTCCATCAGGAAATGCGGGCAGACCGGAATGTCGAAGGCCTCCGCCGCGTGCGCGATCTTGAGCCAGGGCGTGATGCCGCCGATGCGGCCGACATCGACCTGCACGATCGAGCAGGCGCCTTTCTGCATGTACTCGCGAAAATGGCGAATGGAGTAGAGCGACTCGCCGATGGCAATCGGCGTCGGCGTCGAGTTCGACAACCGCACATGCCCGTCAATGTCGTCGGCCGGCAGTGGCTCCTCGATCCAGGCGAGGTCGAGGTCGCGTAATCTTGCCGCGCGCCGGATCGCCTCGTCGACCGAAAAGCCCTGATTGGCGTCGGTCATGATCTCGTAGCCGTCGCCGACCGCCTTGCGCACCGCCGACAGGCGCGCCAGATCTTCCGAGCCGTGCGGCCTGCCGATCTTCACCTTCGAGCCGCGAAAGCCCTTGGCCTTGGCGGCCAGCGCATCGTCGACCAGCGCCTGCGTCTCGATGTGCAGCCAGCCGCCTTCGGTCGTGTACAGCGGGCAGCGGTCCTTGGCGCCGCCGGCCAGCTTCCACAAAGGCAGGTTCTGCTTCTTTGCCCGTAGGTCCCACAGTGCTGTATCGATGGCCGCGATGGCGATGGCGGTGATGGCGCCGATGGTCGTGGCATGCGTGGCGAATTCGAGATCGTGCCAGATTGCCTCGATCATGTCGGGGTCGCGGCCGATCAGGCGCGGCACCAGATGGTCGGACAAAAGCCGCATCACCGACGAGCCGCCGGTGCCGATCGTGTAGCTGTAGCCGGTGCCGACCGCACCGTCGGAATCGGTGATGGTGACGATAGGCGTTTCCTGGCTGACGAAGCTCTGGATGGCGTCGGTGCGCTTGACCTTGGGCACAAGGTCCACCATCCGAAGGTCGACTTTCTCAATTTTGGCCATGCCGATCAGCTCCGCAATGTCTTTCCGGTCTCGGTGGCAAACAGGTGCGCCTGCGACATGTCGAGGCTCATGGCGACCCGCTCGCCCGGCCGCAGTGGCCTCGGGTTCAGCATGCGCGACACCCAGTCCGTACCGTTGAATTCGACGAACACCAGTGTCTCGTTGCCGAGCGGTTCGGTGACCGTGATCGGCAGTTCGATCTGGTGGACATCGGCCGCACCACCGGAGCTGATGCCATGGCCGGTCGGATAGATGTCGTCCGGCCGCAGCCCGAACACGACCTTGTCGCCGGTGGCGACGTTGGTCTTGAACTGGGCGGGCAGCGGCAGCTTTTCGCCGCTGGCGAAAACCATCTGGCCATCATCGATCGTGGCTTCATGCAGGTTCATCGGCGGCGAGCCGATGAAGCCTGCGACGAAGCGCGTCGCCGGCTGCCGGAACACCTCGTCGGGCGTGCCGACTTGTTCGATATGGCCGTCGCGCATGATGACGATGCGGTCGGCAAGCGTCATCGCCTCGACCTGATCATGGGTGACGTAGATCACCGTCGATTGCACCTTGGCATGAAGCTTCTTGATCTCGGTGCGCATCTGCGTGCGTAATTTGGCGTCGAGATTGGAAAGCGGCTCGTCGAACAGGAAGACGTCAGGATCGCGCACGATGGCGCGGCCCATGGCGACGCGCTGGCGCTGACCGCCGGAGAGTTGCGAGGGGCGTCGGTCCAGCAGTGTGTCGAGGCCAAGAATGGCCGAGGCCTCGGCGACACGGCGGTCCATGTCTTCCTTGGCGGCACCGGCGATCTTCAGCGAGAAGCCGAGATTCTCGCGCACCGTCATGTGCGGATAGAGCGCATAGGACTGGAACACCATCGAGATGTTGCGCGAGCGCGGCGGCAGGTCGTTGACGACGCGCCCGCCGATCTCGATCGAGCCGGCACTGATCTCTTCCAGCCCGGCGATCATGCGCAGCGTCGTCGACTTGCCGCAGCCGGACGGGCCGACCAGCGCGATGAATTCGCGGTCGGCGATGTCGAGATCGATGCCGTGCACGATCCCGATGTTGCCGTAGCGCTTGGTCAGCTTGGTGAGGGTAACGGTTGCCATGGTATCAGCCTTTCACCGCGCCGGAGGTCAGGCCGCCGACAAGGTGTTTCTGGACGACGTAGGTGAGGGTGAGCGCCGGAATGATCATCACCACGGCCAGCGCGCACATGCCACGCCAATCGATGGTGAACTCGGCCGTGTAATCGAGCAGGCCGACCGGCAGCGTCTTGGCGCTCACCGAGCGGGTCAGCTGCGAGGCCAGCGCGAACTCGTTCCAGCAGGTCAGGAAGGCGAAGATGGCGGCCGAAGCGATGCCCGGTCCGGCAAGCGGGAACTCGACCTGCCAGAACGCCTGCCAGCGCGTGCAGCCATCGATCTGCGCCGCCTCCGCGAGGTCCTTGGGCACCTGGCGGAAGAAGCCGTCGATCAGCCAGATGGTGAACGGCACGTTGAGCGCGACATAGGCAAGGATCAGCCCGAAATGCGTGTCGATGATGCCAAGCCGCACATAGAGGAAGAACAGCGGTAGCGAGAGCGCAATGCCCGGCACGGTGCGCGTCAGCATCAGGCTGAGGAAGACGCTGGATTTGCCGCGGAAGCGGTAGCGCGCGAAGGCATAGCCGCCGGCCATGCCGATGGCCACCGCAATGACTGTCGAGGTCACCGAGATGATCAGCGAGTTGCGGAAATATTCGATGACAGGGATGCCGCCCTTGCCGATGCCTGAGAACATGGCGACATAAGCGTCGAACGAGATCTCCTGAGGGATCCACACCGGTGGCTTGGCCATGATCTCGACCGCCGGCCGCAGCGACGAGATGACGATCCACAGGCCCGGCAGGCAGATGGTCAGCATCGCCAGGAACAGGCCGATGCGATAGACGACGCCCAGCAGCCGGCGCTTCAGGCGGGCGGAAGAATTCTCGTCCATCACCACTCCGCACCGATCTGCGTGCGCGCCGCGGCGAGCTTGTTGAAGAAGTAGACAGTGAAGGCGATCGACAGCAGGATCGAGAAATAGGCCATGGCGTTGGCCATGCCCATGCGCCCGTCGCTGTAGGCGGTGCGGGCCACCAGGGTCCATAGCAGTTCGGTGCGGCCCGCCGGTCCGCCATCGGTCATGATCTTGACGATGTCATAGGCGCGCGCGACGTCGAGCGAGCGAATGGTCATGGCGATGTACGCGAAAGGCATGACGAACGGCCACGTCACATAGCGGAATGTCTGCCACGGCGTGCAGCCGTCGACCCGCGCCGCCTCGATCGGCTCCTTGGGCATGGCGAGCAGGCCGGCGAGGATCAGGATGGCGAAGATCGCCGTCGACGACCAGATCTCGGCGATCGAGATGGCGATGAAGGCGAGATGGCCCTCGATCAGCCACGGTATGGCGTCTTGCGTGATGCCGAGCGACTGCAGCGCATTGTTCACCAGGCCGATATTGTCGTTGAACATAAACTTGAACTGAAAGCCGACCAGGATCGGCGAAAACATCATCGGAAACATCATCAGCGTGCGCAGGATGCGCTGGCCGCGTGTCGCTTTCTCGACCAGCATGGCAAGCCCAAGGCCAAGCAGCATTTCGAGATTGAGCGCGATGGTCAGCAGCAGCACCGTGCGACCGAACGCCCACCAGAAATCAGTGTTGGACAGGATCGAAAGATAGTTCCGGATGCCGATGAAGACGTAGAACGTTTCGGGCCGCGTCAGGCGGAACGGCGTGAAGCTGGAGTAAAGGGACAACAGCAACGGCACAACGACAACCGCCGCCAGCACGATCATGGCCGGAAGCAGCAGCAGGAATGGCGCGGATGGCTTGAAGCCCTTCATCAGAATCCTTGAGGTGTTTGCATTTGGACGGCCGTGAGTGGGCCGGGGGCGATGGGTTAGCGTAAATCGCTGGCCGCGAAACACGATCGCCTCCCCCATTTCCGATGGGGGAGGCAGCCTTGGGAGCCCGTTTCTAGAGCTTGCCGGCGTCCTGGAGGATTTGCGTCGCCTTGGCGGCCGCATCGTCCAGTGCCTGCTTGGAGGTCTTGTCACCGAGGATCGCCGCCTGCAATTCGGGATAGACGGCGTTCGAGATCTCGATCCATTCAGGCGTCTGCGGCACGGCAAACGCGTGCTTGGCCTCTTCCTGGAAGGCGGTAAGAACCTCCTTCTTGTAAGGATCGTTTTCGGCCTGCTTCAAATCCCAGTCCCACACCGCGGTGCGGGTCGGCAGCGGGCCTGCGGCGGCCTCGAGCTTCTGGCTGTCTTCGTTGGTCAGCCACCACACCAGGGAAGCCGCGGCCTCCTTGTTGGGGCAATTCTCGGTCACCGAGAAGCCATGGAAACCCGACCAGCCGGTGCGTTTGCCGGACGAGCCCTTCGGCGCGACTTTCACGCCGACATTGCCGGCGACCTTCGACGACTTCGGATCGTTGAAGAAGCCAGCCCAGCCCGGCCAGTCCAGGTTGATGGCGACGGTGCCGGACGCAAAGCCCTGGCCGAGATCGTCCCAGAGATAGTTGGTGGTTCCGGCCGGTACGGCCTTGGCCTTGTAGAGGTTGACGAACCAGTCGAGCGCCCGGATGCCGGCCTCGGAATTGAAGACCAGCTTGCCGTCCTTGTCGAGATACTCGCCGCCTTCAGCGACAACCATCTCGTAGAAGCGGCCGTTGATCGCCTCTTCCTTGCCGGCGAACTGCGTGCCGTAGAAATTGGGTGGGTTGGCGAAGAACTGGGCCTGGTCGGTCACTTCCTTCCAGGTGTCCGGCGGCACCAAATCATAGCCGTACTTCGCCTTGAACTTGGTCTTGTTGTCGGCGTTCTCGTACAGGCTCTTCTGGTAGTAGAGCGCCGAAACGTCGAACTGCGCACGCGGCAGCATCTCCAGCTTGCCGTCGATGGTTGCGGACGTGATCGTCGACGGCACGAAAGCGTCGATCTCTTCCTTGGGCAGCAATTTGCTGAGGTCGGTGTAAAGGCCCGTATATTGCGGCGCAAAGGACGAATGGTTCCAGCCGACGCACCAGTTGGTGCTGCCCGAGGCGATGTCGGACTTGAGCTCCTTGTCGATGTCGAAGCCGTTCTTCTTGGTCAGGATGTTGACCTTGGCGCCGGTCGCCTTCTCCCATTCGGGAATGCGCTCGTAGAGCTTTTCATATTGCTGGCCGCCGATCAGCTTCACGTCGACGGTCACGCCTTCGAACTTGCCGGGCAGGTCGCCGGCAAGGGCAGCGCCCGCACCTGACGCGAGCAACAATGCACCGGCGCACACGCCGGACAGCAGTCTGTTCATCTGTATCCTCCCTTGGTGCCGCCTCCGCGGCGACCGCAACTCGTCTGATGACAAGAAGTGCTACATTCATATACAAACAAAACATTCATAGACACGTCAAGGCGAAATTTGTTTCCGCCGCGCACGTTCCTGCATATATGAAGGGTGAAATTCACTGGAGGATGAGCCCATGGACGACAGCGAAGACGAGCGCTATCGCGCGCCGGCGCTCGACAAGGGGCTCGATATCCTTGAACTGCTGGCGGGCGTCGACGGCGGCCTGACCCAGGCAGAAATCGCCAAGAAACTCGACCGCAGCCCCAACGAATTCTACCGTATGCTCGACCGGCTGGTGCGGCGCGGCTATGTCACCAGGCTCGACGGCGACCGCTATTCGCTGACGCTCAAGCTGTTCGGTCTGGCACAGTTGCACGCGCCGGTTCGGCGGCTGGTCTCCTATGCGACGCCGCTGATGCGTGAGCTTGCCGAGACATCGCAGCAGGCCAACCAACTCGTTGTTTTTGATCGCGGTTCTGCCGTCGTCATCGGCCAGCAAGAAGCACCGAACTACTGGGGCATATCGATCCGGGTCGGCTCCCATATCAGTCTGTTCGACACCGGCTCGGGACATGTGCTGCTCGCTTTCCGCTCACCGGAAGAGCGCCAGATGATGATTTCCGAACACGTCCGCAGCACCGACAAGACGGCGCAATCGACCGAGTTCTTCACCCGTCTCGACCAGATCCGCGACCGTGGCTACGAGATGATGGCCTCGATGCAGACAGCCGGCGTCTTCAACCTGTCCGCCCCGGTGCGCAGTTCCGACGGCAAGGCGATCGCCGCGCTGTCGATTCCCTACATCACGGTGGTCAACGCGCCTTCCGCGCCCGACATCACCAGGACGATCGAACTGTTGCTGGCAACGTGTGAAAAGCTGTCGCACCTTGCTGGATCAGCAGTAGGCTCATCGGTGTGAATTCTTATTTGAATGAAGAATTCCCCCGTGAGATGATTTGAAAAGCCAGAGGGAGGAGCCTCACCATGATCATCGATACCCATCTGCATCTCATCGATCGCTCGGCCCTGCGCTATCCCTGGCTCGCCGGCGTGCCGGCGCTCAACCGCGATTTCTCCTATGAGGACTACGCCGTGGAGGCGCAGCGTGTCGGCGTCGAGCGCGTGCTGCATATGGAGGTCGATGTCGATGCGGCCGACATCGAGGCTGAAACCGCTCGGGTCGAAGGCCTGTCACGGCAGCCCAGCAGCATGCTGGCCGGGGTGATCGCGTCCTGCCGTCCTGAGGAAGGGGACTTCGCGGCCTATCTCGAACGGCAGCGGGCAAACCCGTTCGTAAAAGGCTTTCGCCGCGTCCTCCACGTCGTGCCCGACGAGCTCTCGGAAGGTGCGGTGTTTCGCGCCAGCATAAAGCGGCTTGGCGGCACCGGCCTGACCTTCGATCTCGTCGTGCTGCCGCACCAGATCCCCAGGGCGATCGTGCTTGCCGACCTGGCACCCGATGTGACGTTCGTCCTCGACCATTGCGGCGTCCCCGACATCAAAGGCAAGAGCGAACATCCATGGCGCGAGCATATGAGCGACATCGCCCGGCGCCCGAATGTCATGGCCAAAATCTCCGGTGTCGTCGCCTATGCCGATGCCGGCAGCTGGACGGTTGAGACGTTGCGGCCGTACGTCGAGCACACCATCAATTCATTCGGCTGGGACCGTGTCGTCTGGGGCAGCGACTGGCCGGTCTGCACGCTAGGCGGCGGTCTGTCGACCTGGGTGGCGGCGACCCATGCACTGCTCTCGGGCTGCAGCATCTCCGAGCGCGACAGGCTGTTGTCCGGCAATGCCCGCAAGCTGTGGCGGCTCGACTGACTGGTCCTTTCAGATGGTTGTCGAGACGTGCCGTTCGCGGCCATAGAGCGAAACCAGCAGCACGATGACGAAGCCGAGCGCGGCCTGCACCGCTGCGGGCTGGAAGCCGAGGCCGATCAGCAGCGTGTTGATCTCGGTCAGCACCAGCACGCCGGCGATCGTGCCGAGATAGCTTCCCCGGCCGCCGACAAGTGCTGCACCTCCTACGACAACGGCTGCGATGGTCTGGAACAGATAGGGCTGGCCGACATCGCCATAGGCCGAACCGGTGAAGCCGAGCAGCAGCACTCCTGCCACGGCGGCGAAGAAAGCGCTTGCCGCATAGGTGATGACCCACATGCGAACCGGGTCAATCAGCGCCAGCGGCGCCGCGCCCGGATTGCTGCCCAGCGCGTAAAGCCGGCGGCCATAGGGCGTTCGCTCCAGCACCAGGACGACGAGTGCCGCCAGCACGACAAGGCTCGGCACCAGCCACGGCACCGGCAGCGGTCCGGCCGATCCGCCGATCGAGACGAAGCTGGATACCGCTTGCGGTGCGGAGCCTGACGGGAAACCCGCCGTCCACAACAGCACCAGCCCTTGCACGACCATGCCGATGCCGAGCGTGACGATGAGCGGCTGGATGTCGAGGCTGCGCGAGATCAGCCCGTTCAGCCCGCCGATGATGATCGCCAGTACGCCGACGAGGCCGCAGACCAGGACAAAATGCCAGCCATCGCCATAAAGCTGCGCCGCCACGACATTGGCAAAGCCAATGACGAAAGGGATCGACAGGTCGATGCCGCCCATGATGACGACCAGCGTCTGCCCGATCGAGGCCACGGCGAGCAGCGAGGCGAGCACCAGCATGGCGCGTATGGCAAACGGCGCGGAGTAGCCAGGAATGAGGATCGTGCCGGCGAGATGCAGAAGGGCGGCGACGCAGAAGGCGCCGACGACGCGAGCGTTGGTTGTGGCGAAGAGGTTTTGGCGCAAAACCATGTCAGCGTCTCCCCATAGCAAGACGTTCCTGCAGCGCTGTCAGCATCACGGCCAGCACCAGGATCGCGCCGTAGGCGATCTGCAGCACGAAGGTCGAGACGTTGAACGTCGTCAGCACGCTTTGCAGCAGGAAGATGTCGATGGCGCCGATGGCGGCACCCGCCACCCCACCACGGCCGCCTGCAAGGCTGACGCCGCCGAGCGCTACCGCGGCGATGGCGATCAGTGTGTAAGTTGGCCCGATGTTCGGATCGGCGGAGCCGATCAGCGCGGTCAGCATCAATCCGGCGCAGCCGCCAAGGATGCCGGTCATGATATAGGCGATGAAGCGCACGCGCGTGACATCGACGCCGGCGGTGTAGGCGGCACGGTCGTCGCTGCCCACCGCCATAAGCTGGTCGTAGTAAGGGGTGCGCCGCACCAGCCACCAGACGATGAACATCGCCGCCAGCGGCAGCATCGACAGCGGACCGGACAGTGCCTTGAGCCAGGCCGGTGCGGGACCGATCGGCGCCGGCAGGATTGTTAACGTCACGCCGGTGAGGATCAGATAGGTGCCGAGCGTCGCGACGATCGGCTGAATGCGCACGATTGTCGCCAGAAAGCCGTTCGCAGCACCCACCAGCGCCCCGACGAGCAATGCAGCCGGAACGAGCACCGGGGGCGATGAGATGCCGGTGCCGAGGAACAGCACCTGGATCGTCAAAGCGTTGACGAAGCCCATCAATGGCCCGACCGAGATGTCGATTCCGCCACGCCCGGCGAGGATGACAGGCGTGGACGCAATGGCCGCACCGATCAAGGGCGCCGCCAATCCGACCAGCGCGCCCCAGGAACCCGGCTGGAACCGCCCGGGGCTGAGGATAAGATTGATCGCAAGCAGCACGACCAGCAGCACCACCGCGAAGCCGAAATTTCGCCCAAGGGACAGGAGGCGCGCAACAGGGTTCATGCCGCACGTCCGAACATGGCTGATATCACGCTGTCGGTGGTGAGCGCGTCGCCAGAGATCTCGGCCGCGACTTCATTCTCACGGAACACCAGCACGCGCTGGCACAGGAGAAGAATCTCCTCGATTTCACTGGATAGGATGACGAGCCCCATGCCGTCGGACGCCAGCCCGCGAAACACGTCGTAGAGCACATGCCGCGTCGCCACGTCGACGCCACGCGTCGGATCGTTGAGGAGCAGGATCGCGGGCTCCAGCGCCAAGGCACGCGCCAACAGCACCTTCTGCTGGTTGCCGCCCGAAAGAGTGGTGATCGGCGCATCGGGCCGGGGCGCCACTATCGAGAGTTTTTCGCGATAGAAGTCGTAGCGCGCCTTGCGTGCCGACGGGCTGATTAGCCCGAGCCGCGTGTCGCGCGACAAGGTCGAGACGGCGAAATTGTCGAGCACCGACTGTGTCGGGAAAATGCCGTTGGCGCGTCGGTCGCGCGGCAAATAGGCGATGCCGCTGGCGACAGCCTTGCGAAACCCGGTAATCTTTCGGGAGGCATCCGATGAACCGAGTTCGATCGAGCCGCCATGGGGCGGTTCCAGGCCGGCAAGCATCTTGAGAAACAGCTCCTGGCCATGACCATCGAGACCGGCAAGCCCGACGATCTCACCCGGAGCGATTGCCTGCGTGATCGGGCTGGCGCCGGGCGCGATGACAAGGTCCCGAACGGCAAGACCACCAAAATCGAGGGCGGCGCGATCAGCCATGCTGCAGCTCCGCCGCCGTGCGTGGCGCCATCGCCTTGAGAAGTTCAGCCGGCGTCGAAGCGCCGCGCTCCTCGGTGCGCACGACGCTGCCGCCGCGCAGGATCGAGATGCGATCCGACAGCGACATCACCTCGTCCATGCGGTGGGTGATGAACAGGATCAGGCAGCCTTCGCCGGCCAGCGCGCGCATCAGGGAAAAGACGGATTCGCGATCGGCGAAGTCGAGCGCGGCGGTGACCTCGTCGAGGATCAGGATCTTTGGGTTGCGCACGATCGCGCGGGCGAGAACGACCAATTGCTGCGCGGCAAGCGGCAGCAGGCCGGCTGGCTTGTCGAGGGGGACGTCGGTAACCGCGAAGCGCTTCAGCGCGGCTTTCGCCCGGTCACGGCGCTCGTTGCGGGGAACAGCGCGCCGGACCAGCCCGTCGAGGCCGAGCAGGATGTTATCGATGACGCTGCAGTCCGGCGCGATCAGCACCTCCTGGAACACCGTGGCAAAACCTTGCGCCTGGAAGGCCGAGGGCTTGGCACCCGAAAACGGCTTGCCGTGCAGCAGGATCGCGCCATTGTCCGGCTGGACGATGCCGGACAGCAGCTTGACCATCGTGCTCTTGCCCGAACCGTTCTCGCCCAGGATGGTGTGGATGGTTCCCGCCCGAAACGCGATCGATGCGTCCGCGAGCGCGATCGTCTCGCCATAGCGTTTGGATATGGTTTTGATTTCAAGCATGTCGCGTTTCGATGCTGGCAGGCCGGCTCCCTGAAAGGAGCCGGCCTGCTGAGAGACTAGCAGGCGTCACTTTGCACAGGCATCGGGCACCTTCGAATAATCCCAGCCCTTGGTCGGCGCCGGGTTCGAGAAATAGGCGTCGAGCCATTCCTCCGGCATCGGATCTTTCGGCGGGATCGGGAAGATCGACACGGCATCCGTCGTCATGCAGTCCTTGTACCAGGCACCGAGATCGGCGGTGTGGACAGGCGGGATCGGGATCAGCAGCGTGTTCAGCTTCGGCTTCTGGCCGTCGAGCATGCGCTCGCCGACGCGGAACAGTGTTTGCGCGGTCCAGTGCGGCAGCACCGCATGGCCTTCGAAGCGGTACTTGTCGGGGTTGGCCTTCCAGTAGCCCAGCGCGTCCCCGGTGATCGAGCCGGTGATCAATGGCGCCGGCCGGCCGGCTTCCGCGAAGGCTTCGGCGACGACGCGGCTTTCGCTGCCTGTCGTCCACACCGCATCGATCGGCGCCGGGTTGGTGGCGATCGCCTGCAGCACCACGGTCTTGGTGACGTTGGCTGTCCAGTTGCCGTTGACGTTGCGCGAGATCTTCAGCTTCGGATTTTCCGCCAGCGCCTTGTCCGCGCCCTGGCGTTCCTGGACCACGATCGGGTGGCCGGCGATGCCTTCGACCAGAAGGATGCTGGCGCCGTCCGGCTGCGCCTTGCCGATCGCCGTCATCATGTCATAGCCCCAGCGCGCATAGTTGGAATCGACATTGATGGCGTTCGGGCTGGTCACCGAGCCGGCGGCGGTGATGAACGGAATGCCGGCCTTGGCGGCAGCGTCGATGGCATCGTCGAGCGCCGTCGCCGAGCCCGGCACCGACGTGATGATAGAGCATTTCTTGTCGATGAAGGCGCGGATCTGGTTGATCTGCTGGCTGGCATCATTGTTGGAATCCGACACCTCGAAGCTGGAGACGGTGCCGTCGGCGATCAGCCCGTCGACAAGACGCTTCAACTCCTTGGTCACCGTGACCCGCCACGGGTTGCCCTGGTAGGATTCCGAGTGGCACCATTTCCACGGCTTTGGCGGCGCGTTGAAATTCTCCCAGGCCGAAGGCAATACCTTCTGGGGCGCTCCGTCATACTGCGCCTTGAGTTCGGTCGGCAGTCCACCGATGACGCCTTGCACATCCTGTGCAAAGGCGGCCGTTGCAAGCGAGGCAAGCGCCGTTGCGGCCAGCAGGCCGCGGATCATTCCTGTCATTCTTGTTCTCCTCCGTTCGGTTTGGTTCAGGCTCCTCCACCGGCAGCGCCGGACACCTGCACCGGGGAACTCTCCCGAAACAGGCGATTGAGATCGGCAACGACCTGTCGGGCTTGATGCCGGAAGGTCATGCCGGAAAGGATGCGTTCGGACGCGGCCTGCTGGAACGCCATGTAGCCGTCATGGCGCGGCCGCACCCATGCACCCGCCAGTGTCGCGCGCGTGTCCCGGTAGAAATTGCCGGTCGCTTCATTGACGGCCTGATCTTCCCAGGCCGCTGCATGGCCGGGCTGGCCGCCGGCGGCGGCATAGGCGCCGCGCTGGACATCGCCGCTCGAGACCCAATAGGCAAAGTTGATCGCGGCATCCCTGGCTTTGGAAAAGGCTGATACGGCTATGCCGGTGCCGCCGAGCGCCGAACCGATCGGGCCGCCGGAACCGATGACCGGAACATCGGCAAAGGCCAGCCGGTTCGCCCGAAAGCCAGTCGTCGCATAGGAAACATAGCCATAGATCAGTGGCGCGCAGACGAACCTGGAACCGGCCTCCGCCATGCGCTCCGAGACGGCAATCGGATCCATCTCCAAGCAAGCCGGATCAACGAGCGCTGCAATCTCGCGCATTGCTTCAAACACTTCGCTACCGGCGTCAACATCGATGAGATCGTGGGATGGATCGGTGGTGCAAGGACGGCCGAGATTGCCTGCGAATGTGTAAAACACCATCAACACGTGAGGCGGCCGCAGCGGCAGCAGCACACGGCCTTGCCGGGCGAGATCGAGCACCTCGCTCCAGCGCGCCGGTGGCGCCTCGATCGCATCCGGCCGCCATGCCTGGACCTGGGTTGCCGCATCGATCGGGAAAGCCCATTGCCGTCCTTGCCAGTTGTAGCTCGGATAGGACTGGCCGACGCTGCCCGAGGCAAGGGCCGTGCGTTCCGCCTCGCGTCCGGCGACATCCAGCGGCTCCAGGCAGCCTTCGGCCGTGATCTGGCCGACATGCGGATGGTCGATGACGATGAGATCATAGGCGCGCGCCAGTTCCTCGACCGGGAAGGATTCGAAATCCTGCAGCGAGCGCTTGTCCCATTCGATGGCAATACCGGTCTTCTGCTGCCACAGCGCCGAGCAGGCGACCATCGGATCGTAGCCACGCGGATGGCTCCAGGTCATGCCTTTGAGCTTGGGCACGCTCACAGGCCGAACTCCGCGCGGATGGCGGCACTGTGCTCGCCGATGCGCGGCGCCGCCCGATCGACCTTGGCCCTGATGCCATCGACCCGGAGCGGCGAACTCGTCGTGAGGATCGAGACGTCATCCTCGCGCGTCACCGTCTGCAGCATATCGAGCGATTGAAACCCCTCGCTTGCCAGCATCTCGGGCCAGGTCAGTACCTTGGCGCACCAGATGTCGGCCGGCTCGAGGATATCAAGCCATTCGTCGATGGTTTTGGTGGCGATCCGCTGCGCGATGATCGCCTTGATGTCGTCGCGCGCGGTGAACCACGATGCAGGCTTGTCGCGATAGGGTGCCAACTCGCTGAGCGACAAGAGGTCGGCCAGCTTGGGGATCGGCGTCATAGCGATGGCGAGATAGCCGTCCTTGGCCGGGTAGACACCGTAAGGCGCCGACAGATAGGCATGCGCGCTGCGGAAGCTGGAGCGCCTGGGCAGCCGGCGGCCGTCATTGAGATGCGTCGTCAGCACCTCGAACTGGAAATCGACCAGCGCTTCCAGCAGGCTGGTTTCGATATGGCTGCCCTGACCGGTGATGCCGCGCCGCACCAGTGCGGCCAGAATGCCCTGCGCACAGGCGGCACCAGCCAGCATGTCGCCGATGGCGAGGCCGAACGGCACCGGTCCCTGATCCTCGTCGCCGTTCAGCCACATCACGCCGGAACGCGCCTGCGCCAAGAGATCCTGGCCGGGCCGTTTGACCCATGGCCCATCCTCGCCATAGCCGCTGATCGAAGCATAGACCAGCCGCGGGTTGATCTTGCGGACCGCTTCATAGTCCAGGCCGAGCCGTTCGATGACGCCCGGCCGGAAATTCTGGATCAGCACGTCAGCCCTGGCCAGGAGGCCGCGCAACGCTTCGAGATCGGCCTCGTTCTTGAGGTCGATGGCAAGACTTTCCTTGGCCCGGTTGATGGCGTGGAAGATGGTGGAATCGCCGCCGATCTCGGTGTCGCTGAGATAGAGCCGGCGCGACAGGTCGCCGCCATCCGGACGCTCGATCTTGATCACGCGGGCGCCGAGATCGAGCAGCCTGAGTGAGCAGTACGGGCCCGACAGGAACTGGCTCATGTCGACGACGACGAGACCGGCGAGCGGCAATTCGGCTGCTGCCGGCATGCTATTTCTCCGTCTTGCCGACGAAGTCGGCCGGGTTGCGGTACTTCACCGTCTGCAGATGCTCGCAATAGAGAACGAGCTCGCCTTCGCCCTTGAAAACCTCATAGCTGGCGCGGATCAGCCCCATCTCCTTGTAGCGGGGCTTCTTGTCGAGGTTGGAGCGGATCGAATAGATCGTGTCGCCAATGAAGACAGGCTTTATGAAACGGAGCTTGTCGTAGCCATAGGAAAAGGCGTTGACGCAATTGGTGGCGACCAGGCCGAGGCCAGCCGAGAAGACAAAGGCGCCGGCGATCAGCCGCTTGCCGAAAACGCCTTCGCTCTCGGCAAATATCTGGTCCTGCACATAGGGGTGGATGTCGAGCACCAGCGTGTTGAACAAATGGCTATCGCCTTCGGCCATGGTCCGTCGCAACGAGCGGATCTTCTGCCCGACCGGCCAATCCTCATAGAACCAGTTTTCGGCGTTCCACACCGGCAGCGCGGCGTGATCCCCAGGCATGTTCTTGGGATGCGTCGAGGCGACACCGACGGTGGGCGCGAAATCGTTCATGGCCGGCACCGCCAGCCTTGTATGGGGCACGTCACAGCTGCCGGAAAACGCATCAAGGCGTCGAAATGCAAGACGTCTCCTCCCGTCAATCTTCTTTTGTAAATAGTATTTTCACATATGGGGTTGCGTTGCAAGCGTGAACAGGCGAAATTTTGGCTGCTCCCGCGCGCCGAAGCGCAGGCGGGCAGGGGAGGAAATCATGCGCAAGGATTGTCTGGTCTTTGTCGGCAGCCTGAACCGCGAGGCGCCGTATTTTCAGGGCGCTCGGGGCGTCGGTCTCGGCGTCTACAGCTTTGACGAGACGACGCTGGAAACACGAAAACTGGCCGAGACCAACGATGTCGACAATCCGACATTCCTGTCGGTGACGCCAGACGGCTCGCACATCTATGCCAATTCGGAAGTCTTCACCTGGCGCGAGGGCACCGTCTCCGCCTACAGCTTCGATCGAGC
Source organism: Mesorhizobium sp. M0243 (assembly GCF_040321775.1). Taxonomy (NCBI): domain Bacteria; kingdom Pseudomonadati; phylum Pseudomonadota; class Alphaproteobacteria; order Hyphomicrobiales; family Phyllobacteriaceae; genus Mesorhizobium; species Mesorhizobium sp. M0243. The sequence continues at coordinate 335,070 of NZ_JAMYSF010000002.1, read as the reverse complement.
TTCTGGTACGCTCATTTATCTGAACAAGCAGCCGTCGCTCGGCAGCATCACCGCCCACAACACCATCACCCGCGACGGGACGAGGCTGCTGGTCGCCAACTATGGCATGGGCGAGGGCGGTCCGGATTGTGCCGTGGCGGTTTATGGTTTCGAAAAGGACGGCGCGCTGTCGGCGCCGCTGGCCAGCGTATCGCATTCCGGCACCGGCCCGAATGCGGCGCGGCAGGAACGCTCGCATGCCCACAGCGTCACCGAAACCATTGCCGGTGGTGGCATGGCTATCGTCGCCGACCTCGGCATCGACCGGCTGGTGTCCTACCGCATCGGGCGAGATGGCGAGCTCAGCAAGCTCGCTGAATCCGCTCTGCCGCCGGGCGCCGGTCCGCGCCATCTTGCGTTGCATCCGAACGGACGCTTCGTCTTTGTCATGAACGAGCTGGATTCGACCATTGTCTCGATGGCGCTGGACGAGGCATCAGGCAAGCTGTCCATCATCGACGCAAAGCCGGCGGTGCCGGCCGAGGCGCGCGACAGCAATCATTGCGCCGATATCCAGATGTCGCCGGATGGCCGCTTTGTCTACGGTTCCAACCGCGGCCATGACAGCGTCGTCATCATGGCGGTCGACCAGAACACCGGCGCGCTGAGCCTGGTCGGCTATGTCCCTTGCGGCGGTGCGACGCCGCGCAACCTGGCGTTGACGCCGTCAGGCGGCCATTTGTTCTCGGCCAACCAGAATGCCGACCGCATCTCGATCTTCGCGCGCGACGCCGACAGCGGCATGCTGATCGACACCGGGCGCGCCATCGAGATCGGCACGCCGATGTGCGTCAAGATCGTGCGCTAAACGACCGCAACCACATCCGCATCGAGGCCTCGGGCGAAACCGGCCGGGCTCAAGCCTGCTGTATTGCGGAGAGCTTCCAGCTCGATCCATTCTCACGCACGAAGGTCCACAGCTCGGTCGTCTCTGTCGAATGGTCTTCGTCGCCTTCGACGACCTTGCCGCTGGCCCGTTCGCGCGTCACGTCACGAGACTCGTAGCGCAATGCGGCCGTGGCATAGTCGCGGTCATCCTCGCGCCAGCTTTCAGCGACGTCGGCCTGCAGCAAGGTGATGTCCGTTACCTCGTTCCTGAGACCTTTCTGGGCGTTGTCGGCCAGTTCTTCCGACAGATAGGACACCATTTCGGGGGTAACAGCCCGGCGCAGAGCGGCATGGTCTTCGCGCCCGAATGCTTCCTGGACATCGGTCAACAGCTGCTGGAATGCGTCGAGGTCGGTCTGAGCCAGCGTGATCTCATCAGAACCGATGGCCGGAGAGCTTCCGCCCGAACCACCGCCAAAGCCGGGAATTGTGAAGGAGCCTGCAGTCTGCTGCCCTGCCGTTGCGCGGTTCTCAAATTGCGAAGCCTGGGCATTGCCGACACCGGCGAGCGCTGGCGCAGGACCACGCGCCGATTGCGAGCGGAAGAAGCGGATAGCCAGCATGATCGCGCCACCGATGAGCAGGGCCTGAAGCAGGAAACCGAACACGCCGGCCAGGCCGCCGAAGCCTTGGCCGACGAGCAGGCCGAGCAGGCCGCCGAGCAGCAGGCCGCGCATCATCGTTCCACCGAAACCGCTCATGAAGCCGGGCCTCTGCGGGCCGGCCTGCGGCTGCCGGGCCGCGTTGTTCGCACCGGTGTTGGGCGTCATCGAACGCTCGACTGGAGCGGTCGGGGCCGGTGCGGTCCTGGTCGGCGGTGCCGATTGGAACGTGCGCATGCCACGACTGCCGAAACTGCCGCCGCGGCGCGCCTCGGCATGGTCTATCGTAACCATCGAAAACGCCAGGAACAGTCCTGCAAAGAGGGCTGCAAATCGGCTTGTACGGGAAGTCATCGGAGATGAACCTTTGTCTCTGCGGTTTCGGAAGTTTTCAGCCGCCGCCGGGTGCCGGCGTCATGCGGTCAATCGAACAACTCTTCGAAAAATGATTTCTTCCGCTTCGGATAGCGGTGGCCGTGGGAGCGGGAATAATCGTCGTCGCGGCCCTGGCCGTGTTGCGGCTGGGAGAATGCTGCCGGCTGTGGCTGCGGCGCGGGCGCCGCTTCCCTGCCGGAACGCTCGATGATTTTGTCGAGTTCTCCCCGATCAAGCCAGACGCCGCGGCACTGCGGACAGTAGTCGATTTCGATACCCTGGCGTTCGCTCATCACGAGCGCAACGCGGCAGGAGGGGCAAGTCATGCCAAGAAGAGAAGATGTCATACGGGGCTCCAAACCGAAAAAGATTGAGCCCGCTTGACCGAAAACATGGAAACGGGCCCGTTAAAGCGGTCCGACATCACGATCGCCAAAAGCGATAGTCAGAGGGGCCCGGCCCGCGTGAGACAGTTAGGAATGCAACTCGGCGCCTTCAAGAGCGATATCGCCCCCAGGAACGATTTGTTTGTCAACTCCGCTCAAATCATCACCACGATTTTGCCGAACTGCTCGTTTGATTCCAGATACCGATGCGCTTCGACGATCTGGTCGAACGCAAAGGTCCGGTCGATGATCGGTCTTAGTGCCCCACTCTGCAGGCCTTCGACGATGAACGCCTTGGCGGCCTCCAGCTTTACCGGGTTACCGGTGATCTGGTGCACGAGGTAGCCGCGCAGTGTCAGCGTCTTGCTCAGCACCGCTGGCAGCGGGAATGGCGTCGGCGCGTGGCTCAGTCCGCCATATTCGATGAGGATGCCGCTATGCGACATGGCCGTCGTCAGCGGCTCGAAGATCGGGCCGCCGACCGCATCAAACACGACGCGCACGCCTCGCGGCCCGGCGATCTGGTTCAATCGCGCCGCCAGATCCTCCTCCGTCGAGGCCACGACGTCGGCCGCGCCGGCCTCGAGCAGCGCCCGCATCTTCGCCGATGTCCGCGTCACCGCGATCGCGGTCGCGCCGACCTTGTTGGCGATCTGGATCGCCGCAAGCCCGACACTGCTCGATGCTGCTGTGATGACGACGGCGTCTCCGCTGTGCAGCCCGGCGATGTCGATCAGCGCGCCATAAGCGGTGAGATATTGCATCCAGACCGCCGCTGCCGTTTGCCAGTCAAGCGACTGCGGATGCTTGACGACAAGTCGGGCGGGGTAGGTGGCAAGATCGCCATAGGCCGGCCAGCGGATCATCGATTGCGGCGGGATGACACTGACGCTGTCACCTGGCGCGAAATCCTTCACGCCGTCGCCAATAGTCTCGACGACACCCGCCGCTTCAAGACCAAGCCCCGAGGGGAGCGTCGGCGTCTCGATATAGGCCCCCGCGCGCAGCAGCGCTTCGGCGCGATTGAGGCCGAGTGCCTTGACCCGGATTTGAACTTCGCCCGGCCCCGGTGGGGAAAGCGCGACATCCTCGATGCGCAGAACCTCCGGGCCACCATGCTGGTGAAAGCGAACTACGCGTGTCATTCGGGATACTCCAAATCATCTGAACCGAATGAGCTATGCAGCTAGGCTTGCCGGGGATAAATGGCTGTAAGGGAAGAACAGTAGAAACCAGGAGTTTTGAATATGGATCGGCTTGAGAGCATGGCCGTGTTCGTCAGGGCCGTCGACCTCGGCTCGTTCGCAGCCGCCGCAGTCGCACTCGATCTGTCCGGACCAATGGTTGGCAAGCATGTGCGGTTCCTCGAGGAGCGGCTGGGCGTGCGGCTGCTCAATCGGACCACGCGGCGGCAAAGCCTGACCGACTTCGGGCGCGCTTACTATGAACGCTGTCGGGTGGTGCTGGCCGAGGCCGAAGCCGCCGATGCGCTCGCCGCCGACCAGTTCTCCGAACCACGTGGAAAACTGCGGGTCACCATGCCGGCGCATTTCGGCCGCCATTGCGTTGCACCCGTGCTGCTGCGGCTGGCGCGGCAATATCCGATGCTGGAGCTCGACCTGTCGCTCACCGACCGCTTCGCCGATCTTGCCGAAGACGGATACGATCTCGCCATTCGAACCGGTGCTCTGGGCGACAAGGCGGGGTTGATCGCACGCCGCGTCGCGCGCCAGGACATGGTCGTCTGCGCGGCACCCTCCTATCTCAGAGTTCATGGCGAACCGCAGCGTATCGAAGACTTCGCTGATCATCAGGCGATTGTCTACCGCCGGCTCGGCCAAGTCGTTCAGCCGTGGCTGTTTGCGCGCGAGGGGCAATCCGTACAGGAGATTACGCCAACCGGGCGGCTGCGGCTCGACGATCTCTATGCCATCGCCGATGCGGCTGTTGAGAGCATGGGGCTTGCCTGGCTGCCCTGGTGGCTGGTGCGCGAGCGCATTGAAGCCGGCGCGCTGGTAGCACTGTTGCCGGACCAGCCGCGATATCTCTACGACTGCCATGCCCTTTGGCTGCAGACGCCGCATCTGCCGCTGAAGGTGCGGCTGGCCGTCGATGCGCTGGCTGCCGCCTTGCCGAGATCGATGGCCTGATTGCCAATCGCAGCCGCTTTCAGTTGAGGTCGCGCGGATACTCCTTGACCTCACTGCGGTCGACGACCACTTCATCTCCCTCATGGGCAGTGATGTGGGTCTCGATCCGCCAGACATCGCGCAGCGCGCGCACGGTCGCCTTCACCGAAAGGCGCGCCTGCCAGTCGCCGCGGCCATAGGACTTTTCCCAGGTGCAGGTGCCGACCGCCGAGTTCGGATCGTCGGGGTGGATGGTGAACCGGTCGACATGCCTCGCCGCAATGGTCATCTGCGTATGTGGATGCCGCACCGTGCCGCCATCATTGACGACCTGATAGACGGTCTCGCCGGTGACCTGGTCCGTCGACACCGAGCGCTGAAAGCCGTCGCCCTTGGCCAGAACCTCCTGCTCCATCGGCACAGCGCTTTCCGGAGCCAGGAAAGCCCCCAGCGTGTCGTCCAGCTTCTGCGGTGGGCGCACCGGCAGGATCAGCCGGCTGTCGCCGCAATGGATCGACAGCGTCGCCTGCTCGGCGGTCGGGAAGACGATGGGCCAATGCGATGTCGCCAGTGCCAGCCGGATACGCTCGCCAACCTCGAAACGCTGCCCGCAGCAGCGCAGCTTGATGCGCACCGTTTCCGCCTGGCCCGGCACCATGGGTGCGATGTCCAGATCATCGTTGCGATGGCTCAGGTTGAGGATGCCATAGCTGATGCGCGAGGCAGCACCTTCAGGGAACACTTGCGACAGCGTGGCGGACAGAAGGGCGACGGGCTTGTCAGAGGAGAGCCTGACCTCGAATTCGGGGAAACCAAGGATCTCGATGGCTTCGGTCAACGGCGCGGTCTCGAAGATCAGGGCATTGCCTTCCTCCGTGCGCTGGTCGACCGGCAAAGTCGGCATGACGCCATAACCGCACCAGGCGCCGGACGACAGGCCGGCCGTCTGCGGCGACGAAATCTCCAGGATCGTATCTTCGCCCCTGGCCTCGCTCAGCACATGCGGCGCAAGGTTCAGCACCTTTTCGCCAACGCCTGGTCCCGGCCACGCCGGCTCCGCCACCCAGCGGCCGGGCCGCTCGTCATAGATCGCCGCCGGCCGTGCGGGGTCCTGAATCCAGGCGCGCAGCATCGGCTCGTCGGCAATGCCGGTGTCGATGCCCTTGAGATATTGATCCCACCAGCGCAGGCACTCCTGCAGGAAGCCGATACGCGGGCCGGGCATGGCGAAGTGCGGATATTTGTGGCCCCAGGGTCCGATCAGGCCCTTGCGAGGACCGCTCAGTTTTTCCAGCATCCGGAAGATCGGATTGGGATAGCCGTCGGCCCAGCCGCCGACGGCATAGACCGGGATTTCGACATCGGAATAGTCCTCGCAGATCGAGCCGTGCTTGTAGAAATCGTCGCGGCGCTGGTGTTCGAACCAGTCCTGCATCCAGATGCCGTTGCCGTTCAGCCGTTGCTCCCAAAGATCGCGCCAGCGATCGCCGACAATGAACGGGTCGGGCGGGGTCATGGCGATGGCCCAGGCGGTGGTTCCCCACATCAGATTGTCGCACATCATGGCGCCGCCGAGATAATGCACGTCATCATTGTAGCGATCATCCGTGGAGCACAGCGAGACAACCGCTTTCAATGCTGGCGGTCGCCGCGCGGCGACCTGAAGCCCGTTGAAGCCGCCCCAGCTGATGCCGATCATGCCGACACTACCCGAGCACCAGGATTGCCGGGCCAGCCATTCGATGACCGCCAGACAGTCATCCTGCTCCTGCTTCAGATACTCACCCTTGCACAATCCCTCGCTGTCGCCTGAGCCGCGCATGTCGACCCGCACGCCGGCATAGCCGTGACCGGCAAAATAGGGATGCGTCAGCGCATCGCGCTCCACCGTTCCGTCGCGCTTGCGGTAGGGCAAATATTCGAGGATCGCCGGCACCGGATCGGCCTCCGCGTCTTCCGGCAGCCAGACACGCGCCGCCAGCTTGACGCCGTCAGGCATCGGAATCCACAAATTCTCGATCTCGCGGATTTTGCGCGGGAAATCGGTGACGACGCGGATATCTTGCATGGCGGCTCCTCTCGACGCCCCGGCCGACAACTTGCGCCGGTGGCGATCCTTATGTGTTCAGCGGGAAATGGCAGGTCAGGCGGCCGTTTCCGACCGCGACCGGGATGGGGACATCCACCGCGCAGCAGCGCTGGGCCTGCGGACAGCGTGTGTGAAATTCGCAGCCTGAAGGGCGCGCCAGCAGGGAGGGAACGTCGGCCGGCAGCGTGATGCGCTGGTGCACCCGATCTGGGTCCGGCTCGGGATTGGCGGACAGAAGGGCCGCCGTATAGGGATGATGCGGCGCGCGGAAGATCGCTTCGGTTTCACCCTGCTCGACGAAGCGCCCGAGATACATCACCGCCATGCGGTCGGCGATCTGGCGCACGACATGCAGATTGTGGGTGATGATCAGCATCGACAGGCCCATTCGGTCGCGCAGGTCGTTGAGCAGGTTCAGCACCTCTCCCTGCACGGAGACGTCGAGGCCGGCGGTCGGCTCGTCGGCGACGACCAGCACCGGGTCCAGAGCGATCGCCCGCGCCACACCGACGCGGCGCGCTTGGCCGCCGGAAAGCTGGTGCGGGTAGCGGTCGGCGAAATCGCGCGGCAGCCCGACCAGCGCAAGAAGCCGTGTGACTTCGGCGTTGAGATCGCGATCGGACAAGCCGTGAATGACGAAAGGCTCAGACAGCAGCGAGCGCACGCTGAGCCGTGGTGACAGCGATCCCACAGGATCCTGGAACATCATCGGCATGCGCCGCCGCACCGGTTTCATGGCGGTGTTAGACAGGCCTTGCAGTTCCTGCCCTTCAAACAGGATCGTGCCCGCCTTCACCGGCTGAAGACCGTTGAGCGTGCGCGCCAGCGTCGTCTTGCCCGAGCCGGATTCGCCGACCAGCGCGAGGTGCTGCCTCGTTGAAGCGTGAAGCTGACGCCGGAGACCGCTTCGATCTCGGTGGCCCGCCCCGCGAGCCTGGCGGACAGGCCGCCAGCGCGGAACGCGACGCGCAAATCATTGACGCTGAGCAGGTCTTCGGAGCTCATGCGTTCATCGCTCCCAAGGGAATGTCCGCATGCCAGCAGTGGGCGATGTGAGACCCACCGAGGACTGCGCTGGGAGGCGTCGTCAGGCATTGGGCGTCGGCGCGATCGCAGCGCGGCTGGAAGACGCAGCCGCTCGGCCGGCGGCGCAAATCCGGCAAGGTCCCGGCAATGGTCGGCAGGCGAGCAACCCGCTGCGACAGCCGGGCGGGATCGCAAGCCAAAAGCTTCTGCGTGTAGGGATGACGCGCATCGTGGAATATCTCGCGGGTCGTGCCGCTCTCCACTACTTCGCCGGCATACATCACGATCATCTCGTCGCAGAGTTCGGCAATCACGCCCAGATGATGCGAGATGAACAGCACCGAGCAGCCGATGTCGCGCTGCAGATCCTTGAGCAGTTCGATGGTGGCCACCTCCAGCGTCGCATCGAGTGCCGTCGTCGGCTCGTCGGCGATCAGCAGCGCCGGCTCCATCATCAGCGCCATCGCAATGGCGATGCGCTGCTTCATGCCGCCGGAGAACTCGTGTGGAAACTGCGTCAGCCGGCTTCCCGGATCGGGAATGCGAACCTTGCGCAGCATGGCGACGGAGCGTGCATCCTTGTCCCGCTTCGACAGACCCGAGCGATACTGAATGTCGCGCATCTGCCGCCCCACCGACAGCACCGGGTTGAGCGCGCCCATCGGATCCTGGAACACAGTGGCGATCCTGAGGCCACGCAGGCCGCGCATCGCGGTCGGGTCGAGCCGGGCAAGGTCCTTGTCGCCCTCGAAGATGATCTCGCCCGATGTGATTTCACCATTGTCGGCGAGCAGGCCGAGAATGGCGTTGATGAGCGTCGATTTCCCGCAGCCGGATTCGCCGACCACGCCGACGCTGCGGTTGGCCGGCACGCAAAAACTCACCTGCTTCAGCGCCTCCAGTCGCCCGGCCTCGGTGTGGAAGGCGACGCTCAGATCCTTGACCTCGAGAACCGTCATGAGCGTCCCTTCAGCCTGGGATCGAAGAGGTCGCGTAGCGTCTCGCCGAAGAAGGTGAAGCCGAGCGTGGTCAGCACGATCGGCAGGCCGCCGGCAATCACGATCCAGTAGGAATCGCGGATGTTGGCGAAGCCGTCATTGAGGATCGCACCCCAGCTCGGCGTCGGCGGCCGCACGCCGAGCCCGAGGAAGCTCATGCCCGCCTCGATCGCCACCACCACGGGAATGTCCATCGAGATCAGGATCAGGATCGGGCCGATGATGTTGGGCAGGATATGGACACGCAGGATGCGGCCGGCGCTTGCCCCCATCGAGCGCGCCGCCATGACGTGTTCGGCCGATTTGAGCACCAGCGTCTGGGTTCGGATGATGCGCGCATAACCCGGCACATTGACCAGCATCACCACCAGCACCACCGCGTAGAGCGAGGGGCCGAACAGGGTGACCAGCGTCAGCGCCAGCATAACGGTGGGAAAGCTCTTCACGGCGTCGAAGATCAGCAGCAGCACATTGTCGAGCCAGCGCGGCCCATAGCCTGCGATCAGCCCTAGCACGACGCCGACAACCAGCGACACCGCTGTCGCGCCCAGCGCGATCAAAAGCGCGACGCGTCCGCCATAGAGCACCCGGGTGAGAAGATCGCGGCCGAGATGGTCGGTGCCGAGCAGATGCAGGAGGCTCGGCGAAGCGAAGCGTTCGGCCGGCGATATCTTGCTCGGCGCATAGCTGGTCAGGAGGCTGGCGAAGACCGCCGACAGCACCACGACCGTCACCAGCGTCAGGCCGATCGCGCCGAGCGGCTCGCGCATGATGCGGCGCAAGGTGCGCCATATCATGCCGAGACGGAAGCTGCGGGATGGCAGCTCAGTTGAAACTTGATCTGACACGGGGATCCAAGATACCGACGAGGATGTCGGCTGCTACGTTGACGAGAACGAAGAAGACCGTGGTGACCAGCACGGCTCCGGAGACGATGGGATAGTTGCGCACCGAGATCGCCTCATAGACCAGCTTGCCGATGCCGGGACGGGCAAAGACGATTTCGGCGAAGACGGAAGACGACAGCATGTGGCCGATGCCGACGCCGAGCAAGGTGATCGTCGGCAGCACGGCGATGCGGAGGGCGTAGGTGTAGACGATCCTGTGCTCGGTCAGGCCGAAGGCGCGCGCCGTGCGGATATGGCTGGCTTCCAGCGTCTCCAGCATCGAGGCGCGCACCATGCGCGAGATATAGCCGATCCAGCCAAGGCCAACCGCCAGCGACGGCAAGATGAGGTGCTGGAGCTGGCTGGCGAGGTCGCCCGGTTCGCCGGCGCCGATCGCCGGCAGCCATTGCAGGGCGACCGCAAACACCAGCAGCGAATAGATGGCGACGACGAAGGACGGCACGGCGATCATCGCCACCGACAGCACCCCGATCACCTGATCGACAAAGCCGCCGCGCCGCACCGCCGCGATGCAGCCAAGCGGAATGCCGAGCGCCACCGACCACGTGATGCCGCCGACCACCAGCGCCAGCGTGAACGGAAGCTGTTCCATCACCACGTCCAGAACTGGCCGATCTGACAGCACCTCTGTGCCGAGATCGCCGCGCAGGACCGATCCGTAGAAATGTAGGAACTGCCGCCACACCGGCTGATCGAGGCCCATGCGTACGCGCAGCGCCTCCATCATCTCCGGCGTCGCGCGCGGCCCCAGCGCAACGGAGGCCGGGTCGCCGGGAATGAGGTAAACCATGGCGAACATCATCATCATGGCCACGCTGATGATGATGGCGCCAAGCCACAGACGCTTGAGGGCGTAGCGGATCATTTCCAGTACCTGTCGGACGGTCTTTGGCGGGGACGAGCCCCGCCCGCCGATATCATGCGGGTTTGAAGTCGGTGAACACGGGTTCGCCGTTCGGCTTCAGGCCGGCCACAAGCGTATCTCGATTCATGATGCCGGTGACCTCATGCGTCAGGAAAACGTAGTTGCCGTTCTCCTCCATCAGGTCCTGCAGCTTCTTGTAGATGACATCGCGTTTTGCCGGGTCGAGCTCGACCATGCCTTCGGCATTGAGCTTGTCGAATTCCTCGCTGGAAAACCGCTCCCAGTTCCAGACACCGATCTGGTCGCGGGTAAACCAGGCAGTGGCCCAGCTCGGATCCGGCTGCATGGAGAAGCGGCTGATGATCATCTGCAGCTTTTTGTAGTAGTCGCCTTCCTTGGCGCCCAGCGTCCAGAAGGTGCCGCTGTCGTTCTGCTTGATCTCCACAGTGAGGCCGACATCCTGCAGGTTCGACTGCACGACCTGCGCCGCGGTCAGGCGCTCGGTCTTGTTGAGGATGTCGAGCGTGATCGTCGCGCCGGCCAGTCCTTCCTTGGCGATCATGTCGCGGGCGCGGTCCGGATCGAAATCGAACAGGTTCTTCTCGCGATGGCCGGGCAGGCCGGGCGCGATGATGCCGGTGGCGGTGGCGGCGGCGCCGAAATAGGCGGCATCTACCACCGCCTTGCGGTCCACGGCGTACTGAACCGCGCGGCGCATGTTCGGATTGTTGAAAGGCGCGACATCCTGGTTCATGCCAAGCCAGACAAAGGCCAGCGACGGCTTCTCGACCACGGTCGTCTTTGGCGGCGGTGTCTGCTTCAGGCGCGAGATCGAGGAGACCGCGGTCCAGGTGTAATCCAGGTCGCCGGCCTCATAGCCGAGTTCGGCGGTCTTCTCATCCTCGATCGGATGGATGTGGATCTCCGCGAAGGCGCCTTGCTCGTACTTCCAGTCGGGATTGCGCACCAGCACCGTGCGCTGCTTGGGCAGCCATTCCTTCAGGATGTAGGGCCCCGACTGGGCCACCGGCTTGACACCCATCTTGCCACCGAGCTCGGTGATGGCGCGCTTCGACAGGATGGTGCCGGAAGGCGTCGGCAAGGTCGACGTCCACAGCGGCGCGAAGGCCTGCTTCAGGTGGATCAGCCCCGACAGCTTGTCCTTGACTTCGACCTCTTTGAGCGTCGCCCAGTCGCCGGAGTAGGGGCTCTTGTTGGCGGGATCGGCGATGCGTTCGATCGAAAACTTGACGTCTTCGGCCGTCATCTGGCCGTAGCCATCGGTGAAGCCGATATTGTCGCGCAGCTGGAAGGCGACGGTCAGCGGATCGAGCTGCTTGATCGTCTCCGCCGCCATCGGCCGCCAGCCCCAGCTGTCGCCCGGCGTGGTGACGACGAGGCCGGCGAAGATGACGCTGGTGATGTCGCCTTCGGGTGCCGCCAGCCGGAAGCAAGGGTCGAGCGTCTGGATGTCGGCGTAGGAGCGCACCTTGAGGATCGGCCCGTCGCTCGACCAGGAAACTTTTGGATTGACCATTGAGGCGAGGCCGAAAGCGCCGGCTCCGGCGAGCAGGCTGCGGCGCGAAACCCTGGTGTCGGCTAGAATGGACATGCTCTACCCCTCTGCTGTTTTCGTTGTCTTGTTTCCGGCCGTTGGCCATTCTCCAAGCCGGGCCGAATGTGTCTGTCAGCTAAAACTGCTAATAATAGACATGTATGTCTAGCGAAAATTTTGCCGGCATGTCCGAATCTTGAATACGGACGATCTTGCGGGAAATATCGACATCTGTTCCGACCGCGCCAGCGCGTCGGCTTGGGCCCTACGCGGGCTAAATGTGATCGCCCACACGGCGCGGCTTGGCCCGCCATTCGGTGGGGCCTGGATCAAGAGCTGTAGCGGACATGCGCCTCTCCGCGGCCGATCACTTCCAGATTTCGGCCGCCAGGCGCACGAAATTGCCGCCCAGGACGTTGCGCACGGTCTGCTCGGACTGGCCGCGGCGCAGAAGCACATCGGTCAGTTCGCTCATCTGGCCGGGAGCCGCGTAGGTCGTCGCCCCTTCCGGATACTCGCTCCTGGGCCAGAATTGCGGGTTGTCGGAAATGATACGGTCGATGCCTTTGATGTCGACGGGGAAGGCGTAGTCCAGCCCGATGCCGACATGATCTGGGCCAGCCAGATCGACAAGATATTCGATGTGGTCGGCCAACCTGTCCGAGTCCGTGCGTCCCTCTCCCAGGAAACGATTGAGCCCGACGATCGCGACGATGCCGCCGGTGCGCGCGCAGGCCTTTATCTGCTCGTCGGTGATGTTGCGGCCATGGCCGCACAAGGCCTTGGCGTTGGAGTGCGAGAAGATCACCGGCCGGTTGGAATATTCCATCACCTCCATCGAGGTGCGATAGCCGGTGTGGGTGACGTCGACGAACATGCCGAGACGGTTCATCTCGTCGATGACCTGGCGGCCGAACGCCGTCAGGCTGGTCTCGACATCGTGGCAACCGCCGCCGGCGAGGTTGTTCCTGTTGTAGGCAAACAAGATCTGGCGCACACCCAGATGGTGATAGAACTCCACCATTTCGATGCGGCCGTCGAGCGCGTTCATGCCCTCGACGTCGAAGGTGATTGCCAGTTTGCCCTCAAGCTTTGCCTTGCGGATTTCCTCTACCGAGGAGACCAGCGTGTAGTGCTCGGGATTGGCAAGGATCCAGTGGCGGAAATTTGCGAGCGTCCGCACTGTCTGCTCCCAGGGCAACAGGTCGAAGCCGACATCAATCGACAGATAGTCGATGCCGGCGTCGCGCCAGATCTGCAGATTGTTCAGGTCCGCAGCCGGGTCCGGCATGAAGCCGGAATGCGCGTCCCATATGATTTCACTGTCGAAAATGGCCTTGGCGGCAGTCGAAACGCTCACTTTTTTCTCACTCTCTTGGCAACGCCAACACGACGGAAGGCCGGATCAAGCGGCGTTCCGGACGTGTGATCCAGATGCAGTACGCATCAAGTATCAGGCCACAGACACATGTGTCTATACAGCTCCGAACGGGCCTGTATGGTCGCCGTCGCTGCATGTCGCTCCGATCGGACCATCGGCAAAAGGGAGAACAAAGATGAGTTCAAACGGAAGCCATGGCGGGAGCGATAGCAGGCACATCGCGGTAATCGGCGGCGGCATCATCGGCTGCAGCGCGGCTTTCCATCTGCTGCGGTCCGGCGTGCGCCGGGTGACGGTCATCGATGCGGGTCAGCCGGGTGCCGCGACCACCAGCGCCGGCGCGGGATTTGTCTCGCATTGGTCCGCCGGCATGATTCCGCTTGGCGAAGAGGGTCTTCAGCTGCAGCAATATGGCCTCGATTTCTATCGCCGGCTGCACGAGGTCGGCGTCGAGATCGGCTATCGGCCGAACGGCACCTTGATCATGGCGCTGACCGAGGACGGGCGCGAGCGTTTTGTCCGCCCGGTGCTGGACTCTTCCTATGCCCCGACGGAAATGCAGGATCTGAACGCCGCGCAGATCGGCCAGAAGATGCAAGGTCTCATCGATCCGGCGCGGGTCCATTCGGCGGCCTACAATCCGCATGGCATCCAGCTCGACACCAAGCTGGCAATGGGTGTGCTGACCGGCCAGATCAGCGAGCTGGGCGGCGTATTCCGCAGCAACACACGCGTGACGGCCGTCCATGATGCCGACGACCGGGTGGCGATCGAGACCGATCAGGGCAGCCTTGAGGCTGACGGCGTGATCGTTGCCGCTGGCGCATGGGACAACCAGATCATATCGGGCCTCGGCTGGAAGTTGCCGCTGCTGCGGGTCGTCGCGACACGCATCGTCACCGATGATCGCGGGCTGCCGTCGACCATCCCCACCGTCCAGTGCCGCGAATTGCGGCTGTGGCTGCGCGAGACATTCGGGGCCGTCATGTGGGGAACCGGCCGGCACTACAAACCCCTGTACAAAACAAATGACAGCGAAATCGAACCCGGCCAACCGCACAATCTCGAACTGATGCAGGAGACATTCGAGCAGGAGCTTGCCGAGCTGCAGACGGTGTTCCCGCCGCTGCGCGGTTCGACGATCGCGAGTTGGGCGCAAGGTGTGCCGTGCTACACGCCCGACAACGGTCTTATCGTCGGCAAGGTCCCCGGCAGCGACAATATCGTGGTCGTCGGCGGCGATAATGAGAGCGGCGTCACCCATGGGCCGGGTCTTGGCCGGCTCTCCTGCGAACTGGTCCTCGGGCAGACCCCATTCGTTTCCGCGGAGCGGTTCCGTGTCGATCGCTACGCCTCCGATGCCTTCAAGTCGGAAGCAGAGATCGAGGCCGCCATGCCGGCCTGGGGCGCGCGTCATGAGGCGTCGCGATTTGGCCGCGAGGCTTGATGTCAGCAGTCGTCGACGCTGCCGAGCAGCGCCTGCGCCACCGCCCTGACCACCGGGCCGGCATTCTTCCTCGTGACGATGTGGAAGGAGCCGGCGTGACGACGCGAGGTCTTCGTCAGCCGGACGAGCTGGCCGCGGCGCAGATGCTCGTCGGCAAACCCGGCCCAGGCGAGCGCGGCGCCGCGCCCGGCGATGGTTTCGTGGATCATCGACATGTAGCCCGTGAACCGAGGTCCATCGAGTTTCCGGTCGGTTCCGATCCACGATTGCCAGCTGTCGATCGCGCCCGGCGGCGTCACCTGATGCAGCAGCGGCACTGCTATGAAAGCCTCTGGGTCTTCCGAGGCGAGCGCCGGATAACGCGCCAGGAACGCCGGTGCGCAGACCGGGAACCATTCACCGTCGAGCAGTTTTTCGGTCACGAATTCGGACCATTGCCCGGCTTCGCCGAAGCGGATCGACAGCGCCACTTCAGGCTGGTCGAAATCCCTGTAGTCGGTGGATGTCTGCAGCAGCACCCGGCCATCGGCAACCTGCGATGTGATGAGGCCGAAGCGCGGCATCAGCCATGCCTGCGCGAAGTCGTGGCTGCAGCCGACCACGAATGTATCGCTGTCGTGCGCGGTCAAATCCTCGACCGCTTGCCTGATGGTGCCGAGACCCTCGCGGATCGCTTCGGCTAGCGTGTTGCCGGCCCCGGTGACGGCGACGCGGTTGCCTTTGCGCGCGAACAGCTCGACCGACAGCTGGCGCTCGAGATTGGCGACGTGCCTGCTGACCGCCGATTGGGCGATGTTCAGCTCCTGAGCGGCCAACGTCAGCCCGCCATGCCTGGCGGCAGCCTCGAAGACGACCATGGCGTTCAGCAGGGGAAGCGATGTCTTGAGGGTTTTCACAATCCAAACCTGCCTTCATGCCTTTTCGATATGAAGGTCTATCATTTCTGTGTTTGCCGCAAGCCTTTCCGCATCGCACATTCCTATCGAAACGTCATCCTAACGCCAGCGAGCAGAAAGGTGTTGCAGTGCAGGCCTATACACCGAACAGCCAGCCTATCGACAGAAGCGAGACCGTCAGGCTGATCGACCGGCAACGTCCGGACTGGTCGCTGGAACAGGCCTTTTATGCCGACCCTACGATCTTCGCGCTGGAACGTGACTTGTGGTTTCCGCGCCAATGGATGCTTGTCGCCCATGCCAGCGAGGTCCCTGAAAAGGGCCGCTACATCGTGCGCCAGCTGTTCGACGAAGAGATCATCGTCGTGCGCTTCGGCGATGGCGAGGAGGACATCGCGGCCTACTACAATGTCTGCACCCATCGCGGCTCGCGGCTCTGCGCCAAGGATGGTCGCGGCAAGCTTCTGGTCTGCCCATATCATGCCTGGTCGTTCAGGCTGACCGGCAAATTGCAGTCGCGGCAGGACCTTCCTACAAGCGCCGATCCGGAAACGCTCGGCCTGCACCGGGTGCCCTGCAAGAGTTTCGGCGGCCTGGTATTCTGCGGCCTCGATGCCAAGTCGTTGCCCGACATCCAGCCTGTCGCGGACGGGCTGACCGGTGGCTTGCGCGAGAACGGCCTCGACCGCGCACGCATCGTTGCGCGCAGGAATTACCTGACCAAGGCGAACTGGAAGCTGGTGCTCGAGAACTTCCTTGAATGCTATCACTGCCGTCCGGCTCACCCCGAATATTACCGCGTCAACGGTCATGTCAAAGTGACCGCGACCCGCGATGCCGACAAGGCGGTCGAGTGGCAGAACGAAATCGAGGCCTGGCACAGCGTCATCGGCGATGCCGAGTTCCACAAGGGCGCGTGGCAGGCTGGCGACCTGGACACGATGCCGTTCGCCATGCACCGCAAGCCGATCGGCTCCGGCCGTAACACGCTGTCCAATACGGGCGAGGGGGTCTCGTGCCTGATGGGTGGTCGTCGTGCCTATGATGGCGGCGAAAGCGGCTTTCGCCTCGGACGCCTGTCGTTTGCAAGTGCTGCCAATGACTATGTCACGCTGTTCCAGATGATACCGCGCAACGCCATGGAAACAGACGTCATCCTGACTTGGCTCGTCGACAAGGATGCCGATAACGACGTCGACGCCGATGCGATCAGCTGGATGTGGGACATCACCACGGTGCAGGACAAGAAGATCACCGAAGACAATGCCGACGGCATCATGTCGCGCGCCTACCGGCCGGGGCCCTATACGCCGCTGGAAAGCCAGACCTCGTTCTTCGTGCAGACCTATCTGTCGGAACTGCGCTCGCTGATCACCGGCACGCGCGGCGCGACCGTCAGCCAATGGTCTGCGCCGAAGGAACTTTTCGCTTCGCCGAAAGCGGCGAGTTGCAACACGCGCCTCTGACCCGCGGCCGAAGATGCCTCTTTGAGGCGTCGCATTCCGATGCCATATGAAGGGGGGCCGACGGAATGTTGCGGGAGAGACAGTTTATGACCAAAGGTTCGGATCTGTTCGTCGCGGCCCTCGAGAACGAAGGGGTCGAACGGATTTTCGGCATTCCGGGCGAAGAAAATCTCGATATCGTCGAATCCATCCGCCGCTCCTCGATCCAGTTGATCCTGACCCGTCACGAGCAGGCAGCCGCTTTCATGGCCGCCACCTATGGCAGGCTTACCTGCAAGCCGGGTGTGTGTATCACCACGCTTGGCCCAGGCGCGCTCAACCTTTCGACCGGTTCGGCCTATGCGCTGCTCGGCGCGATGCCGATGATCATGATCACCGGCCAGAAGGGCATCCTGTCATCCCGGCAGGCGCGCTTTCAGATCGTCGACATCGTCGCGGCGATGAAGCCGCTGACCAAGCTGTCGCGCCAGATCGTCTCGCCGAAGATGATCCCCTCGCTGGTGCGCGAAGCTTTCCGTGTCGCCCAGGAAGAGCGTCCCGGTCCCGTACATCTGGAACTGCCGGAAGACATTGCGGCGGCCGAGTGCGAACCGATCGCGCTGGTGCCGACGCACCCGGTCGAACTGCCGCTGGCCAGTCCAGGCGCGCTTGATCGCGCCGCCCGTATGATCCTGGAAGCCAGGCGCCCGCTGCTGATGTTCGGCGCGGCGGCGTCGCGACCGCGCGTGACCCCCGACGTCGCGCAGTTCGTGCTGCGGACGCAAATTCCCTATTTCACCACGCAGATGGGCAAGGGCACCGTGCCCGGCGGCACGGAGCTCTATATGGGAACGGCAGCCCTTTCGGAGCGCGACTACGTGCACGAGGCCATCGAGCAGGCCGATCTGATCATCACCATCGGTCACGACACCGTGGAGAAGCCGCCCTTCATCATGGGGGCGAAGGGGCCGAAGGTCATTCATGTCGGCTACCAATCAGCCGATGTCGAGCAGGTCTATTTCCCGCAAGCCGAAATCGTCGGCGACCTCGGCCCTTCGCTGGCGCTGCTGGCCGACCGCATCGAGGGCAAGATCCCCAACGCGCAGGTCCTGCTGCCGCTGCGGGAAGGCATTCTGAGCCGGATCGCCGCGCGGGCCACCGAAGATCGCTTCACGCCGCAGCGCATCGTGCACGACGTGCGCGCCGTGATGCCGGCCGACGGGATCCTCGCCCTCGACAACGGCATGTACAAGATCTGGTTCGCGCGCAACTACCGGACGCGCATGGCAAACACGATCCTGCTCGACAATGCGCTGGCCACCATGGGCGCGGGCTTGCCGTCGGCGATGATGGCGGCACTGCTCTATCCGCAGCGCCGTGTCATGGCCATCTGCGGCGATGGCGGCTTCATGATGAACAGCCAGGAATTGGAGACCGCCGTCAGGCTCAAGCTCAACCTCGTCGTCCTGCTGCTCGAGGACCATGCCTATGGCATGATCCGCTGGAAGCAGGCGGTTGACGAATTTCCGGATTTCGGCATGACCTTCGGAAATCCCGATTTCGTCAAGTATGCCGAGGCTTATGGCGCCAAGGGAACCAGGGTTGCAGAGATCGCCGACTTGCGGCCGGCGCTGGAACAGGCCTTCACCGGCGGCGGCGTGCATCTCGTCGTTGTGCCTATCGACTATTCCGAAAACACCAGGGTGCTCGTCGACGAATTGCGCGAGCGTCTGCCTGCGCCGCAGACGCCCTGACGGCAGCGACAAAGCCGCCGTCAGGATTGCTTGGGCGGAAGACCCTACACCTTGCAGTAAGGCGTTACCGGCGCGATGGTGCCGAAATCCTTAGCGATCTCGTAGCCGATGCCGTCGGCCGCCGCCTTGCCTACATAGGAATGGCAGAGTGTGTGGTTGTTGGTGGCGTCGACGCGGATCTTGCCTTGCGGTGCGTCGAACTCGATCGACGGCAGCGCGGCCAATACATCGTCGTCCTTCAGCGATCCCGCCTTCTCCGCGGCCAGCGCGTAGAGATGCAGGCCGTTGTAGCCGGCCTCCCCGATGCCGTTGACCATCTTCTCCTGGCCGAATTTCTCACGGAAGCTGGAGATGAACTTTTTGTTGACCGGATTGTCCAGCGCCATCCAGTAGGGCTGCGGCGCATAGGTGCCGGCCGCAACGCCGGGCGGCAGCGCGTCCTTGTTGAAGACCTCGTCGAGCGGGGCGATCAGCGGCTGCTTGATGTCGAAGCTGCGATACTGCTTGAGCTGGGTGACGGCGTCGTTGCCGACCACCATCGACCAGACGACATCGGGCTTCAGCGACTTGATCTTCTGGAAGGCCGGGCCGAAATCTGTGGTCCCGAACGGATAGTAATCGGCGCCGATGATCTTGCCGCCGGCCTTCTCATAGGCCGCCGTGATCGCCTCGGTCATCTTCTGCGGCCAGGCATAGTCCGAAGCCATGACATAGATCGTCTTGCCGAGGTTCTCTGCCACCCATGGCATCATCGGGTCGACCTGCTGCATCGGGATCGGGCCGGTGGCGACGAAGTAGCGGTTGCATTCGCCCCCTTCGAAATTGGTCGGGTAGAAGAACAGCTTCTTGGCCTTCGAGGTGACCGACAGCGTGGCGCTGCGCTCAGGCGAAATGATCGTGCCCATGATCACGTCGACCTTGTCTTCGTTGATGAGCTTGCGCGCCTTGTCGATGGAGCCCTTGGTCGTGGTCTGGTTGTCCTCGATGATGAGTTCGACCTGGCGCCCGCCAATGCCGTTGGCGGCGTTGAGTTCGGCGGCGGCGAGCTTGTAGCAATTGAGCAACGTCTCGCCGAGGATCGCCTGCAGTCCGGTGATCGGGATCGACAGGCCGACCTTGACGGTGTCGGCGGCGCGCAGGATCGACGGCGCGCCGACTATGGCGAAGGCGGCGGCAGCGCCGCCCGATTTCAAGACAGTTCTTCTGCTTATCATTGTTGTGTTCCCTTCCAGTCCCAGGCGCGCCCCATGCACGCCTTACAAAGCCAACAGGTCCTTCAGCAGGGTCTCGTCGGCGAAGGTCTCAGGCGCACCTTCGTGGACGATCCTGCCCTTCTCCATCACCAGGCAGCGGTCCGATGCCTTGAGAACGAGATCGAGATTCTGCTCGACAAGAATGATCGCGATGCCGCGCTCGCGGGCGATGCGCGGCACCAGTTCGGCGATCGACTGCACGATGTTCGGCTGGATGCCTTCCGAGGGCTCGTCGAGCAGCAGCACCGAGGGCAGGCCGCAGAGCGCGCGGCCGATCGCCAGCATTTGCTGCTGGCCGCCCGAAAGCGTGCCGGCGACCTGCGCTTCGCGTTCGCGCAGGATTGGAAAATAGCCGAAGATGTCGGCCGGAATGCCGCCGTCGCCACGGTCCTTGGCAGCGCGGGTGCCGACCTCCAGGTTTTGCCGCACCGTCAGCTGGTTAAAGATCCCGCGCCCCTGCGGCACATGCGCGATGCCTGCGCGCGCACGGCGGAAAGCCGGCGCGTTGGTGAGATCCTTGTCTCCGAGAACCACCGCCCCGCCGCTTGCCCGCAAGCCGCCGGAGATGACGCGCAGCAGCGTTGTCTTGCCTGCGCCGTTACGGCCGAGCAAGCCCACGACTTCGCCCAGCGCGACGCTGAGGTCGATGCCGTTCAGCACGGGGAGCAGACCGTAGCCGGCCGACACCGCCATTGTTCGCAGCATGATCAGCGCCTCCCCAGATAGACATCGCGGACCATCTCGTCGGTCTCGATGTCATGGAAAGGACCGCTGCGCAGCCGGCGTCCCTGATGCAGCACCAACGTCTCGCAGTTCAGCGCCCGCACGAAGCGGATGTCGTGCTCGACGGCAACGATCGAGAATTCACCTTTGAGTCGCAGCAGCATCTGCGCCGTCGCCAGCGTCTCCTGCGGCGTCATGCCGGCAGTGGGTTCATCGAGCAACAGCAGGCGCGGCTCTATCGCCAACGCCATGCCGATCTCCAGCCATTGCTTCTGGCCATGCGCGAGTTCGCCGGCCAACGTGGCGGCGCGGTTGGTCAGCGCGACCAGCTCCAAGAGTTCGCCAACCGGGCGCGCAGGCGAAGGCGCCCCCCAGCGCGCGACCTTGAGATTATCCTCCACCGAGAGGCTCGGGAAGACAGAGGGGATCTGGAACTTGCGGGCAATGCCGAGCCGGGCGATGCGATGCAGCGGCAAGCCGGCTATGTCGTGGCCGAGGAAGCGCACGCTGCCGCTGGTCGGACGCAGCGTGCCGGTCAGCACGTTGAGGAAGGTGCTCTTGCCAGCGCCGTTCGGCCCGATGATGCAGCAGAGTTCCTTGTCGCGCACCGTGAGGTTCAGAGCCTCCAGCGCCTGCAGCCCGCCAAAGCGGATACCGACGTTCTCGGCCTGCAGCAGGATGTCGCTCATTGCGCGCGCCTCCCGCCCTTGAACAGGCCTTTCAGCCGCGCGTAGATCGACAGGATGCCATCCGGCAGGACGAAGACGATGATGACGAAGACACAGCCGAGCAGAAGGGGCCACAGGCTCGGGTTGAAGCTGCTGATCGTCTGCTGCGCGCGCTGAATGAAGATGGCGCCCAGTACTGGCCCAAGCAGCGTGCCGCGCCCGCCGACCGCCACCCAGACGATCACCTCCGTCGACAGGAGCAGTCCGGACAGGTCGGGCGCCACCAGTCCTGCCATGCAGACATAGAGCGCGCCGGCAAGTCCGGCGATCGCCGCCGACAAGACGAAAGTAACGAGCAGCCGCAACGGCGCATTGTGGCCGAGCGCGGCCGCCCGGACTTCATTGTCCTGGATTGCGGTCAGCACCGTGCCCCAGCGGCCGCGGCTGATCGACCACAGCGCCAGCACCGTCACGGCGACGATAGCCGAGACGAAGATATAGGAGGGCAGATCCTGGCTCAGATCGACATGCAGGCCGCCAAGATCGAACTCGATCGGCGGAATGCCGATCAGGCCGCTGTCGCCGCCGGTGACCGAACTCCAGGAAACCGCGGCCTGCTGGCAGATGACGCCCATGGCCAGCGTGACGATGGTGAAATAGCTGCCACGAATGCCGCCGAAGAACAGGAAGTAGCCGATGATGGCGGCGACGAAGGCCGCACCCGCCACCGCACCGATGATGCCAAGCAGGCTTCCGAAGGGGATGGCATCATTGAGCGTAACCAGCGCCATGATGTAGCCGCCGATGCCGAAGAAGGCGGCGTGGCCGAAACACAGGATTCCGGTGCGGCCCCAGAAGAAGTCGAGGCTCGCCGCGAACAGGCCGAAGATCAGCGCGTCGCGGATCACCGTCAACTGATAGCCGCCGGCAAAGAACGGATAGATGATCGCGAGCGCCACGCAGACGGCAAAGATCATCAGCCAGTTGCGGTCGCGGGCGATCATCGCGACGCTCCGTTGAACAGGCCGTTGGGCCGCAGACGGACAGCGACGATGGCAGCCAGCAGCACGATCGCCTGCGCCAGCGACGGCGAAATCTGATAATTGAGGATGCTGGTCAGTCCGCCGACGAAGACGCTGCCGGCGACAAGGCCGCCGATCGAGCCGACACCACCGACGATGACGACGAAGAAGGCGTTGGCGAGATAGTTCACCCCCATCTGCGGCAGCACGCCAGCGGTGCGACCAGTCCGCCGGCAAGGCCGGCGATTGCCGCGCCGAAGGTGAAGGCGATGGCGTAGGTGCGCCGGGTATTGATGCCGACGCCTTCGGCCATCTCGCGGTTCTGGATGACGGTGCGGATGTCGAGACCGAAGGGCGTCCGGCTGATCAACAGGATGACGCCGAGCAAGGTCAGCATGGCAATGCCGATCAGGATCAGCCGGTAGGCCGGATAGACGGTAAAGAAAAGATCGAGCGTGCCCTCGATCGGCGGCGTCACCGGCTTGGCGCCGAGCCCGAAGATCAGTTCCAGCCCTTGCTGCAGGATCAGGCTGACGCCCCAGGTGGCAAGCACGGTCGAGACCGGCCTGGAATAGAGATGGCGGATGATGGCGAACTCGAGGATACAGCCGACCACCGCGCCGGCAACGGGCGCCGCCGCCAGGCCCAGCCAGAACGAGCCGCCCACGCTCTGGACGAAATAAACCGCGAAAGCGCCGACGGTGACGAACTCGCCATGCGCCAAATTGGTCACGTTCATCAGCCCGAAGCTGATCGCCAGCCCGAGCCCGACCAGCATCAGGATACTGATCAGCGTCAGCGCATTGAGCAGCGTGGTGATGAGAAAATCCATCGCGTCAGGCCGCACTGGCGAGACGTTGGCGCAGGCCGGCGAGCAGGCCTTCGGCGGCATCGATCGCCGCGGCCTGATGCGACTGCAGATCCTGCCCCGCCCATTCGTCGATATGCTCCGACAACGGGTCGACCACTTCGGTGCGATGGTTGGCCAGAGTCTCGATGACGGCATGGCCGCAGAACGGCACATAGCCCTCGGAGTAGCCGCCCTCATGGGTCATCATCAGGCGCCCTTGCGAAGTTTCGGCGGCCAGCGCCACCATGCGCGCGGCGAGCCGCCTGAAGCATTCGCTGTTGAGCATCATGCGGCCGAGCGGATCAAAGCCGGACGCATCGAAGCCGGACGCGACGATGACGAGGTCCGGTCTGTAGGCACGCAGCGCCGGCGCGACGACACGGTCGAAAGTCGCTTCATAGGCGCCGGTGCCGCTGCCCGCCGGCAGCGGTATGTTTATGTTGTAGCCTTCGCCGGCATCTTTGCCGTTGTCGGCCAGCGCACCGCGCCCGGTCGGGTAGAGATTGTCCTGATGCAAGGAAATGGTCAGCACCGACGGGTCGGAATAGAACACCGTCTCGGTGCCGTTGCCGTGGTGCACATCCCAGTCGACCACTGCGGCGCGGCCAAGCAGGCCTTCATGCTGCAGCCGGCGGACAGCGACGCCGATGTTGGAGAACAGGCAGTTGCCCATCGCCTGATCAGGCTCGGCATGGTGCCCCGGCGGCCGCGCCAGCGCATAGGCATTGTCGACGCGTCCGGTCAGCACGGCGCGCATCGCGGCATAGGTGGTGCCGGCAGACAGCAGCGCGATGTCGAAGCTGTTGAGGCCGATTGGCGCCTGCGGCCCGGCGAAACCGGAGCCGCGCTCGCTGAGCATCCTGATGTCGTCAACGTGACGTTGCGTGTGGACGCGCAACAGGTCCTCGACCGAGACCGGCTCGGGGATAATCGGGACGAGATGGCGCGACAGGCCGCTGACCTGGATGAGGTTGTTCAGCCGCCGCTTCGAGCCAGGGGATTCCAGATGGCGGCCGGGTTCCACGAAACGGCCGGGAGGCATCATGTCGGCGCTGGAGCCGGTGTCATGCCACATCAGCTGTTCGTGAAAAACGTAGCCTGTCGCCATTCGCAGCGTCCTCTAAAAACCAGGTGACGCTAGCAGGCTAACGATCATGTGGCCCGACCCGAAAGAGGGGCTGCGCCTGTATCTATGCCCCTCCTTTCGGAGGGGTATAGGCGCCTGCTGACCCTTGCGCGGCGCGCACCGCCTGCACCCGGTTGGATACCGCAAGCTTGCCGAAAATGTTCTTCAGGTGCCATTTCACCGTGGTTTCGCTCACCGACAGCGCCAAGGCGATATCGCGATTGGACATGCCCTCAGTGAGATAGCGCAGCAGTTCGGCCTCGCGCTGGGTGAGCTGTTCCTTCTCAGCGGCTGGTGCGGCCAGCTTGCGCGCCGCCACGGGCATCGCCTGCGCTGCATCGATGATGCGCGTGGCATAGGCTGACAGCGCGGGGTCGGTCTTCGCCTGGGCAGCACGCAGCCGCATCAACCCTTCGACGACAGACCTTCCCTCGTCGACGAAGGAACGGATGAAGCCGGAAGGTTGGGCGAGACGCAACGCATCGAGGAGATTGCGGTCTGCCTCGCGTTGGTCGTGGGCAGCGCTGGCCGCTTTGGCTCGCAGGATCAGCGCCAATATATGGCGACGCATGCGCCCGCTGGTTCTCGTGCGCTCCAGAAGCGCGTCGAAAACCCCCGCTGCATTGGCATAGGATTTTTCCGCCGTCAGCAAACGGCCCTCGGCAAAGAACTCGAACTCGTTTGCGGTGGTGATGACCGTCGAAGTCTCGGTCTCTTCGCCGCGATGCTCGGCCAGCAGCGCGCGCGCCTCGGCATTGCGGTTCTGGTCGAGCAGCACACGTACGCGGTCATGCATGATCATCGATGCCAGGCGGCGATACACCGTGCCGCGCACGCGTTGATAGACGCGCTCCAGCATGTCCAGTGCGGCTTCGGTGCGACCGGTCAGCTGCAGCACACGGGCATAGGTCGGCACGCTGGCAAGGGGATAGACGATGACCGCCGCGCCCTCGATCTGCGGGCCGAGATTCTCGACCAGGGTCAGCGCTTCGCCCGACGCATTGGTCTCGTAGGCGAGCTCGGCTAGCAGCGTTCCGGCCAAGGCCTCGGCATAGGAATTAGCACCGATCCGCGCCCTGGCCTCGATGATGGCGTTGCGCAGCAGCCGCTCGGCGGCGGGCAAGCGGCCCGCCGAACGCTCGACAACGGCCATGTAGCAATTGGCAATGGTGACGCCGAGCAGGCTGCCGCTTCGCTCATGCGCCCGTCGCGCCGCATCGATCGCGGCGCGGGCACCTTCGAGGTCACCCAGCGCATAGAGGTTGTAGCCGATGACATTGGCGGTCGCGCCTTCCATGAACCAGGCATCGGGTGAGATGACGCGCAGGGCCGCAAGTGCTGTGTCGCGCGCCTGATCGAACTGCTCCAGCGTGCTGTGGACGGCAGCGGCGAGAACCACCAGTTCGGCCTCGATCGTTGTGCCGGTCATGGTGCCTGGGTCATTGCTGTCAGTCGGTCCGGTCTCGACCAGCTTGCGCGCATTGCTCAGCGTCTGCTGGGCAATCTCGGGTTGGCTGCTGTGCACCGCCAGCCAAAGCACCACCAGTTGCAGCCGGATGCGCTGGTCGATCAGTTTCCTAGGCAGCAGCGCGAGCAGCTGGCGCACGTAGAGAAGCTGGCACTGGGCGATGAGGTCGAGCGCGTTGTTTTCGACGAATACCGCCGCGCGTGCCTGGTCGCCGGCGGCCAGCGCGTACCCGATCGCCTCGGTCAGCATCTTGCGTTCGCCGAACCATTCGGCGGCCGCCAGATGCAGCGGCGCGATCATCTCCGGTTCGCGCCGTTCCATTTCGCGGCTGAGGAAATCGCGGAACAGATGATGGTAGCGGAACCAGCGTCGCTCTTCATCGAGCGGCACCAGGAACAGGTTGCGCGTCTCGATCTCGGTAATCGCCGCCTCGGCATCCGCCGCGCGCATCACCGCCCGGCAGGCTTCGGCGCTGAAGCGTTCGAAGATCGAACTGTAGAGCAGGAATTTTGCGATTGCCGGCGGCAGCTCCAGAAACACTTCGCCCATCAGGAAGTCGGCGACGTTGCGGTTGGCGCCGGTAAAATTGCCGATGAAGGTTTCGGGTGCGTGTGCGGCACTCAGCGAGAGCGAGGCGAGCTGCAGGCCGGCGGCCCATCCTTCGGTACGCGAGCACAAGGTCTCCACTGTGCCGCTGCTGACGCTCAGGCCCAGCTTCTCGTTGAAGAAAGCCTCGGCCTCGGACGAGGCGAAACGCAGATCGTCGGGGCCGATTTCGAAGATGTCGCCCAGCACCCTGAGCTTGCCGAGTTGCAGATCGGGCAGGCTGCGCGAGCCGATGACGAAGGCGACGTTTGCCGGCGCCTGCCGGGTCAGGCGCTCCATGAACCGCTTCACCGCCGTCGCCTCGACAGCGTGGTAGTCGTCGAAGAACAGCGTGATGTCAGCTTCGCGCGCTGCAAGGCCCGTGACCAGTGCCGCGAGCATGACATCGAGCTGGGGGATCGGGCTGGACTGGAAGGCAAGGTCGAGTTCCGCTGGGCTCTGGACGAGATGGCGGAGCGCGCCCACCAGATGCGACAGGAAGGCGCCCTCGTCATTGTCGGTTGCCTCGCAGGATAGCCATGCGGTCAGCCGACCGTGGCGCGCGACCTCCGTGGCCCATTGCGCCATTGTCGTCGATTTGCCGAAGCCGGCGGGCGCGGCGAACAGCACGATCCGCGTGTCGATGTGGCGCTCCAGCGTCGACAGGATGGTCTCGCGGCGCACCCATCGGCGATGGTGCGGCGACGCTTGGCTGACGGATTGCGGAGCTGTTCTCATCTAGGTCCGTGCAACCTGCCGCTTTTCCGCGAAAGCGCGGCTCCCTTGCCATTGCTCCACTCCGTTTCGATCAGCGGAATCTGCGGTGCGGCATCGCGCGGCAAGGTTCCCTTGATCCGGGGATCGTCGATGATCTCAAATCCGGTCGCGAAGGGGACGAACCCGCAGGCACTGTAGAACCCGATGACACTGTGATGATCGAAGCTGCTTGTATGCAGCCAGATGCGGCTCGGGTTGAGACGCCATGCGAGGTCCAGTGCCCCGGCCATCAGCCGTTTGCCGAAACCCCTGCCGGTCAGGGACGGGAACAGGCCAAAATAGGTGATCTCGATCTCGCTGCTGTCGGCGACGAAGAATTCGACCATACCGAGATGCGCGCCGGTCTCGTCATGGCCGTAGTAGAGATGCTGGCGCGGGTCGGCGAAATGCTCGGTGATTTCGGCATCGGACATTTCGGAAACACGGTCCCAAAGCCAGGGCGCGCCGATCTCTAGGAAAATCGCCCGGTAGGAAGCGCAGTCGGGGGGCGTGATCCGTGTCATGGCCAAGGGGTGCGCGAGATCGGGCTGCGGCGAGCGCGCCTCCATCCACGTCACCGCATTGGCAAGCTTGCCCGCCGGCAGGCGATGGTAGCCAATGGCGAGATCGGTGATTTCGGCCGGCATCGTGTCTTCGGTGATCAACGCATTCCTCGTCATGTCTTCCAGAGATAGCAGTATCGGCTTGCTGCATCCGATGCCAACTCCCCAGACCATGGCAGCATTGAACGGCAAGTCCTGGACTGAAAGTTTGGCGCGTATGCCTCTTGCATTTCACAGAAATGGCATATGAGATATGATACACCATTCAGATGAAAGTGAAACATAATGCCTGAGCGGATTGCGGACGAGGCCATTCTCAGCGCGGTCGATGGCGGCTTCGCGCGGCAGGTAGCGTTTCTGCAAGACCTCGTGCGTTTTCCTTCGCAGCGTGGTGAGGAACATGCCGCACAATCGTTCATGGCGGCTGCCTTTGAGGCTGACGGCTATGCCGTCGACATGTGGCGCGTCGATGTCGATGCGATTCGCGACCTGCCGGGTTTTTCACCCGTGGCAGTTTCTTATGACGACGCCTTCAATGTCGTTGCCACGCATACGCCGCGAAACGCGACCGGCCGCTCGCTGATCCTCAACGGCCATATCGATGTCGTGCCGACAGGGCCACTCGACCGCTGGGTGCGCGATCCCTACGATCCGGTGATCGAGGACGGCTGGATGCATGGCCGCGGCGCCGGCGACATGAAGGCCGGCCTGTCCGCCTGCCTCTATGCGCTGGCCGCATTGCGCAGCCTTGGCTATCAGCCGGCCGCGAACTTGTATCTCCAGTCGGTGGTCGAGGAAGAATGCACCGGCAATGGCGCGCTTGCCTGTCTGCAGCGCGGCTACCGCGCCGACGCCGCCTTCATTCCCGAACCGCTGGAGCCGAGGCTGATGCGGGCGCAGGTCGGGCCGATCTGGTTCCGGGTCGAGGTCGACGGCGATCCCCAGCATGCGTCGGGTGCATTTTCTGCCGGGGCCAATGCCATCGAAAAGGCATTTGTCATCATCCAGGCGCTGAAGCAGCTCGAAATCGTCTGGAACGCGCGCAAGGTCGACGACAAGCATTTCCATGATCACCCGCACCCGATCCGCTTCAATCTCGGCAAGATCGAAGGGGGCGAATGGACATCGAGCGTTCCGGCGCGCTGTGTCTTCGAGATGCGCGTCGCCACCTATCCCGGCCAGAGGCTCGAAGACGCCAGGGCCGAGCTTGAGGCCTGTATCGCCGAAGCGGCGCGTGCCGATCCGTTCCTGGCCAATCGCCCACCGATGATGACCTACAACGGCTTCATGGCCGAGGGCTATGTGCTGGAAGGCGCCGACGAGATGGAAGCGGTGCTGCGCCGCAGCCACACCGCCGTGTGGGGCGAGCCGCTGACGGAGCACGTCACCTCGGCGACCACTGATGCGCGCTTCTTCGGCCTCTATGCTGAAACGCCGGCGATCGTCTACGGCCCGATCTGCCGCATGCCGCACGGCTATGACGAGGCCGTCGATCTCGACTCGGTGCGCAAGGTCACCCAGACGATCGCGCTGTTCATCGCCGACTGGTGCGGCCTCGAACCTATCGAGGCCAAGCCATGAATGCAGCCGTCCCCGATGCTTTCGGCGAAACGCTCGCCGAGGACGCGCCCCATGTCTCGACGACCGACGCGCTTGCCATCGTGCGCCGGCACTACGGGCTGACCGGCACCGCGCGTCCATTGCCTGGCGAACGCGACCATAACTTCCACATCCAGACCGACGGCGAGGGCGAGTTCGTCCTCAAGGTTTCCCATCCGGCGGAAGAGGCCGGCTTCACCGACTTCCAGAACAAGGCGCTCGACCACATCCTTGCAGTCGACCCCACCTTGCCGGTTCCCTCGGTGCGCAAAAGCCTTGAGGGCGAAGCGCAATTTACGGCCAGTGTTGGTGGATCGGCACCGCGCATCGTCCGGCTGGTGACTTATCTGCCCGGTCAGCTGCTGTCGCGCTCGCCGACTTCCGATGCGCAGGATCGCAATCTCGGGATCTTCCTCGCCCGCCTTGGCCGGGCGCTGCGCGGTTTCTTCCACCCGGCCGCCGGCAGCGACCTGCTCTGGGATATCCGCAAGGTCGCCAAGATACGACCGATGACGGTGCACATCACTGATCCGGGCCGGAGGGCGATGGTCGAGCGCGCGATCGACTCCTTCGAGCAGCATGCGGCGCCAATCATTCCGACCCTGCGCGCCCAGATCGTCCACAACGACATGAACTCCTACAATGTGGTGATGGACGCGTCGCGGCCGGAGGTCGTCAGCGGCATCCTCGATTTCGGCGACATGATCCATTCGCCGCTGATCTGCGACCTCGCCATCGGCGCCGTCTATCGCTGGCCGGCGCAAGGCCATCCGTTGGCGCCGGCCGCGCGCTTCGTCGCCGGCTATCAATCGGTTCAGCTGCTGGAGGAGGAAGAGATCGGCATTCTCTTCGATCTGATCCGTGCCCGGCTTGCGCTCATCGTCAACATCGCCAGTTGGCAGGCCGAGCGTTTCCCGGCCAAGCGCGACTATGTGCTGCGCCTCGCCACCGAGGTCTGGGCCTCGCTCGAAAAGCTGGATGGTCTGTCATCCACCGATGCCCGCCGCTATTTTCTCGACCATTCCAATCCGGAGTAAATGCTCGTGTCCCAGTCCTCGCCATATCCTTCAAATGCCGACGCGGCTGCATCGGAGCGCGCGCTGCTTGAACGCCGCGCCAGGCTGCTTGGGCCGACCTATCGCGCCTTCTACCGCAACCCTATTCATCTGGTGCGCGGCAGCGGTGTGTGGCTCTACGATGCCCAGGGCCGTAAATTCCTCGACGCCTATAACAACGTCGCCTCGGTCGGCCACTGCCACCCGCGCGTTGTCGAGGCGCTGTCCGGACAGGCCGCCACGCTCAACACCCACACGCGCTATCTCAGCGAGATCATCCTCGATTACGCGGAAAAACTGCTCGGCACCGTTCCGGCCCATCTTGGCCACGCCATGTTCACCTGCACCGGAAGCGAGGCCAACGACCTCGCCATCCGCATCGCCCAGCATTCCAGCGGCGGCACCGCCGTGATCATCACCGACTTCGCTTATCACGGCGCCACCATCGCGACGGCGCAACTGTCGCCGGCGGCGGTCGGAGCAAAGGGCGTGCGCGCGCAGCACCGCACCGTGTCGGCGCCGGACACGTTCCGCGACCATGGCCGGGCCGCGAATGTTTTCGCAAAAAATGTCGCCGCCGCCATCGAGGACATGCGCGTAAAAGATATCAAGCCGGCCGCACTCCTTCTCGACTCGGCCTTTTCCAGCGACGGCATCTTCTTTCCCGATGCGGCGGTGATGCGCGAGGCGGTGGATCACGTCAGAAAGGCCGGCGGCATCGTCATCGCCGATGAGGTCCAGTCCGGCTTCGGCCGGCTTGGCCAAGGCATGTGGGGTTTCGCCAATTATGGCATCGAGCCCGACATCGTCACGATGGGCAAGCCGATCGGCGATGGACACCCGATGGGCGCCGTGCTCGTGCGGCCGCAGCTAGTCGCTTCGTTCGGCTCGAACACCGGTTATTTCAACACTTTCGGCGGCAATCCGGTTGCTGCCGCCGTCGGTCTCGCCGTGCTGGCGGTGATCGAGGGCGAGGGGCTGATCGAGAATGCGCGCAATGTCGGCGCGTATACGAGTGAACTGCTGCGCACCCTGCAGAGCCGGCATGGCGCGGTCGCCGATATCAGGCATAACGGCCTCTATTTCGGTGTCGAGCTGACGGCGGACGGTGACGAGGCGCTGGCCGCCACCAAGACATCGGCGGTCGTCGAAGCCATGCGCGAGGACGGCGTGCTGATCTCGTCCTGCGGTCCGCGCGGCAATGTGCTGAAGATGAGGCCGCCACTGCCGTTTGCCAGGGACAATGCCGAGCAACTGGCCGAGACGCTCGATCGCGCGCTGTCGAACTGGTGATCGGGCCGAACGCATGCTGAAGCTCGAACATCAAACCCTGAATGACCGCGCCTATGGCGCGCTCAAGCAGGAGTTGATTTCAGGCGGCTTCAGCCCGGGGCAGACGCTGGTCATCCGCAAGCTCGCCGAAACGTTCGGCATCTCGACGACGCCAATCCGCGAGGCGCTGCAGCGGCTTGTCGCCGAGCGACTGCTCGAGATGCAGAACAACCGCTCGGTCATCGTGCCGTTGCTGTCCGCGCCCGCCTTCGAGGAACTGACGCGCATCCGTATCGCCGTCGAGGGACTGGCGGGCGAGATGGCGGCGACCAGGATGAGCGAAAGCGGACTGGCTGACATACAGGCGACGCTCGCCGGCATGCAGCGTGCCATCGAGGCCGGCGACGCCAGGGCCTATCTCTCGTTGAACGAGGCGTTCCACTTCGCCATCTACCAGCATGCCGGCGCGCCGATCCTGCTCAACATGATCCGCGACCTCTGGGGGCGGGTTGGGCCTTATCTCAAGCTGCTGATGCAGGCCGATCGCTACATCCCGCAGTCCAACGACGCGCATCGCAAGATCGTCGCCGCGCTGGAGCGGCGCAGCGGTCCCACTGTGCGGACTTTCATAGAAGAGGACATCGCCGTGGCGGCCGCCGTATTATCTGCAAACCTTGACGCTGCCAGGTAGCCGTCGGCCTAGCTCGTCCCGTCCAGCCGGTCGCGCAGCATGCTCCAGCCGAGCAGCATGTTGGGCGCATGCCGCAGCAAGGCATGGAACGGGATAGGCGCCGGTGGCGCGAAGGGCAGCGGCAGGTCGCGGGCCTCGGCTCCAGCGGCCCAGTCGGCCAGCACCTTGCCCATCGCTGTGGTCATGGCGATGCCGCGGCCGTTGCAGGCGCGTCCGGCGATCAGGCCCGGACCGAGGTCGATCAGGTGCGGCAGGAAATCCGGTTCGACCGCCGCCATTCCCGACCAGCTGTAGGCAAGCGGCGGGAGATCGGGCAGACCGAGATGCCGGCCAAGCCTTCGCCAGATCGTCTGCGGTACGCGCGTATCCGCACCGGCGCCAAGGATATGCATGCCGCCGCTGATCAGCCGGTTTTCGGCGTCGAAGCGGAATGTGAACAGATTGCGCCTGGTGTCGCCGACACCTTGCCCACCGGGTAACAGGCGCGCGCGGATTTCGGGCGGCAGCGGCGCCGTGGCGATTTGGAAAACCTTGAGCGGGAAATAGGTTCGCTGCAATGACGGGTTGAGGGACCAGCCATAGGCGTTGGTGGCGATCAGCACCTTTGCGGCGCGTACCGATCCCACCGGCGTTTTCAGCACCCAGCCATCGGCTATGCGATCAACCGAGGTGACGCGCGTCTGCTCGAAGATCTTCGCGCCGGCCTTCTCCGCCGCATCGGCGAGCCCGCGCGCATAGGCGACCGGATTGAGCACGCCGCCGCAACGATCCATCCAGCCACCGACATAACCTGGCACTCCCGTCAGGGCTTCGACATCCTGCCGATCCAATGTGACAGCCGGCCGGCCACGCTGTGCCCATTGCCCGGCACGTGACTTGACCTTCTCGAAGGCGGCAGGCGAATGCGCTGGCTGGATCCATCCGTTCTGCACGGCGTCGCAGTCGATGCCGTGCTGCCGGATCAGGCGGAAGACCAGGTCGGCGCTGCCGGCGGCGAAATCGATCAGCCTTTCGCCGCGCGACGGTCCGAGATGGGCCAGTATGTCGGCCGGGTCCATCTTGGCGAAGTTCGGCACGACAAATCCCGCATTCCTGCCGGTCGCGCCCCAGGCGATGAATTCGGCTTCGAGAACGGCGACGGAAAGGCCTTTCCCGGCGGCGTGCAGCGCGGTTGAAAGGCCGGAAAAGCCGCCGCCGACAATGGCCAGGTCGACATTGAGCCCACCTTGCAGCGCCGGCCGCTCGCGGCGGCTACCGCTGACGGCATGCCAGAGCGAAGCGCCTTGTGCCTCCTGCCGGATCACGGCATTCATGAGCCGGAACTGCTCTCGCCCGCAGCGATCTTCGCCCGCTTGCTGAAGCGGCGCCGCCGCGGCCTGTCGCCGAACAGGCCGTTCGGCCGGATCAGCAGGATGACGCAGAGCATGACGCCGATGGCGGCGATCTGCAGCGCGGCGGCGCGAGCCTGCTGTTCCGGCGGGAACAGGATGCTGGTCAGCGTGCCCGATCCGGCCCATATCGCCCACACCAGGATGCTGCCGATGACGGCGCCAAGATTACTGCCCGAGCCGCCGACGATCAGCATCACCCAGACCTGGAAGGTCAGGATCGGCAAATAATTGTCCGGCGCGATGAAGCCGGTGAAGTGCGCCTGCAGCGCGCCGGCCAGCGCCATGATGGCGCCGCCGACGGCAAAGGCCTGGACGCGGTAGAAACGCGCGCTCTTGCCAAGCGAGATCGCCGCCCGCTCATCCTCGCGCAACGCCTTCAAAACCCGCCCCCATGGGCTGCGCGACAGGTGCTCCAAAGCGAGATAGGCGATCAGCGTCACCACCGATACGACCGCGAGGTTGGACAGGTTGAACAGCAGCGGCGTCTCGGCAAGGCTGCCGAAGGGGCGCGGGATGAAACCGATGCCGAACGGGCCGCCGGTCAGCTTCTGCGCGTTGAGCGCGACCAGTTGCACCACCACGGCGACGCCGAAGGTGGTGATCGCAAGATAGTCGGATCTCAGCCGCAGCGTCGCCATGCCGGTAAGCGCCGCGGCGATGCCGCCGACAACCATGGCGCCGAGCCAGCCGACAAGGATCGGCAGGCCGAAGCCGCCCAGCCGCGCGGCATCGTCCGGTGTGGTCAGCAGCGCCGATGTATAGGCGCCGATGGCGACGAAGCCGGCGAGGCCGACATTGAACAGGCCGGTCAGCCCCCATTGCAGATTGAGCCCCAGCGTGACCAGCGAAAAGATCAGCGCGGTGGTCAGGAAGAAGGCGCCGTAGCCGAGCAGGTCCATCAGCGTTCCCTCACACCAAACAGGCCGATAGGCCGCACGAACAGCACCGCCATCAGGATGATGAAGGAGACGGCGGCGCGCCACTCGGCTCCGATCAGCTGTACTGCACCGGCTTCGGCGAACCCGATGATCAAGCCACCGAGCACCGCGCCAGGAATGCTGCCGATGCCGCCGAGAATGGCGGCAGCGAACATCGGCAGCAGCATGTCGAAACCCATGAACGGGCGGATCTGCACCAGAATGCCGATCATCACGCCGGCCACGCAGGCCAGCGCCCCGCCGATGACCCAGGTGACGCGCACCACGCTGGCGACATCGATGCCGACGATGCGGGCCAGTGCCGCGTTCTGGCTCAGGGCCTGCATCGAGCGGCCGGTTTGCGTGCGCGTCATCAACAGATGCACGCCGAGCACCAGCACCGCGGTCAGTAGCAGCAGGGCGATCTGGTCGGGCGTGATGCGGATGCCGAAGCCGACCGGCATGGCGATCTGGATTGCCCGGCTGAAATAGGTCGGCCGCGAGGTGAAAGTGAATTCGAGCAAGCTTCTCAGCGCCATCGAGGCGCCGAAGCTCGCCATCACCACGATGATCGCCTGGCCTTGCGAGCGAAGCCGCGAAAACAGCACCTTGTCGAGCAGCAGCGCCAAGAGCGCGGTGAAGGCCATGCCGATAGCGAGCGCAACAATGAGCGGCCAGCCGAAGGACAACGGTGCGATCGGCGCCACCTTGCCGACTGTCGCGCCGATGGCGCTGACGACGGCCAGCGTCGCATAGGTTCCCCAGGCCATGAAGTCGCCATGGGCAAAGTTCGAGAAGCGCAGGATCGAATAGGTGAGCGTCACGCCGATGGCGCCGAGGCCGATCATCGAACCCGTCAGCAATCCGTCGACGACAAATTGCAGGCTCATGCCGCACCTCTCGTGTCGGCCTTACGGGGGCGCTGGCCAAGATAGAGTTCGGCGACCACCGGATCGTTCCATAGTTCGGAGGCGATGCCCTCGTGCCGGTCCTTGCCTTCGACCAGCACATAGGCGCGGTCGCCGATGGCGAGTGCCGCCTTGGCATTCTGCTCGACCAAAAGGATGGTGACGCCGGACTTGCGGATGCCGGCCAGCATCTCGAACACCATCGAGACGAATTTCGGCGACAGGCCGGCCGACGGCTCGTCCAGAACCAGCACTTTGGGGTGGACGATCAGCGCGCGCGCGACGGCCAGCATCTGCCGCTGCCCGCCCGACAAATTGCCGGCGGCGGTGCGACGCTGGCGCACGAGATCGGGGAAGGCCGAATACATCTCCTCGATGCGGCCAGGGATCTCGCGCCGTTCGAGGATGCCGCAGGCGACTTTGAGATTGTCCTCGACCGACATCAGCGGAAAGATGTTTTCGGTCTGCGGCACGAAGGCAAGCCCGAGCCGAACCATGGTGTGGGCAGGCGCGGCCGTGATGTCCTTGCCGTCCAGAAACACCGTGCCGCCGGTGATCGGGACGAGGCCGGCGATTGCCTTGATGAAGCTCGACTTGCCGGCGCCGTTGGGGCCCAGCACGACGACGATCTCACCCTTGGCGACGATGATCGAGGCGCCGCGCACGATCGGCACGCCGGGCTCGTAGCCGGCCTCGAGGTCGCGGACATCGAGGACGATCTCGCTCATGCCGCGCCTCCGAGATAGGCCTCGATGACACGTGGGTCGCGGGCGACTTCCTCTGCCGTGCCTTCGCTGAGCAGCTGGCCGCTCGCCATGACGAGGACGCGATGGCAAAGCCGCGTCACCATGTCGATATTGTGCTCGATGAGCAGGAAGGTGATGCCGCGCGCGTTGATATCGCGGATGCGGTCTATGATGACTTCGAGCAGCGTCGCGTTGACTCCGGCGGCCGGTTCGTCGAGCAGGATGATCGCCGGGTCGGCCATCATGACGCGGGCGAGTTCGAGGAGCTTGCGCTGGCCGCCGGAAAGCACGCGCGCCGGCTCGTGTGCGAGGCGGGTGAGGGTGACCAGTTCCAGCAGTTCGAGCGCCTTTGTCCTGGCGGCTCTTTCCTGCGCGGCGACGCGCCATGGCGTGACGAAATTGGCGAGCAGCTTTTCGCCGGCCTGACGTTGTGCCGCCAGCATGATGTTTTCGATCAGCGTCAGATTGGGCAGCGGGCGCGGTATCTGGAAGGTGCGGCCGAGACCGCGTCCGATGCGCAGATGTGCGGCTTCGCCCGAGACTGGCGTACCGTTGAGAAGGATTTCACCGCTGGTCGGCAGGATGCTTCCGGCAAGCAGGTCGAACATCGTCGTCTTGCCGGCGCCGTTGGGGCCGATCAGGCCGAGGATTTCTCCCGCTTTGACTTCAAACGAGACATCGTTGACCGCGACAAGGCCGCCGAACCGCCTGACGACATTTCTTGCCGTCAGAACCGGCGCGCGGGTTTCCCCTTGCCGTTTGGTTGCCTCGCTCATCAAACCCTCTGGCCGAAGACGATCGTTGCCGCCTTCTGATTATTGATTTGTGATCACACTTGCTTTGATCACGCTATTCGGCTTTAATTTGATCCGCAAGCCGAAAACCGGCCAAGAACGGAATTCCATGCAAAAGGCTGCCATCGAAAAGAACAACGAGGCGATCGCGGCCCAACTTGCGCCGGTCGGCCGCGAAACGGTACAGGACCGCGTCTACTCCGAACTGCGCCGTGCCCTGATCGGCGGGCTGTTCGAACCAAGCCAGGTGCTGACCATCCGTGGCTTGGCCGATGCGCTGGTCACCTCGACTATGCCGGTGCGCGAGGCGCTGGGCCGGCTGATCACCGAAAAGGCGCTGGAGGCGTTGCCCAACCGTTCGGTGCGCGTGCCGCCGATCACGCTGGAACGCCTCGACGATCTCTTGCGGGCCCGCATCCTGATCGAGGGCGAGGCGATCGCGCTTGCCGCCGCCCGCATGGGTCCGCGCCAGATCGCCACCATAGAGACCATTCTCGGCGAATGGGACGAGATGCGGGCGCTGAAACACAAGAAGGACGTCGATCGCGAAGTGACGCTCAACCAGAGCTTTCACTTCGAGATCTACCGCTCCTGCGGTTCGGCCGTGCTGATCCCGATGATCGAGAGCCTGTGGCTGCAATCGGGCCCCTGCATCCGTGTCGCCATCTACGCCTTCTCGGAAGCCGGCGAGGTCGACACCGCCCAGTATCACCGCCGCATCGTCACGGCGCTGTCCACGCAGGATGCGCAGGCGGCGCGCGAGTCGCTGGTCGCCGACATCAGCCGCCCCTTCACCTTTCTGCGCAGCAAGCTGCAGGCTGCCGCCGCGAAAGACCAGACATGACCGCCATCAGGATCACCGAGCCGCGCTCGCAGCTTTCCGTCACGGCATTGTTGCTGCCCGAAAAGGCACCGGAAAACGCTGCCTTCCTCTTGGCCTATCTCGGCACGCCACGCGTTGTTCCGGGCATCCACGCGATGTGGACGGGGCCGGAGATTTCCTGTCCGGTTCCACCAGCCGACCTCGAGGGCCAGGCCTATGCAAAACCGCTGCCGGCCGAGAACGCAACGCTGAACCCGCAGCCGGGCGACATCGTGCTGTCCTATGTGCCGCCACGCATGTGGGGCGGCAATCCCAATGCGATCTTCGACATCGGCCTCTATTACGGCCAGGGTGCGCGGCTCCTGTTCCCGATCGGCTGGCTGGCCGGCAGCGTGGTGGCGCAGGTGCGTGCCGGGGAGCGCGATCAGTTCGCCGCCGCTTGCGGCGGCATCCGGCGCAACGGCGCCTGCGATGTCACCTTCAGTCTGGTGGAGGCTTGACATGGCCGACGACAGTTTCGAGCTGTTCGATCTTCGCGTCGAGGTGGTCATCCCGGAGGGCAAGCCGATCTATTGCGGCGCCAGGGCCGGTGACTATTTCGAGCTCAAGGGCGAGATGCTGTCGATGCCGGCAGGGCAGGGCTTTTCGATTTATTCGCTCGCCGCCGTCTTGCCGCTGCTGGCGGCCAAGCAGCGCCCGACCCACCCGAACGACTGGATGACATCGGACGCCGAGATCGCTTGTCCCGATCCCAATTGCGCCAGCCGCCTCCGGATTGTCAGGGTGGCCAAGCGACGGTTCAGCCACGCCGAGACCACAGCGGTGCCGCTGCCGAAGGAGGATGACCTGACATGACCGCCAAGACCTTCGAACTCGGCCCCGGCTACACCATCTCGCGCGTCATTCGCGGCGGCTGGCAGCTGGCCGGCGGCCACGGCGCCATCGACCGCAGCCAAGCGGTTGCCGATCTGATCGCCACCTTCGATGCCGGCATCTGGACCTATGATTGCGCCGACATCTACACCGGTGTCGAGGAGCTCATCGGCGCGGCGCGCCTGCGGCTGGCCAGCGAGCGCGGCCTCGACGTCGCCGCCCGGATGAAGGTGCACACCAAGCTGGTGCCCGACCTGGAACGGCTGGCCAGCATCAGCCGCGACTACATCAGGGGCATCGTCGACCAGTCATTGCGGCGGCTGAAGGCCGAGCGGCTCGATCTCGTCCAGTTCCACTGGTGGGACTATGCGCAGCCTCGCTATGTCGAGGCGATGGGCTGGCTCAACGAGCTTCGGCTGGAAGGCAAGGTGCGCAATCTCGGCACCACCAATTTCGATACGCCGCGGCTCACCGAAATCCTCGCCGCCGGCATCCCGCTTGTCAGTCAACAGCTGCAGTATTCCGTGCTCGACCAGCGGCCGGGCAACAGCCTGGCGGCACTCGCAAAACAGAACGGCGTCGGCTTCCTCTGTTACGGCTCGGTTGCCGGCGGCTTCCTCAGCGACAAATGGCTCGGTGCGGCCGAACCCGCCACGCCGCTCGAAAACCGCTCGCTGGTCAAATACAAGCTGATCATCGATGATTTCGGCGGCTGGGATCTGTTCCAGCACCTGCTTCAGGCACTGAAAGCCATTGGCGACCGCCACGGCGTCGACATTGCCACCATCGCCAGCGCCTGGGTGCTGGAACAGCCGCAAGTGGCGGCTGTCATCGTCGGTGCCCGCAACCAGGCGCACGCCATTGCCAATGCGAAAATCATGGACGTGGCGCTTGACGCCGAGGACCGGGCGCGGATTGCGGCCGTCATCGCGCAAGGCACGGGCCTGGAGGGCGACGTCTACACGCTGGAGCGCGACCGCCACGGACGCCACGGTTCGATCATGCACTACAACCTCAATGCGGGGAAGAAATGAGCGGCGAACCCTCCCTGTTTTCACGCGCCAGCGCCGAAATCATCGACCTGCACCGCTTCTTCGTCGACTGGTTCGTCGCCGCGCGCGCCAACACGGTGGACTTCGGCCGCTTCGAACGCGCCATGGGTAAAGACCTCAGCATGGTGGCGCCGGACGGGCAGGTCCTCGATCGCGAAGCGGTCGTCGACCATGTCCGCTCAAGCCGCGCCTCTTGCGACGACGGTTTTGCCATTTCGATCGAGGACATCCGGCCCGGCTGGCAGGACGCCGATACCATCGTCGTCCTTTATGTCGAAGCGCAGCTGCGCGCAGGCAAGCACAGCCGCCGCCAGTCGAGCGCCGTCTTCACCACCAGTTCATCGGCGCCCAACGGCGTCGAATGGCGACATCTGCATGAGACCTGGCTGCAGGTGCCGGAACGCTGAACAGGCTCCAGAATTCAAATACAGTCGAGTAACGAAAGGGGAACAACAATGACAAAGACGATACTCCAACTCACCACCGCGCTCGCCCTCGTCACGATGGCGGGTGCCGCGCAGGCAGCCGATTGCAAGATCACCGTCGGCCTCGTCATGGAACTGACCGGCCCGGCCGGCGAATACGGTCAGGCCGGGGCCAAGTCGGTCGAGATGGCCTTCCGCGACATCAACGGAGCCGGCGGTGTGCGCGGCTGCGATCTCGTCACCGATACGCGCGACAGCCAGAGCCAGGGCAACATAGCGGTCGACGCAGCCACCCAGCTGGTTCAGGTCAAGAAGGTGCCGGTCATCATCGGCGGCATCATCTCGTCTGTGTCGATCCCGATCCTGACCTCCGTCACCGCGCCAGCCAAGATCGTCCAGGTCTCGCCGGCTTCGTCCTCGCCGACGCTGACCGCGCTCGGCCGCGACGGCAAGACCAACGGCATCTTCTTCCGCACCATCACCTCGGATGCGCTGCAGGGCGTCGCCGCCGCCAAATACGCCGTCGACAAGGGTTTCAAGAAACTGTCGATCATCCACGTCAACAACGATTTCGGCGTCAACATGGTGGCCGAATTCTCGCGTGCCTATAAAGCGCTCGGCGGCACCATCGTCTCCGACACGCCCTATAACGAGAAGCAGTCGAGCTATGCCTCCGAAGTCACGGCGGCGATGGCCGGCGAACCGGACGGGCTCTATCTCGTCAGCACGCCGGTCGACGGTGCAACGGTCGCCCGTACCTGGATCTCGCAGGGCGGCGTGCAGAAATTCCTCCTCAATGACGGCATGAACAGCCCTGATTTCATCGAGTCCGTCGGCGCCGACTATCTGAAGGAAGCCTACGGCACCTCGTCCGGCACCAGCCCGACCGCTTCGACAGAGTACTTCACCAAGAACTACAAGGAATTCTCCGGCATCGAACCGACCAATCCGGCAGCCGACCGTTCCTATGACGCCGGCGCGATTGTTGGCCTCGCCATCGCCATTGCCGGTTCGGAGGATCCGGCCAAGATCAAGGACGCGATGTACAAGGCGGTCGATCCGGCCGGCACGCCGATCTTTGCCGGCAAGGAAGAGTTCGCCAAGGCGCTTGGCCTGATCAAGGACGGCAAGCCGATCCGCTATGAAGGCGTCATCGGCCCTGTCGCCTTCGACAAATATGGCGACATCACCGGCCCGTTCCGGCTGTGGAAGATCGTCGATGGCAAGGTGGCGACCGACGGTGAAATGACCACCGACGACGTCAACGCCCTGCAAGCGAAACTTCAGTAAGACTACCTATTCTCCGGTATCGATCACGATCCCATCGTGGTCGATACCGGACGATTGTCCTGTTTTGCATTACCACGGGCACGGACGACGTCGCTTTGCGTGGACGAGCGTTTGACCGGCAGGCGATCATGGATAGGATCGGCCGATGTCGCCTGAAATCCAACAGCTCCTCTCTGCGCTCGGCGACCGGCTGGGCGCGGGCGGCGTGCTCGCCGGTCCGGAGGTGGATCAGCGCTATCGTGACGATCCCGACGGCAAGCTGGGGGCGCTTCCCGAAGCGGTGCTGCGCCCGCGCGACACACAAGGTGTCGCGGCAGCGCTGGCGGTTTGCAACGATCTCAGCCAGCCGGTTGTCGTCCAGGGAGGACGCACCAGCCTGGCAGGCGCCGCCCGTGTGCAGCCGGGCGAGGTGGTGCTGTCGTTGGAGCGCATGACCGACCTCGCCGTTCCGGATCGCCAGGCTGCTAGCATCGTCGCCGAAGCGGGCGCGACGCTGCAGGCGGTGCAGGAGGCGGCCGACAGCGCCGGGCTGATGTTCGGCGTCGATATCGGCGCACGCGGCTCCGCGACGGTCGGCGGCAACATCGCCACCAATGCCGGCGGCATCCGCGTGCTGCGTTACGGCATGTACCGCGCTCAGGTTCTGGGACTGGAAGCCGTGCTTGCCGATGGCAGCGTGATGACCTCGCTCAAGGGCTTGCCCAAGGACAATTCCGGCTACGACCTCAGTCAGCTCTTTATCGGCACGGAAGGAACGCTCGGCGTGGTCACCCGCGCCGCGCTCAGGCTGCATCCCAAGCCGGCGTCCGAGGTGAACGCTTTCTGCGCGCTCTCTTCGCTCGATGCGGCAATCGCCCTGCTTGGGCTGCTGCGGCAAAAGCTCGGCCCGCTCCTGTCCGCCTATGAGGTCAACTTCGCACCGCTCTATGACCTCATGGTCGCCAGCATGGCTATGCCGGCGCCGCTGCCGGCAGGCTCGCCCGTCTATCTGCTGGCCGAGATCCAGGGCAGTCAGCCGGAACGCGACGGCGAGCGCTTCGCCGAGGTGTTGATGCAGTTGGTCGAAGACGGTGTCATCGACGATGTGGTGGTCTCGCAATCGCCGCGCGAGTTTCGCGCTCTGTGGGACGTGCGGGAGGACGCCAATCGCGTCCTGTTTTCGATCAAGGGTTTGATCGGCGTCGACATCAGCATCCCGTTGGCCCGCATGGGAGCGTTCCTGCAAGAGGCGGACGCAGCCATCCACGCCGTCGATCCCGGCGCCGACATCTATTTCTTCGGCCATCTCGGCGACGGCAATCTGCATTACCAGGTCCGCACGGTCGATGCGGCGGCGGCATATGACATCGTCTATCGCGGCGTGGCGGCGGCCGGCGGCGGCGTTTCGGCCGAACACGGCATCGGCCTCGACAAGAAGAAGTGGCTGCATCTGGTCCGCAGCGACGCCGAGATCGCCACGATGCGGCGGCTGAAGACAGCCCTTGACCCCAGAAACATCCTCAATCGGGGACGGGTCTTCGACCTCAACCCGACCGCCTTCTCCCGATGACGATTGCCCGCTATCTCAAGTCCGTTCCGTTGCGAGCTGTCTGGGGATGAGAAAGCGGGCGGCAAGCACGCAGAGCAGCACGGTGAACATCAGGATCAGCGCCACCAGCGCATTGATGTCGGGTGAGAAGCCAAGCCGCATCATCGCCCACAACCTGACCGGCAGCGTGCTTTGCGTGCCGGTGACCAGGATGGTGATCATGGTCTCGTCGAACGACAGGGCGAAGGCCAGGATGGCGCCGCCGACCATGGCGCTCGACAGGTTCGGCAGGATGATGCGCCAAAAGGTCTGCCAGCCCGTGGCACCGAGATCGTAGGACGCTTCGACCAGCGTGCGGCTCATCGACTGCAGCCGCATCAGCACCGTGCGGTAGACGATCGCCAGCACGAAAACCGTATGGCCGATGACGACCGTCAGCAGCGAGCGTTCGAGACCGATTTCGCGAAAGAAGATCAGCAGCGCCAGGCCGCTGATGATCGGAGGCATCAGGAACGGCAGGAAGATGATGAACTGCAGCAGCGAGCGTCCGGAGCGGCGCCCATGATAATAGAGCGCCAGCAGCGTTCCGCTGACCACCGACAGGATGACGGTGCAGACGCCGACGATCAGCGTGGTGCGCAAGGCGACCAGTATGTCGTGGTTTTCAGCCAGCGCCACATAGGTCGACAGGGTCGGCGCCGACCAGTCGACGGAGCCATGCGAAATGGTGAAGAACGACGACACGATCGGCACGAACAGCGGGCTGTAGAGCAGCACCGCAACCAGTGTCGTGATCGCGGCCAGAAAGATCGTGGACAGTCGGGGCAGGGCGCTCATACCGAAGTCCCCCGGTTGCGGCCAAAGCGTTCGCCGACGAGGATTGCGGCGATCACCACGACGGCCAGCGCCACCGACAGCGCCGCGCCGAACGGCCAGTTATAGGCCGTGCCGAACTGGCTGTAGAGGATGCGGCCGAAGGTGAAGCCGCTGATGCCGCCGACCATTTGCGGCGTCAGGAAATCGCCGATCGCCAGCACGAAGACGAAGCTCGCCGCCGAAGCGACGCCGGGCAGGCTGAGCGGCAAGGTGATGCGCAGGAAGGTCTGCAAGCTGCTGGCCCCCAGATCGTCCGAGGCACGCAGCAGCACCTGCGGAATCCGCTCCAGCGACAGGAAGATCGGCAGGATGGCGAAGGGAATCAAAAGTAGCGTCAGCGTCAGCAGGATGGCGTTCATGTTGAACACGAAAAGCGTCGACGGTTCCTGCAGGATGCCGAGCGCCACCAGCGCCTTGTTGAGGAAGCCGTTGAGGCCGAGGATGCTGCGGATCGCATAGATCTTGATGACGTAGCTCATCAGCAGCGGCACCAGCAGCAGCATCAGCAAGGCATAGCGCCAACGGCCTTTCAGCGTCGTCAGGAAGTAGGCGGCGGGATAGGCAAGTAGGATGCAGATGATGGCCACCGACACGCACAGCACGATGGTGTTCCAGAACACCGGCAGAAAGACCGGATCGGTGAAGAACCTGATATAGTTGCCCAGGGACAACCCGTAGACGATGGTGCCCTGGTCGACACTGAAGAAGCTGTAGCCGAGGAAGATCGCCAGCGGCACCAGGACGAAGACAACCGGCAAGGCAAACGCCAGCACCGTGACCAGCAGCGACAGTCGTCTTTCCGCAGTGAGTGTCGAGCCGGCTTCGCTCATGCCAGCACCAGATGGCCTTCATGCGGCGCAAACGAAAGCGATACAGCCTCGCCGGATTTGAGCGCGCTGCCGTCGATGCGGCTCGGCACGCGCAGCCG
This sequence comes from Mesorhizobium sp. M0243, assembly GCF_040321775.1. NCBI lineage: Bacteria > Pseudomonadati > Pseudomonadota > Alphaproteobacteria > Hyphomicrobiales > Phyllobacteriaceae > Mesorhizobium > Mesorhizobium sp. M0243. The sequence continues at coordinate 290,105 of NZ_JAMYSF010000002.1, read as the reverse complement.
CAAGCGTTGCGCAGCATTGTCTGGGCCTGCCGCGATGGTGGCGACGCTCGATGAGCCGGCAAAGGCCATGTCGGAGATCGTGCCGGAAAAACGGTTGTCGGTGTCCTTTGCGTCTGCAAGATGCAAGGCCTCGGGACGGAACGCAGCGTAGGCGCTGGCGCCATCTGCTGCGGCCTTCAAATGCGGCTGGTCACTGATCGAGCAGACCAGGCGGCCGAGCGCCGTCTCGATCGATCGCAGCTCGCCCTGCACCGGCCCAAGTTTTCCGGACATCAGATTGTTCTCGCCGAAGAAGCGCGCGACGAACTCGCAATTCGGCCTGTAGTAAAGGTCGTGCGGCGTGCCGTGCTGGCGGATATGGCCGGCCTCCATGACGCAGATCCGATCGGCCATGCCGATGGCTTCCTCCTGGTCATGGGTGACGAACAGGAAGGTGGTCTTGATTTCGCGCTGGATGGATTTCAGGAAGACCTGCATCTGCCTGCGCAGTTCGAGGTCGAGCGCCGCCAGCGGCTCATCGAGCAGGATCAGGCGCGGCTGGCAGATCAGTGCACGGGCGAGCGCGACACGCTGGCGCTGGCCGCCGGAGAGCTGCGCCGGAAAGCGGTCGGCGAAACGTCCGAGCTGGACCAGGTCCAGCGCCTCCGCGACACGGCGCGCGATTTCCTTGCGCTGGATATGGCGAACCGAAAGCCCGTAGCCAACATTGCCGGAAACGGTCAGGTGCGGAAACAGCGCATAGTCCTGGAATACCGTGTTGAACGGCCGTCGGTTGATCGGCATGCGGCTGATGTCTTGCCCATCCAGGCGGATCTCGCCTGACGTCAGCGGTTCCAGTCCGCCGATCAGCCGCAGCACCGTGGTCTTGCCGGAGCCCGAAGGCCCGAGCACGGTGAGGAACTCACCATCCCGGATCGACAGGTCGATGTCGTGCAGCACGGGGACCGTGCCGTAGGATTTCGAGACGGACCGCAGCGTCAAGAGGTCGGTGTTCTGGTTCATGAAATACTCTCGCATACGCTTCGGCGGTCCGGAACCTCCGGACCGCCGGGTCCTTCGAAGGCATAGAGCGGAAAGATCAGGGCGTAGCCTTGACCTCGTTCCACATGTCCGAACGCTTGAGCGGGTCCTCGACATTGTTGAGCCAGACCAGCTTGTCGTTGCCGCCGGCGCTGCCGGTTTCCGTCACCGTGTTGCCGAAGCCGGTGCGCTCGGAAAGCTCGCCGCTGACCTTCTTGCTCAGCATGAAGTCGATCCACTTCTCGGCCGCCGCATTGTCGCGGACACCCTTGGAAATGACCCAGTTGTCGAGCCAGGCGAGCGCGCCCTCGCCTGGATTGACGTAGGCGACATGAGCGCCGATCTTCTGCAGTGCCTTGACCTGCTGCTGGCCGTAATTGGCCCAGATCAGGGCCACATCATTGTTCTGGTAGATCTGCTGCGCCTCGTCGGCGGTGGTGTAGAAGCTCAGCACGTTGCGCTTGAGTTCGACCAGCTTGGCCTTGACTGCCGCCATCTGCTCTTCGTTGAGGTTGAACGGATCCTTGTAGCCGAGCGTCAGCGCCGTGAACGAGAAATTGTGCTCGCCATTGTCGTAGGCCAGAACCTTGCCCTTGTAGGCCGGGTCCCACAGAACCGACATCGAGGTCGGTGCTGGCTTGACCTTGTCGGTGTCATAGATCAGGCCGATGGAGTCGAAGCAGAACGGAATGCCGTAGACCTTGCCGTCCTTGGTCACGCCGCTCACCGCGGTCAGATCGCGGAAGCGCGGCAGCACTTCTTTCTGGTTGGCGAGCTTCGTGACGTCGATCGGCGACACCAGGTCGGCCTTGATGTAGCGCTGCAACTGGGCGGTGTTGACGGCGAAGACGTCGAAGTCCTGGCCTTCGCTTCCCTTTATCTTGGCCCAGATCTCGTCGTCGCTGCCGATGAAGACGACATCGACGCCGATGCCGGTCGCGGCGGTGAAGTCCTTGACCCAGTCGGCATCGGCGTAGCCGTCCCAGGCCAGTACCCGCAGGTTCGCGGCGAGCGCCGCCGATGTCATCAGGCCGATGCCGAGCCCGATTGTCGCTAGTCTTAGAAACGCTTTCTTCAGTCCCATTTTTAATCTCCCATTGTCGTTCTGGTGGACCGTAATTTTCGGGCCTGCGCCGTCACAGCTGGGTAACAGCGACCAGTCCCTCGTCCGGCACCGACACCATCCGGTTGCGCAGTGGCTTGCCGAATGTCTGTGCCTGGATTTCATACTCGTCGCCGGAAGCCGTCTTGACGCCGGAGGCGTAGCTCATCACCGCCGCGCCGAAGAAATAGGCATGCAGGTCGCCCGCCCTGCGGTGCATCGGGTAGCGGAAATGGAAGTGTTCGAGATTGGCGATCGAGTGCGACATGTGCGCTTCGCCCGACAGGAACTCCTGCTCCCAGATGACAGTGCCGTCGCGCAGGATGCGCGAATGGCCGCGCACTTCTTCGGGCAGGTCACCGATCAGCAGCTCGGGTCCGATGGAGCAGGAGCGAAGCTTGGAGTGGGCGAGGTAGAGGTAGTTCTCGCCCTCCGTCACATGGTCGGAATATTCGTTGCCGAGCGCATAGCCGATCCGATAGGGGCGGCCGTCCGGCCCGTTGAGATAGAGGCCGACGATCTCGGCCTCTTCGGCGCCGGCGCGCGCGAAGGCCGGCATCGGTAGCGGCGCGCCGGGCGGCACGACACAGGTGCCGACGCCCTTGAAGAACCATTCGGGCTGGATGCCGATCTGCCCGGCGGCAGGCTTGCCGCCTTCCAGGCCCATACGGAAAATCTTCAGCGAATCCGATTCCTCGGTGCCTTCGCCATGGGTCAGAACATGCATCTGGTTGCGCGCGGCGGCGCTTCCCGTGTGGGTCAGGCCGGTCCCGGTGACCAGGAAGCGCGCCGGTTCCGGATGGTCGACCGGAGCGAGCACCTGGCCATCGCGCAACAGTTGGTCGTAGTCGATTTTCGCTGTGCCCGTCTGCTTCTCAACCAGCGCTGCGATCGACGTGCCCTGGGCAATTGCCGCTTCGGCCAGCTCCAGCACGCTGCCGGTCTTTTCGAGCGGGTGCAGATGATTGCCGTCATCCGAGACACGGCCAACCCCTCTGCTGCCGTCGGCCATTCTGAACTGAACAAGACGCATGAATACTAACCTTCTTCCCTTGGAGCCGTACGGGTCACACCCAGCCCGCATCGACGATGAACTGCTGGCTCGTGCACATGCGGCTGTCGTCTGCGGCGAGAAACAGCGCCATGCGCGCGATATCGGAGGGTTGCAGCCGGTCGGGCAGGCACTGCCTTTCCGCGATCTGGCGTTCGCCGGCCGAGTTCAGCCACAGCCGCATCTGGCGCTCTGTCATCACCCATCCCGGCACCATGCAGTTGACGCGGATGCGTTCGGGGCCGAGTTCGCGAGCCAGCGCCCGCGTCATGCCGTAAACAGCCGCTTTCGCGGTGACATAGGCTGGGCAATCCGGATCGCCGACCATCCAGGTGATGGAGCCGAAATTGATGATCGAGCCGCCGCCCAGCGCGTTCATCTGTGGACGCACCGCCTGCGCCGCGAAGAACTGATGGCGCAAATTGACCGCCATGCGGTCGTCCCAGTAGGCAACCGTCACGTCCTTGGTCTGGTGGCGGTCGTCATTGCCGGCATTGTTGCACAGCGCCTGGATAGGGCCGTTGTGCTGCATCGCCTGAACGGTTGCCGCCTGCAACTCTTCGACGTTGCGCAGGTCGCAGGGAATGAACAGCGGCGCGGCATGTCCCTCGGCCGAGATCGCGTCGACCAGACGCCGGGAAGGCTCCTCGGCCATGTCGACGAAGGCGACGCGGCTGCCTTGCGCGCAGAAATGGCGCACCAGGCTTTCGCCGATGCCACTGCCGCCGCCGGTTATGAAGACGCTGCGGCCCTTGAGGCTTGGATAGATCGCATAGCCGATTTCATCCGTCATCGCGCGCCTCTCTAGTGCGAATGCCGAGGAATGCCGGCATCGCGCCGACCGACGAGAAAGTCGAAATCGCAGCCCTTGTCGGCCTGCAGCACGCGCTCGACATAAAGGCTCTGATAGCCGCCTTCCGGCGGTGCCGGCGGCTGCCAGTCACGCCGGCGGATCGCCAGCTCCTCATCCGACACCAAAAGCTCCAGCCGGCGACCGGCGACATCGAGTTCGATGAGGTCGCCGTCGCGCACCAGAGCCAGCGCGCCACCTGCGGCTGCTTCCGGCGCCACATGCAGAACCACGGTGCCGTAGGCGGTGCCGCTCATGCGCGCGTCCGAAATGCGCACCATGTCGGAGACGCCTTGCTTCAGCAGTTTTGCCGGCAGCGGCATATTGCCGACCTCGGCCATTCCTGGATAACCGCGCGGTCCGCAATTCTTTAGTACCATCACCGAGGAGGCGTCGATGTCCAGCTCCGGATCGTCGATGCGGGCGTAGTAGTGCTCGATGTTCTCGAACACCACCGCCTTGCCGCGATGTTGCATCAGCGCGGGCGTTGCCGCGGACGGTTTGATGACTGCCCCGTCAGGCGCCAGATTGCCGCGCAGGATCGAGATGCCGCCTTCCTTGGTCAGCGGCTGGCTCAGCGGCCGGATCACCTCGCTGTTGTAGTTGGGCGCGCCGTCGATCAGTTCACCGATGGTCTTGGCGCTGACGGTCATGGCGTCGCGATGAAGAAGCCCCACTTCATCAAGCGACGCCATGACCGCAGCTAGCCCCCCGGCGTAGTAGAAATCTTCCATCAGGAACCGGCCCGACGGCATCAAATCGACAATAGTTGGAATGTCCCGGCCAAGGCGGTCCCAGTCATCGAGGCTGAGATCGACACCGATCCGGTTGGCGATGGCGATCAGATGCAGCACCGCATTGGTCGAGCCACCGATCGCGCCGTTGACTCGAATGGCGTTCTCGAATGCTTCCCGGGTGAGGATCTGCGCGATTGTCACGTCCCTGCGGACGAGGTCGACGATCTGGCGTCCGGCCATTTGCGCGAGCACGCCACGGCGCGAATCCACCGCCGGGATCGCGGCATTGTCCGGCATGCCGATGCCGAGCGCCTCCACCATGCTGGCCATGGTCGAGGCCGTTCCCATCGTCATGCAACTGCCCGCAGATCGGCTTTGGCCCTGCTCGGCGGCGAGGAAGTCGGCGACCGGCATGCGGCCGGCCTTCACTTCCTCGGCGAATTTCCAGACATGGGTGCCCGAGCCGATATCCTGTCCGCGGAACTTGCCGTTTAGCATCGGCCCGCCGGAAACAGCGATGGTCGGCAGGTTGCACGACGCAGCGCCCATCAAGAGTGCCGGCGTGGTCTTGTCGCAGCCGACCAGCAGGATGACGCCGTCGATCGGATTGCCGCGGATGGACTCTTCGACATCCATGCTGACCAGATTGCGAAACAGCATGGCGGTGGGGCGCATGTTGCTCTCGCCGAGCGACATCACAGGGAATTCGAGCGGCAGGCCGCCCGCTTCATAGACGCCGCGTTTGACGTGATCGGCCAGCGCCCGCAGATGGGCATTGCATGGGGTCAGTTCCGACCAGGTGTTGCAGATGCCGATCACCGGGCGGCCATCGAAAGCGTCGGCGGGGATGCCCTGGTTCTTCATCCAACTGCGGTGCATGAAGGCGTTCTTGCCCTCACCGCCGAACCAGGCCTCGGACCGCAGCTTGCGTTTGGTGTCGGTCACGATGTCTGTTCCCGATCCTGGCGGCGCTTGTTGCGGCTTTGGACGCTGCGGCGCACGTCTTCCTCGGCATTGTCGATGAGCACCAGCAGCGCGTTTTGCGCACCAGTGGCGTCGCCGGATGCGATCTTTTCGGCCACTTCCCGATGCAGCGGCAAAGAATGACGCTGCCCGTCCGGATTGTCGTTGGAGAGGCGAAAGCTCATCACCAATGCGGTTTCGACCAGTGCCGCCAGCGAGCCGATCAGCTCATTGCCGGTCATGCGCAGGATGGTCTGATGGAACAAAAGATCGGGCTTGGCGAAGCGGTCGCCGTCGTCAACCACCGCTTCCATTTCGGCCAGCGCGGCATTGATCTCGGCAATCTGCGCCGGCGTGGCGCGTTGCGCGGCAAGTGCGGCCGACATCGGCTCGATGGCTCGGCGCAGCTCGAACAGCGCCCGGACATCGTCGGCGCTGACGCCGCCTGCGTAGCGCCATGACAGGACGTCCGGGTCGAGGAAATTCCAGTCGGCACGGGGACGCACCCTTGTGCCGGTCTTCGGCCGCGATTCGACCAGTCCCTTGCCGGCCAGCACCTTGATCGCCTCGCGCAGCACCGTGCGGCTGACCCCCAGCATCTCGCTGGAATCGTCGGCATTGGGCAGTGCCTCGCCGGGCAGGAAATCGCCCTGCACGATGCGCAATCCGATCTGTTCGACGACGGTCGCGTGCAACGCCGTCGAGCCGCTGGAGACCGCGACCGCAACCCTCGACGTGCGCGCCGTGCTGAAAGATTTCTTATTCTTCATACTATTCATATGATATGTCTTATCGGCATTGCGACTGGAGTCAAGGGAGGGGGAATGCCGGTGACAAAGAATTCCGCTGCCGTTGCCGAGCGGCATCAAGAGCTGGTCTCGATCAGCGATGGCATTGCGACTGTAGAGATTGCCCCGGCCGCCGGCGGCGCGCTGGCGTCGTATCGCTGGCGGCAAAACGGATCCGTCGTGGATTGGCTGCGTCCTGCGGATCAGGCGGCGATCGACAGCCGCGATGCCGGCGCCATGGCCTGCTTCCCGCTGGTTCCCTATTCCAATCGCATAAGGGGCGGGCGCTTCGCATTCGCGGGCCGCACCGTCGAACTGCCGACCAGCCCGGAAGATCCGCATCATGAGCATGGCCATGGCTGGCGTCGGCCATGGACAGTCGTCCGGCACGAAGCCAGCACCACCCTCCTATCTTATCGCCATGCCGCCGATTCCTGGCCGTGGAGCTATGAGGCAAGGCAAGCGATCTCGCTGGTCGATGGCGGGCTGATCATTGCCCTTTCGCTGCGCAATCTCTCGGACATGCCGATGCCGGCAGGCTTCGGCCTCCATCCCTATTTCCCGTCGACACCGTGGACACATGTCCAGGCGCAGGTATCCGGCATGTGGGAGACCGATGCGGAAATCCTGCCCACCCGGCACGTCCTTCCGCCAGCTGGTTCCAACCCGACCACGGGCTTCGACGTGTTGGAGACGGACTTCGACACGGTCTTCACCGGATGGACGCGCCGCGCCCGGATCTCCTGGCCGGAGCGTGGGCGGCAACTGGACATCGAGGCCGAAGCGCCGCTCGATTTCCTCGTCCTCTACACGCCGCCCGGCGAGCCGTTCTTTTGCGCCGAACCGGTCAGCAACATCACCGATGCCTTCAATCGCAGGAACGCGGGCATCGACACTGGCTGCATGGTACTTGCACCCGGGCAAATGCGATCCGCAAGCGTTCGCTTCACGCCTTCGCAGGCGGCCTGATCGCCAATCTGAGCCGCATCAACTGCTTTGACTTGCCGCTTCGCGGATGGTCTGCAGCAGGATGGAGAAGGCCGGCGAGGGGGCCGTGTCGGTGCGCATGGTCAGGCCGACCGGTCCCTTGGTTTCCTCGGTGTTGACCGGCAAGGCGACGAAGGCGCCGCTGCCGAGTTCGTTGGCAACGACGCCAGCCGAAATGATCCAGACGGCATTGCTCTGCCGCAGGAAGGCGCGGCCGAAGGAGTCCGAGACGGTTTCGATCTCGGTTGCCGGCGCCGTCATGCCGTTGGTGATGAACAGGCGGTCGACGAAGGGGCGGATGACCGATTCCCGCGTCGGCATCAGCATCGGGAATTCGTCGAGCCGTGCAAACACATCCTGTCCCGGATCGAGTAACGGGTGTCCCGCGCGCACCACGAACAGCACTGGTTCAGAATAGAGGTGCTCGAAGAAGAAGCCGGTCATGTTCTCCGGTGCCGCCAGCCGTCCGACGACGAGATCTAACGTGCCGGTGCGCAACTGTTCGAGCAGCACCGAATTCTCGCCGGTGACGATCTTGATCGCCGCACCGGTGCCCTCTTCGAGGAACAGGCTCATGGCAAGCGGCATCACACGCGCCGACACTGTCGGCAGCGCGCCGATGCGAATCGGGGGCCGGCTGACCGCTCCGTCCTGGCGGACGGAATCGACGCCGCGTCTCAATGCTGTGATCGCAGTACCCGCATGGCCAAGGAAGATTTCGCCCAGCCGTGTCACCTTGATACCGCGGCCATCGCGTTCGACCATAGCGACGCCGAGCGCCTCTTCCAGTTCGCGCAATGTCTTGGTCACAGCCGGCGGACTGACATGCAGCAAGTCGGCCGCTCGTGCCACGCTTCCCTGCCGCGCAACTTCCAGGAATGCCTGCAGGTGACGGAACCGGATGCGGCTATGGGACATGGATTGATAACCCATGAGTTAATGAAACGACGCAAAATATCATTTTACCGAACCAAACGCCTTGTGCAATGTGGAGGCGGAGGACCAAAACCGTGCCATTCGTCACCATCGGCGGCATCACGCTGCACCATCGCCACACCAAGGCGGCCGGCAATGCGCGCCCTATCATATTCATCAATTCACTGGGCACCGACTTCCGGATCTGGGACGAAATTGTCTCGGCGCTCGATGGTGAAATGCCGCTGCTGGTCTATGACAAGCGCGGCCATGGGCTGTCCGATATCGGCGACATCAGGTCGATCGACGATCATGTCGATGATCTTTCGGCGCTCATCGATCATTTCGGCTTGAGCAAGGTCGTGCTGTGCGGCCTGTCGGTCGGCGGCATGATCGCTCAGGGGCTTTATGCCAGGCGCCCCGATATCGTAGAGGCCATGATCCTTTGCGACACGGCACACAAGATCGGCACGACGGACAGCTGGAATACACGCATCGCGACGGTCGAAAGCAAGGGCATCCAAGCGATTGCCGATGGCGTGCTCAAAGTATGGTTCACCGCCGCCTTCCACGCGGCGCGTGTGGCCGAGCTCGACGGCTATTGGAACATGATGACGAGGCAAGCGCTTGCAGGTTACGTCGGCACTTGCGCGGCCGTTCGCGATGCGGATTTCACCGATGCCGCACGCCGGATCGCGGTGCCGACGCTCTGCGTCGCCGGCGACCAGGATGGCTCGACGCCTCCCGATCTCGTCCGCTCGCTGGCCGAGCTGATCCCCGCCGCGCGCTTCCAGATCATCCGCGACGCCGGACACATTCCTTGCGTCGAACAACCCGAAGCGCTGGTCGCCCTGATCCGCAGTTTTATCGCGTCGCTTGCCCCTGGAGCAGAAACCCATGGATGAAGTCCCCGGCGACGCAGCCAGATATCGCAAGGGGCTTGCGGTGCGGCGCTCGGTGCTCGGCGACCGGCATGTCGACCGGGCCGAAATTGCCGCCACCGATTTCGACCAGCCTTTCCAGGAGCTGATCACCGAGGCTGCCTGGGGAACCGTGTGGGCGCGGCCGGGCTTCACAAAGCGTGAGCGTTCGATCGTCACGCTGGCGCTGCTGGCCGCACTCGGCCATGATGAGGAGATCGCCATGCATGTGCGCGCCACCGTCAACACCGGTGCGTCGCGCGACGACGTCTGCGAGGCGTTCCTGCATGTCGCCATCTATGCCGGCGTGCCGGCCGCCAACCGTGCCTTCAGAATAGCCAAGGACGTGTTTTCGGAAATGGACGGAGCCAGGAATGCCCGCTGAGTCCGGCTCGACGAGGCCCGAGACCGGCGCCTTCTTCCGGCGCGATCGGACCTGGCATCCGCCGGCTCTGACGCCGAATTATAAGACCTCGATGCTGCGCTCGCCGCAAAAAGCCCCCCTCGTCTTCGACAACACGCTGTCGGAGATTGCAGGCCCCGTTTTCGGCCACGCAATATTGGGCGAACTTGACGCCGACCTGATCCACAATTTCGCCAGGCCCGGCGAGAGCGCGCTCGGCGAGCGGATTATCGTCCATGGCCGAGTGCTCGACGAGCGAGGCGTTGGCGTGCCCGGCGCGCTGCTCGAATTCTGGCAGGCCAATGCCGGCGGCCGCTATCGCCACAAGAAGGATGGCTATCTGGCGCCGCTCGACCCGAATTTTGGCGGCTGCGGCCGAGCCCTCACCACCGAGGACGGCGGCTATGCGTTTCGCACCGTCAAGCCTGGACCCTATCCCTGGCCGAATGGGCCGAACGACTGGCGCCCCTCGCACATTCATTTCTCGGTGTTCGGCCACGGCTTTGCCCAGCGGCTGATCACGCAGATGTATTTCGAGGGCGACCCGCTGATCTGGCAGTGCCCGATCGCGCGCGGCATTCCCGACAAGGCAGCCGTTGAGACGCTGATCGCCGCGCTCGACATGCAAGCGACGATCCCCTTCGACGCGCGCGCCTACAAGTTCGACATCGTGCTGCGCGGGCGCCGCGCGTCGCTGTTCGAAAACAGGCTGGAGGGCAATTGATGGCCCAGTCGCTCGACCGGCTCAGGGAAAGCCCTTCGCAGACCGCCGGACCCTACGTCCATATCGGGCTGACACCCAATTTCTGCGGCATCGGCGGCGTCTATCCCAGTGATCTCGGCGCCACCATGGTCAACGACAAGACCAAGGGCGAGCGCATCGGCCTGCGCATCCGGGTGCTCGATGGCACCGGCACGCCGCTCAAGGACGCGCTGATCGAGATCTGGCAAGCGGATGCGGATGGGCTCTACAATTCGCCGGCCGAACTGCGTGGTGCTGCCGATCCGAATTTCTTCGGCTGGGGCCGTTGCCCGACCGATATGGACACCGGCCTCTGCACGTTCGAGACGGTCAAGCCTGGCCGCGTCCCGTTCAACGATGGTCGCCTGATGGCGCCGCATATCACGCTCTGGATCGTCGCCCGCGGCATCAATCTCGGCCTGCACACAAGGCTGTATTTTTCCGATGAGGAAAAGGCCAATGCTGAAGATCCGATCCTCGCGCGTATCGAGCACCGCGTCCGCGTGCCGACGCTAATCGCCGAGCGCAAGGGCGATACCTACATCTTCGATGTCCATCCCCAGGGGGAGAAGGAAACGGTCTTCTTCGATAGCTGATGCTCAGGAGGCCTGTGACATGACTGTATCGCCTTTCGACCATCCGCTGCTCTCCGCTCTTCTCGGCGACGAAGAAGCGGCGAGGCATTTTTCCGTTGAGGCGGAAATCGAGGCCATGCTGGCCTTTGAACAGGCGCTGTCGCAAGCGGAGGCCGATAACGGGATAATCCCCAAGGATGCCGGGGCAGCGATCGTGGCGGCGCTTGGCACCTTCCGGCCGGACACGGCTCTGCTGCGAGCCGGGGTCGCCAAGGACGGCGTCATGGTGCCGGAGCTGGTGCGCCAGATCAGGGCTGCGGTCGGCGAACCGCATGGCCGGAAAGTGCATTTCGGTGCGACCAGCCAGGATGTGATCGACACCGGCCTGATGCTTCGGCTGAAATCCGTCGTCGAGCATCTCGATCTGCTGTTGACCGAAACCGTCATACGCCTCGCTTCGCTCAAAGAGCGTTTTGGCGGCAGGGCGCTGACCGGGATGACGCGCATGCAGAAGGCGCTTCCGATCAAAGTGGCCGATCGCGTCAGGGTGTGGCGGGCGCCGCTGCAACGGCATCAGGAGAGGCTATCCGAGCAGTCCAGGCGTCTGCTGGTGGTGCAATTCGGCGGTGCCGCCGGCACGCTGGAAAAGCTTGATGACAAGGGGCCGGCGGTGCGCGCGGCACTTGCCGCCAGGCTTGGTCTTGGCGACGCACCGCAGTGGCACAGCCAGCGTGACGCGCTCGCCGACTTTGCCGGCCTGATGTCATTGGTATCAGGCAGCCTCGGCAAGTTCGGCCAGGACATCGCGCTGCTGGCGCAAGGTGGAACCGAGATCGAGCTTTCCAGTGGCGGCGGCTCGTCGGCCATGCCGCACAAGAAGAACCCGGTGAAGGCCGAAGCGCTGGTGGCGCTTGCCCGCTTCAACGCCACGCAGCTTGCCGGCATGCATCACGCGCTCGTGCATGAGCAGGAGCGGTCGGGTGCTGCCTGGACGCTGGAGTGGCTATTGCTGCCGCAGATGGTCGTCGCAACGGCCGCGTCGCTGCGCCTTGCCGCCGAACTGGCCGCACAGGTCGAAAGTCTCGGCCACTGATCCGCACGCAAATCGTCGTCATCGGGTCCGGGCCGTCCGGGCTGCTGCTTGGGCAACTGCTGGCCGGCATCGGCGTAGAGACGGTCATTCTGGAACGTGCGAGCCGCGAGCACGTGCTTGGCCGCGTGCGGGCAGGGGTGCTCGAACAGGGCACCGTCGAATTGCTGGAACAGGCCGGCGCGGCGGCAAGGCTGCATGCCGAAGGGCTGCCGCACACTGGCATCTCGCTCGCCTTCGACGGACGCTTGCATCGCATCGACCTCGAGGCGCTGACCGGCGGCAGGCATGTCACCGCCTATGGCCAGACCGAGGTGACGCACGATTTGATGGACAAGCGCGACGCGGCAGGGCTGACCACGATCTACGAGGCGGCAAATGTCGCTCTGCACGATTTCGACGGCACCGCGCCTTTCGCCACCTATGACAAGGACGGCGTCACGCATCGCATCGACTGCGACTTCGTTGCCGGCTGCGACGGCTATCATGGCGTCAGCCGCAAATCGGTGCCCGAGCGTGCGCTAAAAATCTTCGAGCGGCGGTATCCGTTCGGCTGGCTCGGCGTGCTGGCCGAGGTGCCGCCAGCCGACCGCGAACTGGTCTACGCCAATCACGAGCGGGGTTTTGCGCTGTGCTCGATGCGCTCGACGCATCGCAGCCGCTACTATGTGCAGTGCCCGCAGGACGATCGCGTGGAGGCGTGGTCGGATGAGCGCTTCTGGGACGAGTTGCGCCGCCGCTTGCCGGAGCAGACGGCGGCAAATGTCGTCACTGGACCGTCCTTCGAGAAATCGATCGCGCCGCTGCGCTCCTTCGTTGCCGAGCCGCTGCGCTTCGGCCGGCTCTTCCTGGTCGGTGATGCCGCCCACATCGTGCCGCCGACCGGCGCCAAGGGCCTCAACCTCGCCGCCAGCGACGTGCGCTATCTCTTTGCCGGCCTGCACGATTTCTATCGCGACAAGTCAACGGCCGGCATCGACGCCTATTCAGGCAAGGCTCTGGCACGGGTCTGGAAAGCGGTGCGTTTCTCCTGGTGGATGACGACGATGCTGCACCGCTTTCCAGACACCGGCGAGTTCGGCCAGCGCATCCAGGAGGCCGAACTCGACTACCTCGTGCAGTCACGTGCCGCATCGACCGCGCTCGCCGAGAACTATGTCGGCCTGCCGTACTGAGGGCCGCGGATCATCCGGCGCCTTGCTGCCTGGCAAAGTCCGACAGCATCGGGCGCTGCCCTTTGAGGATCTTCACCTCGGCCTCGGCCAAGGTGAACCAGCCCGCTCTGTCCACCTCCGGGAACTCCTTCAGGAATCCCGACCTTGGCGGCCATTCCATGGTAAAAATGTTGCTCGTGATGGCGGCGACATCAATGTCGGCGGTCGCCTCGACAGACCAGGCCATGACGATCTTTCCGCCTGGTTGCCTGTAGTCGCCGAGACGCGTGAAGGACCCATCGACCCTGATGCCGAGCTCTTCCTCGGTCTCGCGCTGCGCTGCCGCCAACTCGTCCTCGTTCTCGCCGATGAGGCCCTTCGGTATCGACCACGCACCGTCGTCCTTCTTCGCCCAAAACGGTCCGCCCGGATGAACCAGCAACACCCTGAGATCGCCGTCGCCGCGGCGATAGATCAGCAATCCCGCACTGCGTTTTGCCATTGTGATACGTCCGTTTGCGAAGCCGGCAGCCTGCCGATGGTCCTTGAATCGTTGACGCGAACCTTGCACCTAGGGATTGCGACGCTATGTCAGGTTCGTCTGCATTGCACCTCACCCGCGAGTCCGGCAATCTGATACCATCGCTTATTTGGCGGCTCGAAGGCTAGGTGACGATGCAACTCGGTCTTATTGGCTACTATAGCGACTTCGTCGTGTATCCGCTGGTAATCGCCGTGCTGGCAGTGGCCGGGCTGCTCGAGGCCGGCGAAGAGAGTGCACCAGGCTGGATCGGCACGGTCCTCGCCTGTCTAGGCCTCTGGACGCTGATCGAGTATGTGCTGCACAGGTTCGTTCTTCACCATATTCCCTACATCAAGGACCTGCATGATCGTCACCATGTCGAGGAGCGCAGTTCGGTGGGCACCCCGACCTGGCTCAGCCTCGGGGTGCATGCGCTGATCGCGTTTGTGCCCGTTTGGGTGGTCTCGGACTTCGCAACCGCGAGCGCGGTAAGCTGCGGGCTGATGCTGGGGTACCTCTGGTACATCAGCATCCACCACATGATCCATCACTGGCACCCCGCCCATCCGAGCTATCTCTACACGCTCAAGCGCCGACACGCCGTGCATCATCATGTCGACGAAAACGCCAATTTCGGCGTGACGTCGATATTCTGGGATCGGGTTTTCGGGACGGCGCGGCTCTAGTCCGAGGCCAGACCAACCCCAACCGTTCAACGCCTCTTCCCGCGACCGCCGGGAGACTTGGCTCCGCGGGGGCCGCTCTGAACCGGCGTGTTGTTCTGGTTCTCGTCGGACAGTTTTCGCCAGCGGGCAAGGCGCTCCGGATCGAGCGTCCCGGCCTTTAAGGCAGCCTGCACAGCGCAGCCCGGCTCATGCACATGCGTGCAGTCGCGGAACTTGCAGAGCGGCGCGAGCTCGGTGATTTCGGCAAACAGCGTGTCGATGCCGGAGGCGACGTCGCTGACCTGCAAAGTCCGCATGCCCGGCGTATCGATCACCCAGCCGCCGCCGGCAATGGCGTGCAGCGATCGCGACGTGGTGGTGTGGCGTCCCTTGGAATCGTGCTCGCGAATGCCTCCGGTCTGTTGCGGCGATTGCTGCGCCGATCCGGCCAGCGTGTTGACCAGCGTCGATTTGCCGACGCCGGAGGAGCCGATCAGCGCCACCGTCTGGCCGACACCGCACCAGGCAGCCAGGACGGTTGCCGCATCCGATGTGCGGGGGTTCAGCATCACGACCGGCAATCCACGCTGCAGCGCGGCAGCCTGCCTTTCATAGCTCCCGGCGTCTTCAGCGGTATCGGCCTTGGTCAGCAGGATCACCGGCGTCGTTCCGGCCTCGTTGGCCAGCGCCAGGTAGCGCTCGAGGCGGGCGGGGTTGAAGTCGGCATTGCACGAGGTGACGATGAACAGCGTGTCGACATTGGCCGCGGCAAGCTGCGGCACCCTGCCGCCCTGGGTGCGGCGTTCCAGCACCGTCTTGCGGGACAGGCGGCGCTGGACAAGGTGTTCATGCCCATCGACCAGCACCCAGTCGCCGACCGCATAGTCACCGGTGTTCGCCTGCGCCGGCAGCGTCAGATCGACCGGCCCTGCCTGCGACAGGCCGGTCAGGCGATCGCGGTGGACGGTGGCGATCCGCGTCGGCACGAGATCGGCGTCGTCGGGCTCGAGCTGATCAGCGAAAAAATCCGTCCAGCCCAGGCTGGCGAGAGATGGCATGGAAGAATCCGTCACGGCTTTGACCACGGCGTCGCAGACATCGGACAGTATCCCTGGCAGGTGGCGAACGGGCGAGGCGATTGCCCAAGCCGTGTATGGGCGGCATGGCGACATTTGGCAAGCAGGCCCGTAGCCGAGAGCGAGCGGCAAGCTTCTGCAGCCTATCCCTCGATCGTCGAACTGACGATCAAGTCGACGAAACAGCGCTGTCCGAAAGCGTTTGGCGGGAAAACGGCGGCGAGCCACGTCAGCTTTAAACGTTAACAAATAATTTGACGCATGCGATTTTTTTGCGCTCTATTGGTAACCGTGAAAATTGACTGAATAAGTTCTGTCGAGCATTGTCGCATCCGGTCAACGGCCGCATGACTGGTGGCGGGGCCGATCATGGCAGGGGAATATATCGATGGCGGAGAAGACGCACCGCACGATGGATGACTTCGCCCAGGCATGTGGCGTGTCCCGGCCGACGCTGTCCAAATATTTCGACGATCCGGCGAGCGTGAAGCCGGCGACGCGGGCGCGCATCGAAGCTGCCCTGCGCTCCTCGGACTATCAGCCCAACCTTTTCGCGCGCAACCTCAACCGCAAGCGCACCCGCAACATCGGCATCGTCGTGCCGACGATCACCGATCCGTTCTACGCCGAGATGGTCAGCCGCATCGAATTTCGCTGCCGCGACGAAGGCTACTGGCCGATCGTCATCTCCTCGCATGGTTCGCCGAAGCTGGAGGCGGAGTCGGTCAGGACGCTGCTGTCCCTGAAGGTCGCCGGCGCGATCATCGCCCCACTGGGTCTGGCTTCTGACCGCGGCGTCTTCGACAAGCTCGGGCAGGACATTCCGATCGTCTATTTCGACACCTATATCGAGGGCGATACGCCGTTCGTCGGCAACGACAACCGGCAGAGCGTCTCGACCATCGTCGACTATCTCTGCCGTTCGGGTGAGCCGCCGGTCTATCTCGACATCCCACACGTCAACCACAACTCCGGCGAACGCCAGGAAAGCTACATCGTCGCGATGGAGACCGCCGGGTTCAAGCCGGTCGTCATCGAGGCCGCCCGCGATTACACCTGGGACTTCGAACGCATCGGCTACGAGCAGACGGAAAAAATGCTGGAGGCCGGCGCCTTGCCCGGCCGCACAATCCTGTGTGCCAACGATCGTCTCGCCTTTGGCGTGATGGCGGCTGCGTTCTCGCGCGGCCTGAAGGTCGGCCGCAGGCCCGATTGCGATCTGCGCGTTGCCGCGCATGACGATCATCCGCTGAGCCGCTACACCTGCCCGGCGCTGACCACCATGGCGCAGGATTTCGCCGCCATGGCCGGGCGCAGCGTCGAGATCCTGCTGGCCTTGCTGGACGAGGCCGATCCGCCGAAGCAGGACATGGCGCGCACCGTCAAGCTCGGCGCCACCCTGGTGATGCGTCAGTCGGCCTGAGCGACCGGCGTCAGCTTTTCTCGAACTGGCGCCAGGCCGCCACCGCCTCGGCCACCGCTTGCCGGGCAGCGGGGATATGGCGTCCCATCGAGACGAAGCCGTGGATCTGGCCCGGCCATTGCCGCAGGATGAGCGGAACGCCCGCGGCTTGCAGGCGCGCCGCATAGGCTGCCCCTTCGTCGGCGAGGATGTCGCAGCCGGCAAGCGCCACAAAAGCCGGCGCCGCGCCGGCGAGGGCAGGCGCCAGCAAGGGCGAGACGCGCCAGTCCGTGATATCGTCGGGCGTTCGCAAATAATGGTCGCGGAACCAGGCCATGGTGGTTGCGGTGAGCCCGAAGCCGTCGCCGAAACGCCGGTAGCTGTCGGATGTCTGCCGCGCGTCGGTGTTGGGGTAGATCAGGATCTGCGCGGCAAGGGCTGGCGCCAGCCCATCGCGGGCGAGCAGCGCCAGCACGGCGGCGAGGTTGCCGCCGGCACTGTCGCCGGCCACACCGATGCGCGCCTTGTCGATGCCGAGATCGGCGGCGTTCTCGGCCAGGAAACGAAGAGTTGCCAGACAATCCTCGAGCCCGGCGGGAAATTTATGGTCCGGCGCCAGGTGATAGTCAGGACAGACAATGACGGCGTTGCCGAGATTGGCCATCAGGCGACAGATCTCGTCATGCGAATCGAGGTTGCCGATGACCCAGCCGCCGCCATGCAAATAGAGCAGCGCCGGCGCCCCGCTTTGCGGTGCGCCGATGCCGCGATGGATGCGGAGCGCAATAGGCCCATTCGGCCCGTCGATCTGCCGTTCCTGGGTCGCAGCGACCGGCTCGTGCTCACCCTGTAGCGCCGGGAACGAGGCGTTGTAGGCAGTTCGCGCTGCCGCCACGCTGCCGGTCTCGAATGGCTCGCCGCCGGCTGCACGACCAATTTCGAGGACGCGCAGCGCATCCGGATCGAGCGTCATGATCATACCCCTCAGGCCAGCAGGCTGCTCGCCTCTTCCTCGGTCAGCAGGGCCGGCTGCACGACATCGCCCGCGATGGCGACTGATCCCTGTGTTTCACCGGAGCGCAGGATAGCCTCCATGACCTCAAGTACATGCAGCGCAAGGCTGCCGGAGGCACGTGGGGCGTTGCCGGTTTGAAGCGAGCGCACCAGATCGGCGACGCCGAGCATGCGGTAATTGGCGCGATCGGGTGCCGCGTAAGGCCAGTTGCGCGCGCCGTAGAGCTCGCCCTCGCTGGCGAAATCCTGCCAGTCGGTGCCGCGTTCCGACAGCGACACCGTGCCGCCGAACGTGTCGGGGTCGGGCAGGCGCAGCGAGCCCTCCGTGCCGTGCAGTTCGATCGGATGGTTGGAGTGGCGAAAGACGTCCCACGAGGCGCCGAAGGTGACGGTCGCGCCGGAGCGGAACTCGAGCAGCGACAGCACATTGGTCGGCGTGCCGACCTTGAATGTGGTGTTCTTGAATGGCCCTTCGGCGGTGATCAGCCTTTCTTCCTGGCCGCGTGTCGCCATTGCCATGACGCGCTCGACCGGGCCGAGCAGATTGACCAGCATGGTCAGATAGTACGGACCCATGTCGAACACCGGGCCACCGCCTGGCTGGTAGTAGAATTGCGGGTTGGGGTGCCAGTGCTCCATGCCGCGGCCCATCATGAAGGCGGTGCCGGTGACCGGACGGCCAATGGCGCCCTGGTCCATCAACCGGCGCGCACGGCGCCCGGCAGCACCGAGGAACGTGTCGGGCGCCGAGCCGAGCAGCAGGCCGCGCGACCGCGCCTCATTGACCAGGCGCTGTCCATCGGCGGCCGAGGTGGCGAGCGGCTTTTCGGTAAAGACGTGCTTGCCGGCCGAAAGCGCGGCAAACGAAATATCGAAATGCGCCGCCGGAATGGTCAAGTTGAGGACAAGATCGATCTCCGGGTCGGCCAGCAGCGCATCGACGCCGAGTGCCTGGATACCATATTCCTTCGCTCGCACTGCTGCCATGTCGGCCGAAATATCGGCACAGGCGCGCAATTCGATCCCGCCAAAAAGCCCGGCGTTGCGCAGGTAAGTCATCGAGATGTTACCGCATCCGATGACGCCGATCCCGAGTTTGGTCGTTGATGTCCCGTGCATTCGATCCTACCTCCCAATGCGCTCATGACCTGCCGGATCCGCCCAGCAGTTAGGCGGATCGCTTTCGCAAAGGGCTATACAACATTTTAAATATTGACGCGCGTAAAATTTTTATCCAACATGCGAAAATGCTGGCGCGATATCGGGAGGCTGCCAGCCCTGGGAGGAGAAAATGACCGACATGAAAAAACGGCCGACCGCCGATGCGAATCCCGTGGGTCATGCGCGCATTGGGTATTTCCGTCGTGGCCAGGGACCGCGATGGAGTCAGGCATAGATCACCTTGGCCCCGGTCCTATCAAGCTGGCTGCGTATCGCGCCGGACAGGCCATCGTCCGTGATCACGACATCGACGCTCGACAGCGAAAAGGCCTTTGAGGTCCCGCTGACGCCCCATTTGCTCGAATCCGCAAGGAGGACAACGCGCCGGGCCATGCGCACGAGGTTTCGCTTCGTTCGCGCCATGTCTTCGTTCACGTCGACCACATCCAGTGACGAGTCAATCGCATGCGCTCCAACAAAGACCTGATGCGCTACCAAGCCGCCGAGAGCCGTGTCGGCATCGGTGATCAGTGTGCTCACCGTGTCTGGATAGACCCGGCCGCCGATCATGTGAACGTCGAGCCCGGGCCGATGCATCAGATGCTGCACGATATTCATCGCCGTGGCCGCGACCACGACATTGCTGAGCGGCGGTAACAGCATGGCAACCTGCATCAATGTCGAGCCGCCGTCGAAGATGACCGATTGGTTGTCCTCGAACAGTTCTACCGCTGCCCGGGCGATGCGTTTCTTTGCATCGAGGTTCGTTTGCATCCGCCGGGCGAACGCGGCCGTGGTCGAATCCGTGGTCCGGGTCACTGCGCCTCCACGGGTCTTGGTCAGCAGTCCCTTGCGGTCCAGTATCTCAAGGTCGGAGCGCACCGTGACTTCCGACACGCCAAAATCGTCTGACAGGTCCTTGATGCGAACCTGTCCGCTGCGTTGCACTTCACCCAGGATCGACTGGCGTCTCTGCTCTGACAACATGCCCTGTCCTTGCCTCCATGCGCCAAGCGATCGCCCTGGCTTCGGTTCACTCTACCAAAAATACGCGAATTCGAAAGCTTTCGAAAGATTGCATTTGTCCTTTCTTTCGCAAACACTAGGTCTAGGATTTTGAAATCAATCGATTGGAGAGTTTTGGACTCATGAGCCTCGGAACCAAGGTGCGCCTGGCGCGCCTCTTCTCACATCCATCGGGGAATCTTTTTGGCGGCGCGGTCGACCACTTTGTCGGCTATGGCGACGTGCGCAAAGGAGGTCTTGCCGACCTGCCGGGCGCGCTTGCACGCGTCATGGTAGGCAAACCCGACTACGTCAGCATCCAGCCTGGCACTGCGCGCCATCTGTGGCCGCAATACGCGGGCAAGGCTTGCCTGGTGATCCAGGCCGGCTGCTTCACCCCGGACGATCGCATCAGTGAACTGATTGCAACGCCCGAGGATGCGGTGCGCGCTGGCGCCGATGCGTTGGCCGTGGCCATTCCGGTGCGCGGCGCGACCGAGGGCAAATACATACGCTGGCTGACCGATTCGGTGAATGCGGCGGCCCGTTACGGCATGCCGGTGGTGGCGCATATCTACCCTCGCGATTTCACCGACGGGGCAAAAATCGTCTTCACCCCCGACGAGATCGCCTATGCGGCACGCATCGGCTACGAGTCCGGCGTCGACGTGATCAAGATCGGTTACACGGGCGATTTCGAGTCGTTTCGAGAGACCGTTCGGACGTGCCCGGTGCCGGTTGTGATCGCCGGCGGTCCGAAGACCGACACGCTGCTCGGCGCCCTTCAGCAGACGGCGGACGCCATCCGTGCCGGCGCGCGCGGTGCCGTGGTGGGTCGCAATCTCTGGGGGCACGGCGATCCGGAAAAGGCAGCGATCGCCTTTCGAGGCGTCATCCATGACGGCCTTTCGGCGCAAGACGCCTTGGCGAAGGCGGGTGCCTGAACGATGCCCACCGTCCCTTCAATCCTCGGCTTCGGAGCTATTGCGATCGACGACATCGTCTATGTCGATCAGCCGTTGTCGGCGGGCAAGGGGAAGGTTCTGCAAAGTGCCCGAGCTTTCGGAGGAAATGTCGCGACGGCACTTGCCGCCGTCGCGCGGCTCGGCGGAAGCGCCGGGTTCGTCGGATGGCTGGGCAATGCCGCCGACGACGCCGTGTTGTGCGATCTCGTTGCGAGCGGCGTTGAAACCGCGTTCGCGCCGCGCCACCCGCACGCGCGCCCGGTGCGCTCGCGGATCACCGTCGGTTCGGATGGCGAGCGATTCATCGCGTATGACGACGAAGCGATGCTGGGCACCGCGCCGGACTTTCCGGACGAGGTTCTCAGCCGCGCGACAGTCCTGATCGTCGACAGTTACGGGATCGGGTCGCTGGATGTCGTGGCCCGGGCTCGCGATCTCGGCCTTGCGATCCTCGGTGATGTCGAATGGAGCCACGGCCCGGCCACCGAGAGACTGATCGGGCTCTGCGACCATCTCATTCTTCCGCTCGGCTTTGCGCGGACCGCCACCGGCCGCCGGTCGCCGGCCGAGATACTCGACGCATTGTGGTTGCCGTCGCGGTCCGCCGTGGTTCTGACGGATGGCGGCAGGGGCGTCTTCTATCGCGGACGCGACCAGACAGGGCTCTGGCACCTGCCTCCGCACCGGGTTGCCGTCGTCGACTCGACCGGCGCCGGTGACTGCTTTCATGGCGCCTATGCCCTTGCATTAACGCGCGGGGCCGACACCGCAGGCCGGGTCGCATTCGCGGCTGCGGCGGCGGCCCTTTCGATAACGGGGCGGGGCGGACGCGAGGCGCTTCCGACCAACGACCAGGTCATGGAACTTCTGGCATCGACGAAAGCGCCGTCGGCAGTCGAACTGAAATATGCGCGGCTCGATACCGGAACTTAGTCCGAACTATCCGAGGAATATTTCGCAGGTGAACATAAGCCGAGGACAATCATAAAAATCAGTGGCTTAGACTTGTGGAGGGAGGAATATGGCAGAAGTCGTTCTTGAGAATATCTGCAAGACATACGGGAACAATTTTCACGCAATCGACCAATTGAGCCTGTCGGTCAAGGACGGCGAGTTTTTGATTCTCGTCGGGCCGTCCGGCTGTGGCAAATCCACCGCGTTGCGGATGATCGCGGGATTGGAGGACGTCACCAGCGGCAGCCTTCGGATCGGCGGAGTCGACGTTGTCGACATGCCGCCCAAGGACCGCGACATCGCGATGGTCTTCCAGAGCTACGCCCTCTACCCGCATATGACGGTGTTCGAAAACATCGGCTTTTCGATGCGGCTGGCGGGCAAGCCGAAGGCCGAGCGCAAAAAGCGCGTGGACGAGATCGCCAAAACCCTTCAACTGACGTCTCTGCTGGACAGCAAGCCCGCGAACCTTTCAGGCGGACAGCGTCAAAGGGTTGCCATGGGCCGCGCCATGGTGCGCGAGCCGGCAGCCTTTCTCATGGACGAACCCCTTTCCAATCTGGACGCGAAACTGCGCGTTCAAATGCGCGCCGAAATCACCAGTTTGCAAAAGCAGCTCGGCGTAACGACCATATATGTGACCCACGACCAAACCGAAGCCATGACGATGGGCGACCGGGTCGCGGTGTTGAAAGGCGGCGTGCTGCAGCAGGTCGACACACCCAAGAGGCTCTATGAATCGCCGGTGAACGCCTTCGTTGCCGGCTTCATCGGGTCTCCTTCAATGAACCTTTTCGAGGCGACCCTGACGGGCGACGAACTGATGTCCGGCGCCTTAGCCATCCGGCTGCAGGATGCAGCCTTCGTCCGCAGGCCGGACTTGAGGTCGTATGCGGGGCGCAAGGTCGTGTTCGGGATACGACCGGAGGATCTCTATGACAGCAGCCTCGAATCCGGCCGCAAGTATCAGACGATACCGGCAAAGGTGACCTCGATCGAAGAACTTGGATCCGAACAAATCGTCCATCTCGACATCGACGCGGTCCGGGTGGACTCCGGCGACCCCGACGCGGTGCAGGATTTCGGCCTGGCGTCGAATGCGGTGGCGAAATTCGAACCGGTCAGCACAGTCCGCTCCGGCTCGGAAATCAGCTTGGCCCTGGATGATACCAAGCTCCATTTCTTCGATCCCGAGACGCATCTGGCAATCTGAATATCAGCGATAAGACCCGCGGGTGAGGGTGAGGCACCTGCATAAGAAGACTTGTGAATAACCAGACGATCGGCCGCATTGTGCGGTCGAATATAAAGAAGGAGGAGAAGATGACGTTTCGTATAAAACCCGCGATGCTGAAAATAGCCGCAGCCGCATGGTTGCTTGGCGCAACCGGCGCCATGGCGGATACGACGCTGGAATTCACCCAATGGTGGGAGCCCGAATTGCCGGCTGGCTCGCTCAGGGCAATCATGGATGACTTCGAGGCCGCAAATCCAGGAATCAAAGTGACGCTGGTCAGCGGCCCCTACGCGACCACGCGCGACCAGATCTCGGTTGGTGCTGCAACCGGAACGCTCAGCGACGTCGTCGGTCTCGACGGTGCCTGGGTGAACAATCTGAATGCGCAGAGCGCACTCGCCGACATGAATCCGATGATGGATGCGAGCGGTTTCGACAAGAGCCAGGTCGCGGACATCGTCAAGGTGGACGGCAAGGCGGTGATGTTTCCCGTGGCTTCTTTCGTCTATCCGGTCTTCGTGAATTTGGACCTCGCCGCCCAGGCAGGCGTGACCAAGCTGCCGTCGACCCGTGCGGAGTTTCTCGAAGCCGCCAAGAAGATGACGATCGCCGACAAGAACCAGTATGGCTGGGTGCTGCCCCTCTCGCTGCAAACGCCATCCGGCGTCCAGAACGACATGATGTCGTGGGTTTGGGCTTCGGGTCAGTCGATGATGGCGGACGGCAAGCCGGACCTTGAGGGCAAACCGGTGGTGGATATGCTCACCTTCGTCAAATCTCTCAACGACGCCGGAACCATCTCGCCCGGCATCGCCACCAAGACCGAGCAGGAAAAGGTCGAGGAGTTCGTCAACAACCGCGTCGGGATGATGATCGACTCGCTCGCGCATGTGAACCTCATCCGTAAGCGCAATCCCAAGCTGAACTTCGACCTCATCCCGGTCCCGGTCGTGGAAAACTATACCGGCAAGCGCGGCCTTCCCTATGCCTCCTGGGGCATCGGCATCTCTGCTGCCTCGAAACATCAGGAAGAGGCCTGGAAACTCGTCCAATATGTGATGAGTGAAAAGGTGAACGCCAAGCTCGTATCGCTTGCAAACGCCTTCCCGGGCAACGTCAACGCCCAGCCCGATTTCGTGACCTCGGACAAGGCTTTCGGCAAGGCTTTTGAAATCTTCAAGACCGGTTATCTCGCCAATGAGTTCACGGGCCTGCCGGTGGCAGAAGACCTGATGACCCAGTTCGACGTGCAAGCTCAAAAGATGCTCGCCGGCGAGCAATCTCCGGAACAAGCCGCAGCCGCCGCTCAGAAGGGCTGGATGGCGAAATTCTGATCGGCCTGTTCCCGTTTGCTATCTTTGACCGGGTGGCCTGACTTCGGGCAGGCCACCCGGCAACAACGGATCGGCAATTTGAGTGGACCTGTTTTTGAAGCTTACCTTCTCTTGAAGGCGTATCCCAAGGTTGGCACATGACCCGGCAAAAGCGCTCCCACCATAAGCTTAAACGAGCGGTCGCACCCTACCTCTATCTGTCGCCCTCGCTGCTCATAATCGGGCTTCTGATGCTGCTGCCGATGGTGACGGTGATTGGCTACTCGTTCCAGAACAGCGCGGTGCTGCGTCGTGACCCATCCTTTGCCGGACTGAAACACTACCAGGCGATCTTCGACGACCCCGTGTTCTGGGCTTCGCTGTGGCACACGCTCTACTTCACATGCATGAGTGTCATTTTCCACATGACCATTGGCATGGCCTTCGCGCTCATGCTGAACAGCGACCGCATCAATCCGACGCTGCGCAATATTCTGCGCGTGCTCTACATATTGCCCTGGCTGTTCACCGCGGTGATTATCGCCGTGATCTGGCGCCTGCTGCTTGAGCCGAACGGTGTCGTGAACAGCATACTCATGCAAATCGGCATCATCGGTTCCAAGGTCGAATGGTTTTCCTCGCCTGAGACCGCGCTGCACGCCGTCACCTTCGCCAATATCTGGGCGGGCTATCCGCTCTTCATGGTCAGCCTGCTCGCGGGTTTGCAGGGCATTCCCAAGGATTTCTACGAGGCCGCCGATATCGACGGGGCGAAAGCCTACCAGAAGCTGATCTTCATCACCATTCCGCAGCTGATGCCGATCATCATCAGCATCTCGCTGCTTGACTTCATCTGGACCATGCAGGTCTTCCCATTAATCTGGATAACGACGGGCGGTGGCCCGATCTACTCGACCGAGGTCCTCAGCACCTACACGTACAAGCTGGCGTTTTCGAGCTACAACCTGTCGCAGGCTTCGGCGAGCGCTGTGGTCATCTTGTTGATCTCTCTCGGCCTGACGCTGTTCTATATTCGCTATCAAAAGGCTCGGTAGTCATCATGAGGAAAAGGCATACGCCGAAAGACAGGCTGATCACCGTCGCGCTCCATGTAGCGCTTGCAGCGGGGCTCTTTTTCGCGGCATTTCCGATCTACTGGATGCTGAGCAGCTCGTTCAAATCGAATACCGAAATCTTTGCCCTGCCACCAACCATCCTGCCAAAGGCGTTTACGCTGGAAGCGTATGCAGCCATCCTTGGCGACCCGGTAAAGCTGCGCTTCTTCTTCAACAGCTATTTCGTGGCGGGAGCGGTGACTGTGCTGACGGTGCTGATCGCCCTGCTGGCGGCCTACGGGTTCAGCCGCTTCAACTTCCGCGGCAAGGGCAGCCTCAACACAATCATCATCAGCACGCAGACGATTCCGCCGATCACACTTTTGATCCCCTTCTTCGGGCTCGTCGTCTCATACGGCATCTTCGACACCTATGTCGCACTGATCCTGACTTATCTGGTGTTTACGCTGCCCTACGCGATCCTGCTAATGACGGGGTATCTGAACACCTTGCCCCGCGATCTCGATGAAGCTGTAGCCGTCGATGGCGGCACCAGTTGGACAGCGCTTTGGCGGGTGATAGTCCCGATTTCACTGCCTGGCATCGTGGCGACGTCAGTCTACACCTTCCTGTTGTGCTGGAACGAATTTCTCTTTGCGCTGACACTGACGAAGTCAACGTCCATGCGCACCGTCCCGATCGGCATCCAGCTGTTGATGGGGCAGCACGCCTTCGAATGGAACCAGATGATGGCAATGAGTGTGCTCGGCTCGCTACCGCTCTTGCTCATCTACCTCGTTGCCCAGAGGTACTTCCTCGCCGGCATGACCGCGGGCTCGGTCAAGTAGGACGTCCATCCGACGGCGACGCAGGGTGGCATCAAGCAATAGGCGATACCAAGGAATGAAAGGATGAACGTGAAAGACCTCAAAGTCGGCTGCCAGACCTTCACCTGGGAAATGCTGGGAGACCGGTTCACCGGCGGCCCCGACGATCTGCTGAAGGCGATCTCTGACGGTGGCTATGCCGGCATCGAGATCACCGACACCATGATCGGACATTATGGCGACAAGCCGGAGGAGTTCGCCGCCGCGCTGAAGGCGTCGGGGCTGACGCTGGTTTCCTTCGCCTTTGGCTCGAACAGTGGTTTTACGCTGAAGGAGGAGATCGGCGCCGATCTCGAGACCGCCAAACGCTGGATCGACTTCGCCGCCGCCTTCCCTGGCGCGCTCGTGTCGATGGGCTCTGCGACGGTGGTCTCCGACGGTCCGCGCGACGACAAATTCGCCATCGCCGCAGAGGTCTACAACGAGGCTGGCGAGCTTGGCCGCAAGACCGGCGTCCAGGTCGCGGTGCATCCAAGCTCGCACCACAACACGCTGCTGTTCGACCGGGCCGACTACGACACGATCTTTGCCTTGCTCGATCCCGATCTGGTCGGTTGGGTGCCGGATACCGGCCATATCCTGCGCGGCCACAAGGACATGGCCGACACGCTGCGCACCCACCGCGACCGCATCCGCTACATCCACCTCAAGGACGTCGATGCCAACGGTACCTGGGCCATGCTTGGCAAGGGCGTCTGCGACACGCCTGCGGTCATCGAGATCGCCGGCACCGCACCGCGCTTCAATGGCTGGCTGGTGCTGGAGGAAGAATCCGAAACGGCCGCCGCCGATCCCGCCGGCGCGGTCAAGACCAACCGCCAGACGATGCGCTCCTACGGCGCCTGAAGAACGAGACGATGATCAAGAAACAGGACAGACGCCTCAGGGTCGGCGTGCTCGGCTGCGGCCCCATCGCGCAGTTCGCGCATCTGGAATCCTGCGCCAAGGCCGGCAATGCCGACCTCTACGCCATCTGCGACGCGGCACCCGATCTGCTTGCGCGCATGGGCGCGACCTACGAGCCGCAGAAGATGTATTCCGACTATGAGGCAATGCTCGCCGATCCTGAGCTGGAAGCGGTGATCGTCGCCACATCGGACGCCTATCACGTGCCGATGTCGATCAGGGCGCTCAACGCCGGCAAGCATGTTCTCTGTGAAAAGCCGATCGGCACCTCGGTTGAGGAAGGCGAGGCGCTGGCCGAAGCGGTCAGGCGCTCGGGCAAGATCCTGCAGGTCGGGCACATGAAGCGCTTCGATCCGGCACTGGAGGCGGCGCGCGACTTCGTTCGAGACGAGATCGGCGAAGTGCTGGCGCTGAAGGCCTGGTACTGCGATTCCACCCATCGCTACACCAACACCGATGCCGTGCAGCCGCTGCCCGTCACCAGCAGGCTAGCCAGGAAGCCAGCGGGAAATCCCAAGGCTGATCTCAGGCAATATTTCATGCTGGCGCATGGCTCGCATCTCGTCGACACGGCGCGTTTCCTGTGTGGCGAAATCCTTGCGGTCCGCGCGCGCCTCAACGAGCGTTTCGGCGCCTATTGCTGGTTCGTCGAGACCGAGTTCGCCAGCGGCGCGCTCGGCCATCTCGACCTGACGGTTGCCGTGCGCATGGACTGGCACGAAGGTTTTCAGCTCTATGGCGAGAACGGCTCCGTTATCGCCAGGACATTCAACCCTTGGTATTTCCGCGCCAGCGAGGTCGACATTTTTCATGAGAAGGACGCGACATCGCGCCGGCCGCTCGGCGCCGATGGCCATTTCTTCCGCCGCCAGCTGGAAGGTCTTGCCGACACGGTGCTGAACGGCGCGCCGATGCGCGGCGCCAATGTCGAGGACGGCATCGGCTCGATCCGCGCCATGGTCGCCATCGCGCGTTCGGTGGTATCAGGCGAGCGAGTCGAACTCGCCTCGGTTTCGGGGGCGGTGTGATGCGTCTCGGCATTTTCGCCAAGACCTTTGCCGGCACCGACCCGGCCGCCGTGCTGGCTGCGGTGAAGCAGTCGGGATACGAGACGACGCAGCTCAATCTGGCCTGTGCCGGCCTGCCGTCGATGCCGGATGCTGTGCCGGCGGACGCCATCGCCTCCATCCGCACCGCAGCGCAATCGAGCGGTGTCTCACTTGCAGCACTTTCGGGCACCTACAACATGGCGCATCCCGACAAAGCCGTGCGCGACGATGGCCTTCGGCGTCTCGCCGTCGTCATCGAGGCTGCTGCTGCCCTCGACATCCCGCTGCTCACGCTCTGCACCGGCTCGCGCAACGCCGCCGATCAGTGGGCCTATCATCCCGACAATGCCGATCCGGCCGCCTGGTCCGACATGGCCGCCGAGATGGCGAAGGCGCTGGCGTTGGCCGAAGGTGCCAATGTCGATCTCGGCATCGAGCCTGAGCAGGCCAACATCGTCACCTCGGCCAGGGATGCGACCCGGCTGATCGCCGAGATGGGATCGAAGCATCTGAAGATCGTGCTCGATCCGGCAAACCTGTTCGAACACGCCACGCCCGGCGAGGCGCGCGCCATCGTTGCCGCCGCGATCGACGAGGCCGCCGGCCACATCGCCATGGCGCACGCCAAGGACCGCTATAGTGACGGCCGCTTTGCCCCATCAGGGCAAGGCATCGTCGATTTCCCGGATTTCGGCGCGCGGCTGAAGGCAGTCGGCTTCGAGGGATCGCTCGTCACCCACGGGCTGTCCGCCGACGAAGCCCCTGATGTCGCCGCCTTTCTACGAAGGCTCCTCTGATGGGCGCCGCCCCGACGATCCTGCTCCGCGACGATGCAGCGCTTCGTGTCTTCGACACGGGGCAGGGCAGACTTCCCGTCGTCTTCCAGCATGGCCTCGGCGGTGACGCAGCGCAGGTCGCGCAGAACTATCCCGACAGCCCGTCATACCGCCGGCTGACCGTCGAATGCCGCGCGCAGGGCGGTTCCGGCGCCGGTAGCAAGCGCCCGTTTTCGATCGCGATGTTCGCGGATGATGTGCTGGCCGCCGCAGATGCGGCCGGCCTCGACCGTTTCGTCGCCGGCGGCATTTCGATGGGTGCGGCCATTGCCTTGCAGCTTGCCGCCCGCCACCCGGACCGCGTCCTGGGTTTGGTGCTTGTTCGCCCTGCCTGGGCTTTCGACGCGGCACCGCAAAACATGCGCCCTTACGTGGAAGTGGCGGAGCTCATCCTCAGCCGTCCTTTATCGGAGGCGCGAGATATCTTCGCGGCGTCCGCGACGGCCGCCCGCTTTCGCACCGAAGCGCCGGACAATCTTGCTTCCCTGCTCGGCTTCTTCGCGCGCGAAAACGCACCCGTCTTCGCCGAGGTGATGCAGCCGATCGCAGAGGATGGACCTGGCGTGACGCGGGCAGCGGCCGCTAGCCTTGCGTTCCCTACGCTCGTCATCGGCAGCGGCATCGATCTCGTCCATCCGCTGGCCGCCGCCCGCAGCCTCGCCGACGCCATCCCCAATGCGACCTTTGCCGAGGTGACGCCGAAGGCCACCGACAAGGAGCGCCATTTCGCCGAGATCCGCGCCGCCATCGGCAGCTTCCTCAAAGATCGTTTCAACAACCAGGACCAGTCATGATCTCGAAACCTCTCTCAGGCCCGGCCGCCATCGCCGCATTGCCGCGCGACCGGATGATCGCCGAATTCTCGCTGTGGTCGGCCAACCTCGCCAATTTCGAAAACGACTTGAAGCGCATCGAGCCCTATGTCGATCTTCATCATATCGATGTGGCGGACGGCCACTTCGCCCCGTCCTTCCTGTTCTTTCCCGATCTTGTCGCCCGCATCGCCGGGCTGACGGCGAAACCCATCCACGTCCATCTGATGGTCGATGAAGCAATCGTCGAGGCGCAGACGCGCCAGTTCATCGAGGCCGGCGCCGACATGATCAGCGTCCATGCCGAGAATGGCGAGGCCGGATTGCGCGCCGTGCGGCTGGCGCGGGAGCTCGGCGCCGAGGCCGGCGTCGTACTCAGGCTGGAGACGCCTGTGGAAGCGGTGACGGCCTTTGCCCCGGAAGTCGCCTTCGTGACGCTTCTTGGAACCGCAATCGGCGTCAAGGGACAGAGCCTGTCGGACAAGGCCTGCGACAGGCTGGGCGCTGCCCGCGCCATCCTGAGAAAGGCCGGCCGTGAGGCACAGGTGGTTCTGGCGGCCGATGGCGGCATCCGCCACGAGACCGTGCCGTCGCTGCGTGCCGCCGGGGCTGAAACCGTGGTTCTCGGTTCGCTCGCCTTCGGTGACAAGGACCTCGCCGGCCGCATCGGCTGGCTGCACGGCTTGAAGGTCGCGGCATGACATCAGAAGCCGCCCTTGCGATCGATCTTGGCGGGACGGAGCTTCGTGTCGCCCTGGTCGACCGCGACGGCAAGATCCTGGCATTCGCGGCGGTGCCGACGCAGGCGCAGGCCGGTCCCGATGTGGTGATCGGCCAGATCGAGGCGTTGGCGGCGACAGTCCACGCCGAGGCGCCGGCACTCTCGATCGTCGGCGTCGGCGTCGGTGCGCCGGGACCGCTCGATCCGCTGGCCGGCATCGCCGTCGGCCCGCCGACACTCGCCGGCTGGCTGGACGTGCCGCTTGCCGACATCCTCGAGCGGCGGCTCGGCCTGCCGGTGCGGCTGGAGAACGACGCCAATGCCGCGGCGCTCGGCGAATGGCGTTTCGGTGCCGGCCATGGTGCGGGCTCGCTGGTCTTCGTCACGGTTTCCACCGGCATTGGCGGTGGTGTCGTCGTCGACGGCCGCATCCTGCATGGCCGCCGTGGCCTTGCCGCCGAGATCGGTCACATGACCATCACCAATGAAGGCGAGCGCTGCGTATGCGGTGTCGTTGGCTGCTTCGAGGCCATCGCCTCGGGAACGGCACTTGGCCGCCGCGCCAGCGCCGCCACGGCAGCCGGAGACGGCTCTACCTTGCGACGCTTGTCAGCGGACGCGGAGGTAACCGGCCGCCATGTCGTCGAGGCGGCACGGCTGCAGGACGCTCTTGCCTCGGCCTTGCTGGAGGAGGAAGCGCGCTGGCTGGGTGTTGGCTTCACCAATCTCCTGCATCTCTATTCGCCCGATGTGCTGGTCGTTGGCGGCGGCATCGCCAATGGGCTCGACCTGATGCTGCCGACCATCGAGGCGACCATCAGGCAACGGGCCATGCGCGCCTATCGCGACGTGCCGGTCGTTCAGGCCCAGCTCGGCCGCCATGCCGGGCTCGTCGGCGCCGCCAGCCTTGTGCTGTTCGACGACGGCGGCACTTTGGCAGCCCGCATGCCTGTTGGCCCAAGCACGTTTCCGGACACCGCTGAGCAAGACCGGCACGGTCTGACGTTGCGACCTGCATGACAAAGGCCAGAGGCAGCACGCCTCCGGCCTTTTACGCATTGACCGCGCGTCATTACTCGGCGGGAACAACGTCCGCCGGCAGGCTATCGTCGGCCGTGCCCGCCAGCGCCCTCGCCAGCTTGGCCTCGTCGAGTTCGCCTTCCCAGCGCGCCACCACCAGCGTGGCGACAGCATTGCCGACGAAGTTGGTCAACGCCCGGCATTCAGACATGAAGCGGTCGACGCCGAGGATCAGCGCCATGCCAGCGACCGGCACCGCCGGAACCACCGAAAGCGTCGCCGCAAGGGTGATGAAGCCGGCCCCGGTGATGCCGGCGGCACCCTTGGAGGAAAGCATGGCCACCAGCAGCAGCAGGATCTGGTCACCCATCGACAGGTGGATGTTGGTCGCCTGTGCGATGAACAGCGCCGCCAAGGTCATGTAGATGTTGGTGCCATCAAGGTTGAAGGAATAGCCGGTTGGGATGACCAGGCCGACGACCGAGCGCTTGGCGCCGGCCTTCTCCATCTTTTCCATCAGCGAGGGCAGGGCGGCCTCCGACGAGGAGGTGCCCAGCACCAAAAGCAGCTCTTCCTTGATGTAGCGGATCAGCGACAGGATGGAGAACCCGTTGTAGCGGCAGACCGCGCCAAGCACGACGAACACGAACAGGAACGACGTCACGTAGAAGGTGCCGACCAGCATGGCGAGGTTGATGACCGCGCCGATGCCGTATTTGCCGATGGTGAAGGCCATGGCGCCGAAGGCACCGATGGGGGCGGCCTTCATCAGCACGCTGACCAGCTTGAAGATCGGTGTCGTCAGCGCCTGCAGGAAATTGAGCACGGGCGTGCCCTTGTCGCCGACCAACGCCAGCGCGATGCCGAACAGCACCGAGAAGAACAGCACCTGCAGGATGTCGCCATCGGCGAAGGCGCCGACGATGGTCGACGGGATGATGTTCATCAGGAAGCCGGTGACCGACTGGTCGTGCGCCTTGG
Source organism: Mesorhizobium sp. M0243 (assembly GCF_040321775.1). Taxonomy (NCBI): domain Bacteria; kingdom Pseudomonadati; phylum Pseudomonadota; class Alphaproteobacteria; order Hyphomicrobiales; family Phyllobacteriaceae; genus Mesorhizobium; species Mesorhizobium sp. M0243. The sequence goes on along the minus strand of NZ_JAMYSF010000002.1, from coordinate 257,226 downwards.
CGGCGTAAGTGCTGATGGTCGAGGCGTCGAGCGTCGCCGGGTCGATGTTGAAGCCGGCGCCCGGCTGCACGACATTGGCGACGACAAGGCCGATGATCAGAGCCAGCGTCGAAAAGGTGAGAAAATAGAGCATCGCCTTGCCGGCGACACGTCCGACCTTCTGCAGGTCGCTCATGCCGGCAATGCCCGTCGTCACGGTCAGGAAAATGACCGGGGCGATGATCATCTTGACCAGCTTGATGAAGGCGTCGCCGAGCGGCTTCATGCTCTCGCCGACCGACGGATAGAAATGGCCGAGCAGGATGCCGACCGTGATCGCGACGAGCACCTGCACGTAGAGTTGGGCATAGAAAGGCTTGCGCTGCGCGGCAAGCGCGCCTGATTGGTCTGCGATGTGCATCGAACTCTCCCTGGCCGGATGGGGCGGAGCGCCCTGCGTGACTTCTCCCATCGCGGCGCTCCGGTCGCACGCCGCTGCCAGGGAGTTTTGCAAGCGTTGTGCCAGTTCGCGGAAAGGCCGGAACCACGGGATTTCCGCCTTTGTCTGACGTCATGCGGGCAAAGCCTGTGCGGATTTCCGCACAGGCAGTGTTTGCCTGGGCGGATTTTCGCATTACACTGGCCGAAAGCCGCGAGCAAAGGGGAGAGGGCAGACGCCGCAAGCAGACACCGATAGCGGATTCCCTGGATTTGCCGGCCGTGAATTGCTGCGCGAGGCGGTGGCGCGGCTGCGCGATGGCCGCTGGGTTGCCGTGGTCGTCGCTCTTGCCTTTCTGGCCGGCGCGATCGCCATTGCCGGGCGCATCGCCTCCGGCCAGGCGGCCGATAATCTGCGCGAGACGGCACTCGCCGCACTGCCGCTGGCGGCGGGAACCCTGACCGGCGAAATCGAAAAGCAGCGCCTGGTTCCACTGGTGTTGGCCAGAGACGATGCGGTGCGCGGCGCTCTGCGCCGGGCCGGAAAAATGAAAGAAAAGGCCCTCAACGACAAGCTCAAGTCGATTGCCGGCGATGCCTCGGCATCCGCCATCTACATCATCGATACGGCAGGCATCGCCATATCAGCCAGCAATGCCGACGAACCGGCGAGCTTTGTCGGCATCGATTACAATTTTCGGCACTATTTCCAGGAAGCGATGAGCAAGGGTGCTGCCAGCCAATATGGCCTCGGCACAATCAGCGGCAGACCGGGGCTGTACCTTGCCAGCCGCGTCGACGATGGCGGCAAGCCGCTTGGCGTTGCGGTGCTGAAGGTCGAACTCGACGGCGTCGAAGCCAATTGGCGTTCCAGCGGTTTGCTTGTGTTCATCACTGATGAACGCGGCGTGGTGCTGGCTACCAGCCAGCCCGACTGGCGGTTCCGTGCGCTGGCACCACTGTCGGCCGAGGACACCGCCGCAGCCCACGAGCAGCTCCAGTTGGCCGATGCAGGCTTCGAGCCGCTGCCGATCCGGCGCGGCGCGGGTGACGGCCTGGCGACGATCGACAACGCGGGAAAACCGCGCCAGTTCGTCGAGGTGGTGCAGGATTTGCCTGGTGCTGTTCCTGGCTGGCGTCTCTGGCTGCTCACTCCCGCCGACGCTGCTCTTTCATCGGCCGCCAACACGGCGCGCCTGACCACGCTGCTTGGGCTTCTGCTGATGGGCTTGCTTGCCTACGTGCTGACCCGGCGCCGGCGAACGCGCAGGCTGAGGCAGGAGGCGCTGGCGCGTATGAATGCCGAGCTGGAGAGCCGAGTCAGCACGCGAACGGCCGAGCTGACCCGCTCCAACACCGCACTTGCCGGTGAAATCGCCGAGCGCGAGAATGCCGAAGCCAAGGTGCGCCGGCTGCGCGACGACCTCGCCCAGGCCAACCGGCTTTCCATCCTCGGCCAAATCGCCGCCGGCGTGGCGCACGAGATCAACCAGCCGGTCGCCGCTATCCGCACCTATGCCGAGAATGCGGGCCGCTTTCTCGAAACCGGCAAAACCGAACCGGCCAGCGGCAATCTGACGTCGATCGTGTCGATGACCGAGCGCATCGGCGCGATCACCGGCACCTTGCGCACTTTCGCCCGTCGACCCGGGGTTGCCGCTTCGCCGCTGCCGGTGCGCGAGGCAATTGATGGCGCGCTGTCGCTGCTGTCGGGCCGCATCCGTGATTCCGGCGTGACCATCGTCAAGCCGCGCGGCAATGCCTCGCCGGTGGTCCTGGCCAGCCGCATCCGGCTGGAGCAGATACTCGTCAACCTTTTGCAGAATGCGCTCGACGCGATGAAGGACCAGTCTGATCCCCGCATCGAGATCCAACTCGCCGAGCACGACGACAGGGTGCTGATTTCGGTGCGCGACAATGGCCCAGGTCTCGGCCCGGAAGCAGCCGGCAATCTGTTCATGCCGTTCCAGACCACCAAGGAGAAGGGGCTTGGTCTCGGGCTGGTGATCTCGCTGGAGATTGCCCAGGAATTGGGCGGCACGCTGCGGCTCGATCCCAGCAATGGCACCGGCACATCTTTTACCGTCGACTTGAGGCGAATTGAATGATTGAGGGATCAGGGTTGGTTGCGCTCGTCGACGACGATGCGGACCTCCTTCACGCCACAACGCAATTGCTCGAGCTTGCCGGCTTCACTGTGGTCGCGCGCGACGCCGCCGAGGCAGCGCTTGCCGTTGTCGACAGGACCTTTGAAGGCGTGGTGGTCAGCGACATCCGCATGCCGGGCATGAACGGGCTGCAGCTGTTCGATCGCATCAAGGCGATCGACCCGGACATACCCGTGATCCTGGTCACCGGCCATGGCGACGTCGATCTCGCAGTGGCCGCGCTCAAGGATGGTGTCTACGATTTCATCCCGAAACCCTTTGCCGGCGACCGCCTTGTCGAGGCGCTGAAACGGGCATCGGAGAAGCGACGACTGGTGATGGAGAACCGGCGGCTGCGCGAAGCCGCGGCGCTCGCCACTGACGGCCTGCCGCTGATCGGCGAGGCTCCTGCCATCAAGCGGCTGCGCGAGACCTTGCGTCAGATCGCCGACATGGATGTCGACGTGCTGGTCGAGGGAGAAACGGGAACCGGCAAGGAAGTGGTGGCTGACCTGCTGCACAGGTGGGGGCGGCGGCGCTCAAAACCCTTCGTGGCACTGAACTGCGGCGCCCTACCGGAGACGGTCATCGAGAGCGAGTTGTTTGGCCATGAGGCGGGCGCGTTCACCGGCGCGCAGCGGCGGCGGATCGGCAGCATCGAGCATTCCAGTGGCGGCACGCTGTTTCTCGACGAGATCGAATCCATGCCCCCGGCGCTCCAGGTCAAGCTGCTGCGGGTGCTCGAAACGCGCAGCCTCACCCCGCTTGGCTCGAACGATATCAGGCGCATCGATCTCAGGGTCGTTGCGGCGACCAAGGTCGATCTCGGGCGGTCGGACCAGCGCGGTGATTTTCGCGAGGATCTGTATTTTCGCCTCAACGTGGTGACGCTGCGCATACCGCCGCTGCGCGAACGGCGCGGCGATATCCCGATGCTGTTTGGGCATTTCCTCGGCAAGGCGGCGGAACGGTTCGGCCGGCCCGTCGCCAAGATGAATGCAGCCGTCAGCGATCATCTCCAGTCGCATGACTGGCCGGGCAATGTCCGCGAGCTCGCCCATTTCGCCGATCGCGTCGCGCTCGGTCTCGGTCCGGACGATGAGGTGAGGACGGTCTCCGCGCACGCGCCGGAGCCTGCGGCAGCATTGCCCGAACGGGTCGGCCAATACGAAGCGCAGCTCATCCGTGACGCGCTGCGCGACCATGGCGGCGACGTGCGCGGCGCCATCGACGCCCTCGGCGTGCCGCGCAAGACCTTTTACGACAAGCTCAAGCGCTACGGCATTGCCGCATCCGAATTTCGCAATGGCGGCGATACCGATACGCAACCCATCTCGGAAAAGCGATGAATACGACCATTGAAACGACGGCAAATCCCTCGCCGGAAGAACTCGCCTTTCTCGGCGAAAGGTTGACGGCGTTCAACGACGGCGATGTCGGCGCATCCGAAAGGAAGGCGCTTGTGGTGTTTGTGCGCGACGAGGATGGCGCGGTCGTCGCCGGCATTTCCGGTTACACGGCCTGGGGCTGGCTCTATGTGCAATGGCTCTGGGTCGATGAGCGGCTGCGCGGCCAGCACATGGCCGGCACAATGCTGGACGCGGCCGAACAGGAAGCGGTGGCGCGCGGCTGCAACAATGCCTGGATCGATACCTTCAATCCGAACGCCGCCAAGGTCTATCAGCGCCAGGGCTATCGGCCCTTCGGCTCGCTGGCCGATTTCCCTGTCGGCCGCAGCCGCATCTTCCTGCAGAAGGAACTGGTTGGCGGTTGAGCAATTCCAGGAAAAGTGTGAAGCGGTTTTGCGTCCGGAATTGCGTCAAAGCAAGAGTCTAGCCGGCGAGTTTTCCGCCACGCATCGGCTGCGGCGCGCCGGTGGTGCTCGGGAAACTGATCGGCAGGCCGCGCAACACGCGAACCGCGAGGAAGGCAAAACACTCCGCCTCGACCGCATCGCCGCTCCAACCGAGGCTTTCCGCCAGCACCACCTCGACGCCGGCGCGGCTGGCCAGCATTGCCATCATGGTCGGGTTATGGCGGCCGCCGCCGCTGACCACCAGTTTTTTCGGACGGCTTGGTAAGAGGTCTAGTGCCTTGCCGACGGCTGCTGCGGTGAAGGCGGTGAGCAGTGCCGCGCCATCCTCCGCATCCAGCCCGTCCGCCATGGCGGCGCCGAAGTCGAAACGGTCCAGCGATTTGGGATAGGGCTTGGTGAGATAGGGGTGCTGCAGCAGCTTGGCCAGCCGGGGCTCGTCCACCTTACCCGCACGGCCAAGCGCGCCGTCGCGGTCCATCTCGCCGAGCCCCTTCGACTTGATGAAATCGTTCAGCGGCGCGTTGGCGGGTCCGGTGTCGAAGGCGACGACATTGTCGGCGCCATCCCACCAGGTGATGTTGGCGACGCCGCCGAGATTGAGTACGGCCACCTCGCCATTGGCGCCGGCGCCGCGCATCAGCGCAGTGTGATAGACCGCGGCCAGCGGCGCGCCTTGTCCCCCGGCGCGCATATCGGCCGAGCGGAAATCGTAAGCGACCTTGGCACCCAATATGGCATGCATCAGCTCACCGTCGCCGAGTTGCCTTGTCTGGCCCAGCCGTCCAACCTGCGGCGCGCGATGCAGAACGGTCTGGCCGTGAAAACCGACGACGCCGATATCGGCCATCGTCATGCCATAGCCTTCGACCAATTCCTTGACGGCTGCCGACTGCGCGCGCGTCAGGGCTTCCTCCGCGGTGCGGAAGATCGCCGGCTCCGGCCCGACAAAGTTCCACGCCCGCGCCTCCGTCAGCGTCTCTTCCAGCAGGGAGCGGATCGACGGAGGATAGGGCATCAGCCGGTAGGTGCCGAAATCCTCGATACGTTCGCCGTCGGTCTTGATCAGCGCGACGTCGATGTTGCCGTCCAGCACCGTGCCGGTCATCAGGCCGACGGCCCAGATTGGTTCCATAATCGTTTCCCTATCGAACATGATCTTTTCCGAAAACCGTTTCCCACTTTTCGGGACCATGCTCCAGTCCCCATTAATGAGGCCGCCGACCGCTTGACGAGGCAAAACGATTCCACTGTCGAAATGACGTGTCGGATGGATCCGGTTGGTGAGCAAGGTCCAAGCCTTGCCCCTGTCGGGGGTCGCGGTGCTGAGGCGGACCTATCCTCGTAGCGCCACGGGCGACACTGGACTGCGCAACGCCGGTTCCGCGGTCGTTTGGGCTCAACACAGCGGCAACGCCACCTCTTGCCTATCATGCGCGAAGGCGCGACCTTGCTCGATCTGGCAAAACGCTTCCGCCGAAATCCGCAAGGAGAGAAAAATCATGACATCAGATGTGGCCGTTATTGCAGGCGCAGGCGCTGGTCTGAGCGCCGCGCTTGCGCGCCTTCTCACCCGGGAAGGCTTTCGCGTGGTTCTGGCCGCCCGCAACGTCGAGAAGCTGGGCGCTCTGGTCGATGAGACCGGTGCGCTGGCCGTTGAGACGGATGTCGCCGACGCTGCGTCCGTCGCCAGGCTGTTCGACACCGCCGACAAGGCCGGCCCGCTGGCGCTCGTGGTGTTCAACGCCAGCGCACGCACACGCGGCCCGATCGCCGAGCTCGATGCGGAAGCGGTCAAACAGGCATTGCTGGTCGGCGCCTATGGCGGCTTCCTGGTCGGCCAGCAGGCGGCGCGCCGGCTGCTTGTCCGGGGATCCGGTTCGATCCTGTTCACCGGCGCCACCGCCAGTGTGAAGGGCTTTCCCGGCTCGGGCGGCTTTGCCATGCCGAAATTCGGCCTGCGCGGCCTGGCGCAGTCCATGGCCCGCGAACTCGCCCCGAAGAACATCCATGTCGCCCACTTCATCATCGACGGCCAGATCGAGCCGCCCGGACAGGCAGCCGATCCCGACCGGCCGGACCGCCGCCTGTCGCCGGATGCCATCGCCGAGGCCTATCTCACAACCCATCGCCAGCATCGCAGCGCCTGGAGCTCGGAGCTTGAGTTGCGGCCCTGGGTCGAGACGTTTTGACAATCCAGCTGACCGGCGGGCGGGAAGTAATGCGATCCTTCCGCCGTTCCTTGCATATTAGGCAATGCTGATATTTTGTGGCGCTAAGCTGCTTATCCAATACATAAAAAGACATAGGGTAATATATACGTTTGTTTAACGCCGGTTGTGCATGTTGCAGCTTTCCCGGGTTAATTGAGAACGCGCATGTCGGTTACACGTCGTACACTGCTTGCGGCCGGGAGCGGCGGGTTGCTGATTTCACAAGCCCGGGCAGCCAGCACTCTGGGACAGCAGGCGGAGAGCGCCCCTCAACCTATCGCGAGCGGCGATGCATTGCGCATCGCAATGCCGGCCTTCGCTTCCAATCCGTTCTTCCCGGCCGACGGATCGGGGGACGATGGCATAGACATGGAACTGGCCCACGGCATCGCCGCGGCGCTTGGCGTCGAGCCGGTGTTCGACCGATCCGCCGCAACGTTCGACGATATTGTGAAACAGGTCAGTTCCGGACAGGCCGACCTGGCGATTGGCAAGCTCAGCCGGACGCTTCAGCGCGGCCGGTCGATCATCTATTCGCGCCCCTACGCCATGCTGCGGCAAGGGCTGATCGCCAACCGCCTCAACCTGGCGCGTATCGCGCAAGGCAAGCCGCCCGAAGGGATCGTCCGTGATTTCTCAGGCGATCTTGGCGTGATCGAGGGCTCTTCATTCGCCACTTATGCGGCCACGACTTTCCCGCATGCGCAAATCCACCGCTTGGCAAGCTGGGATCTGATCATCGATGCGATCCGAAACGGGACGATCGACATGGCCTATCGCGATGATTTCGAGATCAAGAAGCTGATGGTCGACGATCCGTCGATGACGGTCGTAGCGCGCTCCATCACGCTGACCGACAAGGTCGATACGATCGCAGTCGGCGTGCGGCCGGACAATCCGCATCTCGCAGCCTTTGTCGATCTGTATCTCGATCTCGCGCGGGGTCAGCAGGTTCTCAGCACGGACGAGATCATCGCCCGCTATCGCCAGGGGAGCAAAGCCTGACATGGCAATCTCCGAGTTAGCCGGACCCCTGCCTTTCGATTGGCGCCTGATGGCCAGGCGCATACTGCGATCACCCGTGACGACGATCGCGATGATTGCTGCAGGGATCCTGTGCGGCCTCTACTATCCAGATTTTGCCCATGCGATCAGCCCTGTCGCACAGCTCTACCTGAATTTCCTCAAGATGGTCGTCCTGCCCTATTTGGTCTCGTCGGTCATCTTCTCCATCACGGCGATGGTCCAGGACCCGAAATCGGTCCGCTACCTCGGCAAGGTGGGTATGGCCGTGCTGGTCGTGTCGTTCCTGAGCGTGCTGGTGAGTGGCACCTTGTCGCTGATCCTGCAGCCGGGCCAGATCGAGAATCCCCAGTCGCGCATCGAGCTTGGCGAGTTCATCAATTCGCAAGGCAGCGTATCCACCGATCTCGCCTTCCCGTTCCAGCCGCCAGCCTCCAATGGGGATCCCAATGGCGGGCACTCGATCCTGCTCGACCTGGTGCCGAACAACGTCTTCAATGCCCTGGCCTCGGGCCAGACCATTCAGGTCCTGCTGTTCTGCCTGCTTTTCGGGCTCGCGATGGGGAAGATTCCCCAGCCCTCGTCCATGAGCCTGACCCAGGCGCTCAACGCGGTCTACCGGGCCTGCACGGTGCTCACCAACTGGTTCATCTGGGGGTTGCCCTTTGCAACCTTCATCCTGATCGCGGACCAGACAGCGTCGACCGGAACCAAGCCGCTCATGCTAATGGGCGGTTACCTGCTGGTGATGGGTCTTTCCTGCCTTACATTCGTTGCCGGGGCATTTGCCATTATCGCGATCCGGTCGCGACGCAGCTACTGGACGACGATCAAGACCTGCCAGCCGCTTCTCATGGTGGCCATCACCACACGCTCCTCGGTCGCCTCGCTCCCATGGGTCATCAACCTGTTGGGCGAGCGCCTGCGGTTCAGCCTGGTGGTCGTCGAACTGCTCGTGCCGTTACAGGCGGCACTGCTGCGGACAGGCCCGGCACTGCTCTATACCTCGGGTGCGCTGTTCATCGCTCAGCTCTACGGCCACCAGCTTGCAGTCCCGGACCTCGTGCTCGTCGGTATCATCTCAGCGCTTCTCGCGCTCACCACCGGCGGCATGGGCAGCCTGCTCATCCTGTCGCAGATGTCCATCGTCTGCGGCTACCTGAAGCTTCCCTTCGAGGCGGCGTTCGTCCTGTTCGTCGCGGTGGATGCAGCCGTCGACACGTTCATGACGCTGGCCAGCGTCTGCACCGTCGCGGCGAGCACGGCAATGATCGCTCCCAGCCACAGGGAGACGACGCAGCCTGAAACCGTCTCGGAACAGCTCGAAGCCGAGCCTGCCAGATGATCGACGACAGCATCCGTCCCCAGCTCGGCATTATCGGCGGTCTTGGGCCGCTTGCTTCGGCCGATTTCTACTTCAAGCTGACCCGAATGACCCAGGCGCTCAGAGACAACGAACATGTGCCTGCCGTGATCCTCAGTGTCCCGCAGCTGCCCGACAGGACCGAAGCGATCCTTGCCGGCCATGACGGGCCGCTGGCGCCTTTGAAAGCCGCGGTCGCGACGCTCAATGCGCTCGGCGTCGCCCGCATCGCGATGCCGTGCAACACCGCCCACCATTGGTACGGCCAACTGGCGGCGAATTCGCGCGCGGAAATCATCCATATCGGAGATGCTGTGGTGACGGAGACGCGTCGCAGCCTGGATCAGGGCCGGGTTGCTGTTCTCGCCACCCAAGGCACGCTGGTCTCCGGCTTCTACCAGGACAGGATGTCGGCAGCGGGATTTGAGCTCTGCCTTCCCGCGAACACCGAGTTTCAGGCCTGCGTCGACAGCGCGATCAGCCTCGTCAAGGCGGGTTCGATCGCGGATGCGGCGGTTGAAACCGAGCGCGCGCTCGACATCGCGCAAGCGGCCGGCGCCGATGCAGCCCTGCTCGGCTGCACCGAACTGTCGGTGGTGGCCGCCAGCCTCAACGATATCAATGGATTGGTCGTCATCGACAGCAATGCGGCCTTGGCGCGAGCCTGTCTGACACGATTGGGCTTCGGTGCCCAGGAAGCCCGCGGCCTGCCGACCGTATCGCGGCTGCCGGAACATGACCGATCGATGCGCGCCAGCTTGGCCGCACTGGTCTAGCCCTATGGATAGAACCTCATAGCATTTCGGAACCCGTCAGCCTTGGCGCGGCACGCCCTTGGCAAGCAGGTAGACGAGGTACGGCCCGCCAAGCAGCGAAGCGAACAGGCCGGCGGGAAGTTCGTAGGGAAAGGCCGCCATGCGCGACAGCCAGTCCGAAACGATCATCAGCAGGGCGCCCAGAAGCATCGCTCCGGCGAGATGGACGCGGGCGTGGGAAAAGCCGACCAGACGGGCAAGGTGTGGCGCGATCAGGCCGACGAAGCTCAATGGCCCGACGACCATGGCGGCCAGCGCAGTCAGCAGCGCGGCAACGATGATCAGCATCAGCCGTCCGCCGGCAACCGGCACGCCCAGCCCGCGTGCGCTGTCGGACCCGAGCGGCAGGATATCCAGCCAGCGGGCGGCAAGGAACAGCGGCAACGTCAGCGGCAACAGACAGGCGAGTGCTAGCCCTGCATCGAGCGCCGACGCCTGGCCGGTCGAGCCGCTCAGCCAGCGCAACAGAGTGTAGGACTGCGCGTTGCCCATTGCGATCGTCGCGGTGATCGCAGCGCTGCACAGCGCGCTCATGGCGATACCGGCAAGCAGCAGCCGCTCGGCACCGAACTTTGCTTGTGCGGCAAGGGCCAGCATGGCAATCAAGGCCGCCAGTGAGCCCAGGGCTGAGCCGGCGAGCTGCCAGCCGAGACTGGCCGTGGCGCTGACCATCAGCACGGCTGTCAGGCCGGCACCGGCGCCGGTGCCGACTCCCAGCACTTCGGGGCTTGCCAGCGGGTTGCCGGTGACCCGCTGGATGACGACGCCGGCGGCCGCGAGCATGGCGCCGGCGGCGGCCGCCACGCCGATCCGCGGCGCACGCCACGCGGCGAGATCGGTTAACAGGTCTCCCCCAGCAATAGACCAGCCGTCCGGGCCACGCCCGACGACAAGCGCCACGATGGCAGCGACAAGCGCCAGCGCAAGCAGAAGCAGGATGATGAGCCAGGGCCGGCTGGCCTTGCGCGGTGCGGTACCATTCGAACCGAGATGCGGCCACTCGAAAGGCGCAGCCGCGGCAACAGCCACAGCAGCAGCGGACCGCCGAGCAGGGCGGTGCCGGCACCGGTCGGAATGCGTTCGCCACCGGAACCGGCGGCCAGCTGTACCAGCCCGTCCGTCAGCCACAGCAGCACGGCGCCGATCAGCGGCGCGGCGATCAGTTTTTGGCGCAGTGTGCGGGCGCCCGAAAGCGTGGCCAGCGCCGGCGCTGCAAGACCGACGAACCCGATGACGCCAACCTCTGCCGCGACCGACGTCGCCATCCACACGGCAAGCGCGATGATGAGAAAGCGGCTTGAGTGACGGGCGACGCCCAGGCCGCGTGCCGAGGCATCGTCGAGACCAAGAATGGTCAGCGGCCGCAGCAGCATCAATGCGGCAACCACACCGGCCGCCAGCCTGATCGTCAGCGCGATGGTCGGCTCCCAGTCCTGCTGGACCAGCGATCCGCCGCCCCAGATGAACAGCGAAAACAGGTACTCGCCATTGGCGAGGATCAGTGCTGCGCTGACGGAACTGGCGGTCAGCGCCACCATCATCCCGGCGAGCACGACGGAGACCGGTTCCAGCCCGCGCCGCCAGGTCAATGCCAGCACCAGCAGCACCGCGGCGATGCCACCGGCGAAGGCGACCAGGCCCTGCGACCGCTCCATCAGCAGCGGTGCGTAAAGCGAGGCGATCGTCATCGCCAGTTGCGCGCCGGCCGAAATACCGAGCGTCGACGGTTCGGCCAGCGGGTTGCGCAGCACATGCTGCAACAGCAGGCCGGACAGGCCGAGCACCGCGCCGGCCAGCACCGCCACGGCGGCGCGCGGCAGCGTGCTGTAGACCAGGATGACGCTGTCGAGATCAATGCCGTCGCCCGGCGGTGCGGCCGGCCATTGCATGCCGACGCGCCATGCGAAGAGGAGCGCAGCCAGCGCCGCCAGGAGGTCCCACAGGGCGATTGGCGACAGCGCGGCACTCGTCGCGGTGCGATCGCTTATGGTGCGCTCAGCCATGGCTCTGCCCGGCAAGGGCGGCCGTCGCCAGACGCGCGAAGCGGCGTGCCGATGGCAGGCAACCGAAATGGTTGACCGGATCCAGCACAGCAACACGCCCCTGGCGGACAGCGGGTAGCGCGTTCCACAAGGCATTTGTAGGAAGCGAACGCCCGACATCTGCCGGCAGTGGCGAAACGATCAGGATCGACGCCTCGGGCACGCGCGCTAGCGCCTCCAGTCCGACGGGTGCCGCCGCGCTGTAGCTCGTCTCGTCGGTCCATGCATTGACCAGGCCGAGACGCGTCAGCACATCGCCGAATATGGAATCACGGCCAAAGGCTCGAAAATGCCTGCTATCGCCGAGACTGATGACGAAGACCCGCGCGGGGGAGGGGGGCAAGGTGGCGCCAAGCTGCGTGATCTCGACCGCCGTCTCATCGACGTAGCGCTTCGCCTCGGTCTGCCGTCCCAGCTTTTCGCCCAGGGCCAGTGTCGCCGCCTCGGCGAGCGCATAAGGTGGCACGCCGGCCTCGTAGACCGTTTGCGCAAACACCGGCGCGATGCGTTCGAGCATCGGGCGCTGGTATTCGTAGAAATTGGAGATCACGATGAGATCAGGCGCGACGATGCGCAGCAGCTCGTAATTGGGCGCGCCGCGCAGCCCGAGATCGGTTGCCGATTGAGGAACCGCCGGCTCGACCGCGATCTTGCGGAACTGGATCAGTTCGGTCGCCGCCACCGGCTCGATGCCGAGCGCCAGCAACGTCTCCAGCATGCCCCAGTCGATCGCGGCAACGCGCATCGCCGCCGCCCTGGCGGCGACCGGTGGCAGCAATGCCGCGGCCGCCAGCGCAAGCACCTGCCGTCTGTTGGGCAGATGGATCATCACTGGCGGATTCGGCACATGGCTACCAAGTCGTATGCGCCTTCAGCTTGAATGAGCGGCCTTCGCCATAAGAACAGGCTTCGACAGTGGTGGTCTGACAACTCGAGACATAGGTTTTGTCGAACAGATTGGTGATGTTCAGATCGACACCCCAGGTCTCCTTGTCGTAGCCAAGCTTCAAGTCGGCCAGCGTGACAGCTGGAACCTTGTTGTTGTTTGCGTTGTCTGCCCATGAGGAGCCGACGTAGCGCAGGCCGCCGCCGATCGAGATGCCGTCGTACCAGCCGCCACGAAAAGTATAGTCGACTGAGGCGGAGGCCATCACCTCTGGCACGATGAACGGCGTCTTGCCAATCAGCGCCGGGTTGGCGTCCTTGGTGATATCGATGTCATAGGCGGTGAAAGCGCCGGTGAGCCGGAAATCCTCGGTGACGTTGACCTTGCCTTCCAGTTCTATACCGCGTGAGCGCACTTCGCCGGTTTGCAACTGCGTGAAGAAAGTAACGTTCGACGGTACATTCTGACGGGTCAGGTCAAAAAGCGACAGGGTGAACAGGCCATCGACAAAGGTCGGCACATATTTGACGCCGACTTCGTACTGCACGCCCTCTTCCGGCTTGAACAGATTACCGTTGGCGTCGGTGCCGATGAGCGGGTTGAAGAAGGTGGCAATGCTGGCATAGGGGGTTACGCCATTGGCAAACTCATAGGCGAGGCCCGCGCGACCGGAGAAGTCGCCGACAGTCTGGTTCTGCGTGCTGGAACTCGCCGAGTAATATGTCGGCCGATTGTCGGCGTCGAGCCAGCCACGGTCGTAACGGCCGTTCAGCGTCACCAGCCAGCCGTCGCCGAAGCGCAACTGGTCCTGCGCGTAGAAGCCGAGCTGCTTCTGGGTCAAGTCCTGATTGAGGTAGCTGACTCGTGGCGTCAGTGGCGCGCCGTAGATTGGGTCGAAAGCATCAATGGGAGGGGTTGTGCCGAAGAGCGCCGACGATTGCACCTGGTCGATGTTGTAATATTTGTAGTCGATGCCGGCCAGCAGCGTGTGTTCCACAGCGCCTGTCTCCACCTTGCCCTCGATCTGCAGGTCCGACAGGAATGTCGTGGCGTCGGTATCGTGACCGAAATTGATGCGATTGAGCTGCGTCGCGCTCGCCCACCCGTTGGCGTAGACGTTGACTTCATTAATCGAGGCCGCACTGAGGCGCATGTTGGAACGCACCGTCCATTGGTTGTCGAAAGTGTGCTCGAACTCGTAGCCGATCGAACCTTGCTCGCCCTTGTAGAGATCGACACTCGGCTCGGTAAAATTGGCATCTGGGTCGATTCGACCGTAATTCACGCCGCCGATAATCCGATCCGTTACAGTGCCGATGTAAGGCAGGAAGCTGCCGCCATTGTGGTTCTCGTCGATGTGGCTGTAGTTGGCCAGTACCGTCAGCTTGGTCTGCTCGTCGGGCTGCCAGGTGATGCTGGGCGAAATGAAGCCGCGCCAGCCATTCTGCAAATCGCTGTAGGTGTCGCCGCCGGCGACTTTGCCCGTTACCCGGTAGCTGACAACACCATTGCCGTCGACGTCGCCGATGTCGAAGCCCAGATAGACATTGCCGGCATCGTTGACGCCGGTCTCGATATAGCGCTGCCTGCCATCCGGTCGCTTGCTGACATAGTTGACGAGGCCGCCGGGATTGCTGCCGCCATAGAGTACGGAGGCCGGCCCTTTCAGCACTTCGACTCGCTCGAGGCCGAAGCTGTCGACGTAGAAGCCGCCAAAGGCGTAGCTGAACAGTTGCAGCCCATCCATGTAGGTGCCATCAGCCGTGGCTTGGAAACCGCGGATGAACAGCCAGTTGGTGTCGCTGTCCGGGCCGAAGGGCTGTGCGAACACCCCGGCCGTGTAGCGCAAGGCCTCGTCGACTTTCTGTGCGCCCTGGTCGTCGATCTCCTGCCGGCCGATCACCGAGACGGATTGCGGGATATCCTTGATGTCGGTCGCCGTCTTGGAGCCGGTCCTGCTTTTTTTGGCGACGATGCCTTTAACCGGTCCGGTCGCGCCGTCGCCGGCCTCGCCCTCGACCACCACCGGTTCAAGCTGGGTGCTGGTTTGCACCGACTGCGCCAACGCGGCCATTGGCGGGATCATCGCGGCCGCGGCGACGCTGGCCGCCAGAAGCGCCTTCATCAGGTAAGTTCTGCTCATCAGGAAAGTCCCCGCCTGTCGATATTGAGATACCTGATTATTTTCTCAACTTATCTGCTGGTCATTGGACGGAATTGGGCGGTTTGTCCATTCTTGTCCAAACGAGGGACATCGCGGTGTGATGTTGCGGAAATGTCACTGGCGACTGGTGCTCCTCATCCAGGCGCCGGGTGTCACGCCGACAATCGACTTGAACACACGCGTCAGATGCGCCTGGTCGAAAAAACCCGTTGCCTCGGCGATGTCGCCAAGTGAAGCGGTGCCACGCGCCATCATGGCCTTGGCCCTGTCGACCCGCGCCTGCATCTGCCAACGATGCGGCGGCACGCCCGTCGCCGCCTTGAAGGCGTGACTCATCGCGGTTTCGGACAGGCCGGTCAGCGCGGCGAGGTCGGCAAGCCGGATCCTTTCCAGGCAATGCGCGTCGATGTAGTCGGTGACGAGGCGCAGCTTGCGGCGCGACAGCGGCGACCGCCGCCTAAGGGTATCAGGCCGGTCGATCTGGAACAGGCTTGCGAACAAGGCATTGAGCAGACCCTCGCCATAGAGATCATGCAGGGGCCGGTCGCTGCCGCATTCGGCGGCGATCAGGCCGGCAAGCATGGCGATCCGGTCGTCGCGAAACTGGAAGCGCGACATCCGCAAGGCCTCGTGGTCAAGGCTGCGGCCGAAGCGGCGCGTCAGCACTGCGGCGTCGAAATGCAGGTCGAGATGCCGGATCCGCCGCAGCCCCTCGACCCGGCCGCGGATCGGCACGCCGGCCGGTATGTAGGCCATGGAAAAAGCCTGGTCGTGGCGGCGCAATTCGCCCTTGGCGTCTTCGACGAAGAAAGCGCCATCGCCATCCACATCGAGCGCGACGAACAGCCGGGGGTCGGGAGAGACGTAATAGCCTTCGGCCTTGTCACCGCATGAGACATCCCAGAGGTCGGCGACCACGCCGTCCCAGACATGCCATTTCAGGTCGCCAATGACTGAAAAGCCCTCAATCCGGCTTTCCATGCGCGCAACGAAGGTCAAGTCCTGTGATCCCAGCCATAATACATGATAAAAACCATCATGTTTATGCCCGGTTAGCGACCCCACCGCAAGTGCTTTGCGGCTGCTCGAAAATCGGCCGGAACCAATGCCGCTGGGGCAATCGGGCCTCAAACACTTTCGAGGTATGTCTCGATCTCGAAATCGCTGACATTGAGCGCGAACGTGTTCAATTCCTGGCGTTTGCAGGCAACGAAGGAGTCGCGCAGGATGGCTGGAAAAATCTCCGCCACATGCGTCCCGCTCTCGAAGGCGGCGATCGCCGACGCCCAGTCCGGCGGCAGCTTTGCCGGCGGAAGTCCCTGGCCGTCGGTGCCGATCGGATCGCCTGGCGATATTTGTCTTTCAATGCCCGTCAGTGCGGCGCCCAATATGGCCGCTAGCACCAGATAGGGATTGGCGTCGGCTCCCGAAACGCGATGCTCGATGCGGCGCGCACCGGTTGGCCCGCCGGGAATGCGGATCGCGACCATACGGTTCTCATAACCCCAGGCGACTGCGGTCGGCGCATAGGATCTCGGGCGCAGCCTGCGGTAGGAGTTGAAGTGCGGCGCGAACACCAGCGTGCTTTCGGCCATTGCCGCAAGCAGGCCGCCGACCGCATGGCGCATGGTCTCAGAACCCTGGTCGGTGCCGTCATCGAAGACGTTGCGCCCTTCGCCGTCGATCAGGCTGAAATGAACGTGAAAGCCGTTGCCGGCCCGGTCGCCATAGGGCTTGGCCATGAAACAGGCGGCAAAGCCGTGCTTGCGGGCAATGCCCTTCACGGTGCGCTTGAACAGCACCGCATCGTCAGCCGCCCGCAAGGCGTCCGCGACATGGTTCAGATTGATTTCGAACTGGCCGACGCCGTTCTCGGCGATGGCCGTGTCGACGGGAATGCCTTGCGTCCGGCAGGCCTCGTAGACGTCATGGATGAAGGATTCGAAGTCGTCAATCTCGTCGATCGACAGCGCCGCGTCGGAATCGAGGCGGCGTCCGGTCACCGGCGAGACCGGTCCGACCGGCCGCTGCGACTGCGGATCGACGAGGTAGAATTCGAGTTCCGTTGCCGCGACCGGAGTCAGGCCCAAGGCCTTGTAGCGATCGAGGATGCGGGCCAGCGCCCGTCGCGGGTCGCCGAGATAAGGCGCGCCGCTTTCGTCGGCGAGCCAGAGGGGGACAAGCGCCGTCGGATGCGCCGTCCAGGCCACCGGCAGAATGCCGCGCCCCGTCCACTGGCACAGTCCGTCGGCATCGCCGGTCGAGAATACCAGTGTGTTGCCTTCGATGTCCTCGCCCCAGACATCGAGCCCGATCAGCGAAAAAGGCATGCGCAGCTTGCCTTCCAGCGCCTTTCTTGCCTGCTCGACGGGAATGCGCTTGCCGCGCATGATGCCGTTGAGGTCGCACACCGCGGCTCTCAGGCTCTGGATGTCGGTCCTGCTATCAAGCCAGTTCAAAACGTCCGCAATTGCATCGCTCAATTTATGACCTCTGGTTTTCGAAGGTGCCGCAACCTGACCGGCTGCACTGTCCCTGATAAAAATAGCTTGTGAGTTTTAGGAAAACAGACTTGGCTGTCGCCAAGCGCTTTTCCTTATTTTTTCAAGTCACTAGCCGGGATGTCGGGAGGCATTTCAAAACCAATTGCGCGATCTGCGATCGCAACATAGAGGCAAGAGGCCGGAAAGCCAAGTGGCGTCGCCCGAATCCGCACAAACGCGACGCGCATCAGTTTCTCGCCTTCGGAAATCTCGCCTGCTGCAGTATGTGCGAGGCCCCTTCGTCGATGTCGCGCACGATGGCAGCGCGGGCGCGCTCGCCATCCTGGGCCTCGATCGCAGCGACGACTTCCTCGTGAAAGTCGATGTCGAGGATGGAGGCGAGGTTATCCTCGAAACCCATGGCAAGGTTCCTGAGGAAAGGGCCGACCTGCATCCATACGGTTTCGATCAGGAAGATCATCTGCTCGTTGCCGCAATGGCGATAGATCGAGAATTTGAAGTCGTGGTTCTTGCGCAGGTAATCATCGATATCGCCTTTGCGGGCCGCCAAAGTCAGGTCGGTGGCGTGGCGTCGGATCGTGCGCAGATTGTTGCCATTGATGCGTTTTGTCGCCAGTTCGGTCGCCGAGCCTTCGAGGATAGTCCGCACCGCGGTCAATTGCGAAAACCGCTCGGCCGATATCGCCGGCACTTCGACGCTGCCGTTCGGCATCGGGCTGAGCGCCCGCAGCGCCTGCAGCCGCATGAAGGCGCTGCGCACCGGCATGTCGCTGGTGCCGAGTTCCCTTGCGAGTTTTCGCGACGTCAGCTTCTGGCCCGGCGTGAACTGGCCGGACATCAGCGCCCGCACAAGTTCCAGATAGACTTTTTCATGCAAGGGAACGGTGTCGACGGCGGTCAACCCGAATTGTGTTTTGTCGGCCATTGGCGGGGCGCTGCTTCATCGGTTCAGAAATCTGTGCGGCCGGCTGGTTTCGCCGCTGGGGATTCTGCGTGGCCGAGCCCGGCGAGAACGCCGAAGTCAGCGACTTATCAAGCACATGATAGACGCTTCGATCGTTGCGCGGCAAGCCGACGCGTCGCACCAAGGCCGACGGCTTGATTGTCAGGCATATGGCGTCTCTGCCACGCTGTGCAAAACGGTCATCACAAATCTTGACCTCGCATGCACTTGCACCTCTGGCCGCTGTCTGGCTTTTTGGGCTACCCATCGCAACGGAGTGATTCGCATCATGCCGCTCGATTGCAAGGTTTCAAGGCAGTCTGCGGGTGGGTCGTGAAGCGCGCGCAATTGGCGAAGGAGACACAGGCATGGCCGAGTTCAAGAAGCCCGAAATCTCCGAGATGAGACCCAAGATCACCGTGATCGGCGTTGGTGGCGGCGGTGGCAATGCCGTCAACAACATGATCGCGGAGCAGCTTCAGGGTACTGAATTCATCGCCGCCAACACGGACGCCCAGGCGCTGACCATGTCGAAGGCGTCCAGGCTGATCCAGCTTGGCGCCCACGTCACCGAAGGATTGGGCGCCGGATCGCTTCCCGAGATCGGCCGCGCCGCGGCCGAGGAATCGCTCGACGAGATCATGGACCATCTGGCCGGTACGCATATGTGTTTCGTCACCGCCGGAATGGGCGGCGGCACGGGAACCGGTGCGGCTCCAATCATCGCCCAGGCGGCACGCAAGGCCGGCATCCTGACGGTTGGTGTCGTCACCAAGCCGTTCGCCTTTGAAGGCCGGCGCCGCATGCAGATGGCCGAAGAGGGCATCGAGCGGCTCCGCGAGAGCGCCGACACGGTGATCGTCATCCCGAACCAGAACCTGTTTCGGATCGCCGATGCCAAGACCACCTTCGCCGATGCGTTCGTCATTGCCGATCGGGTGCTCTATGCCGGCGTCAGCTGCATCACCGACCTCATCGTCAAGGAAGGCCTGATCAATCTCGACTTCGCCGATGTCAAATCGGTGATGCGCGACATGGGCCGCGCCATGATGGGCACCGGTGAGGCCTCCGGCGAGGGTCGGGCGATGAAGGCGGCCGAAGCCGCGATCGCCAACCCGCTGCTCGACGAAGTGTCGATGAAAGGCGCCAAGGGCGTGCTGGTCTCGATATCGGGCGGCAGGGACATGACCCTGTTCGAGGTCGACGAGGCCGCCACCCGCATCCGCGAAGAGGTCTACGAGGATGCCGACATCATCGTTGGCGCCATCTTCGACAAGGGCATGGAAGGCCGCTTCAGGGTCTCGGTCGTGGCGACGGGCCTCGACCGTGCTTTTGGCGCCGAGGATGCCGAAGCCGGCATCGCACGCGACCACGCCGGTCAGCCGGCGCGGACGCTTCAATAAGTCATATCGCGCGTTTATCCTCGCCAAGAGATAATTTCTCGGGGGAGACATCGCTGATAGCAATGGCATTGCCGACGGATCAGATTGACTGGCGCAACTATTGTGTTCAGCTGTATCGATCTCTGTACGGTTGCTGCTACAAGAATCCGTCATGGACGGCCATCTATACTGGCTACCCGTATCGTTCGAGCGACGAGAGGCGCGGCTTGGAATTCGACTTGAAAACCATCGAAGCGCTTGCGCCCGATCAGGCGTCGTTGAGCGCCGCTTCCAGGTTGACCAGGCAATCGAACTGGCCACGGCTCGAGAAGAGCGATCAGCTGGGGCTCCTCTGGGGGGAATGCCAGGGTTCCGGCTCCAATCCGTATCGTGTGGTCGTCGACACCGGCGACCATGGCTACAAATGCACCTGTCCGTCGCGGAAATTTCCCTGCAAGCACACTTTGGCGCTGATGTGGATTGCAGCCACCACGCCGGCCAGTTTTACCCCCGCAGGCTCGACCCCGGAATGGGTGAATGATTGGCTCGGCCGCCGCAGGAAGGCCTCGCCACAGCCGGCGGCGCCAGCGCCCGGTGCGGGAGGCAAGAGCATTGGCGAGGCCTCGCGCGACGACGAAAGCGCAGACATCGAGGACGCCGCTGCGGTCGAGCGCCGCGAGGCAGCGCAGCGCAAGCGGACGCTGGATACGCAATCCGCGGTGTCGGCGGCGTTGGATGAGCTGGATCAATGGATCGCTGACCAGTTGCGGCTTGGCCTGGCCGGTTTTGTCGACAACAGCAGTGACCGTTGCCGCCGGATTGCGGCACGGCTGGTCGACATGAAGGCGACAGCGCTTGCCGGCCGCATCGACGAGATTCCGTCACGGCTGATGGGGCTGCGCAGCGAGGAGCGCCCGGACGCGGCGCTCCGCGAACTCGGCAAGCTTGTGCTGGTGGTCAAGGCCTGGCGATCGACACCAGGAGACGCCGAACTGAGGCGGCTCGTATCGACGTCCGAAAGCCGTGAGCAGGTTCTGGCCAATCCCGATGCCAAACAGGTCGAAAGCGTCTGGGAGGTGCTTGGCGAGAAGATCGAGTCGCGCCGTGACGGTCTCGTCAGCCATTCGACCTGGCTCCTCGACCTGAAGAGCGCGAGCCCGCAATTTGCTCTCTTGCTCGACTATTTTCCGGCCTCGGCCGGTCGCCGGTCGAACGCCTTCACACCGGGCGACCGGTTCGATGCCAGGCTGGTCTTTTACCCGGCACGCCAGCCGCTGCGGGCCTTGGTGGCGGACCGCAAGGGCGACGTCCCGACAGGTGAGTGGCCCGATTTCGGCTTTCACACAGCCGATCCGCTCGCGGCGCATGCTGCTCACCAGAACGCAGCCCCTTGGCTCACCGATTGTCCTGTCATGCTGCCGCCCGGCGCGATCCTGCTGGACGATCGGGGCGCTGCCTGGTGGCAAGCCGCCGGCGATCCGCATGGTATCGCCTTGCCGATTGCCGACACCGTCAATCCAACGCTGCTTGGGCTGGACCTTATGGCAACGGCAGCACTTTGGAATGGCAGCCGGCTTGACCTGCTGGCGGCGCAAAGCGGTTTCGGAAGGCTTGACCTGTCGTGAACGAGATCGAGCAGACCGGCCTGGCGGCCATGCGCGACTGCTGGATCACCGGCGGGACCACCTTCGACCTGGCTCCGGGCGCGTGGAAGGAGATCGCCGGCAGTGCCAGCCCCGACGAGCGCGAACGCCGGCTGCTGGCGATCGCCGCACAAGCTCTCGACATCGCCTTGCGGCCAGCCGCGCCGAAGACGCTGAAACGCCGCCCGCAATTGCCCGAACTCGCCTTGCCGATGCTGCCGGAACGGCTGCGGCCGCTATTGCGAGCCGCGCTAAAGCATGCCGCCGACACAAGAAGCAAGTCGCGTGTTGTCACGCTCGTCGCCAGCCGCGGCTTCGTGCTGCATCCGATGGACTGGATGCCAGCCGCGTCGGATCAGAGCAGTCCGGACGTTTATGCACCCTGGGTCGACTGGCAGGCAGGCGCGGACGGCGAAAAACCTGCAAGCCAGGAGCATCTGACGGTGGAAAACTGGGATGACTTCTATCCCGCCGCACGCCGCACCGCGCTCGCCGATATGCGCCGCACCGCACCGGCTTCGGCTAGGCAGCTGATCGAAACCAAGGCATCCGGCGAGCCGGCGGAGATCAGGATTGCACTCGTCGACCTGTTGCGCTTCGGCCTGGGCGCTGATGACGTGCCGTTCCTGAAGAGCCTCTCCGCCGATCGTTCCGGCAAGCTGCGCGAGCTCGCTGGCCGGTTGCTGGCAAGATTGGGAGAGCACGGCTCGCCAGGCGATGGCGGGCCGGAAGATCCGACGGCCGAACTCGCTGCCTTCATCGCGGAAGGCAAATCCGGCTTCATCCGCCGCCGCACCACCTACACGCCGGCAAAACTCAAATCGCCGGCGCAGGAAAGACGTCGCGCCGAACTGTTCGAGACCTGCAACCTGGTCGACCTCGCCACGCGCTTCGGCACCACCGAATCCGAGTTTATCGAGGCGTGGCAATTCGGCGCTGAGAACAATGCCGATATCCTTGTTGCCCGAATGGTCGCCGCGTCGGGCAGCGACGCCGCGGTGACGCACATGGCGGATATGCTTGTCGCCGAAGGTGGCAAGCCCTCACTCTTCGTCCTCCACCTCATGGCGCGTCTGGACAGCCGCAGGAAGCGCGTCCTGGTCAGGTCGATCCTGAAGGACACGCAACATCTCGGCGCGATCAATCTGGCCGAGGGCCTCGAAGCAAGCTGGCTGGAATGGGCCGACCTGACAAACGGCCAGACGCTCCCGGCGCTTCGCTCCGCTGTTGCAGGAAACGATGACGCTGTGAAGCGAGGCGTCGACCAGCTCCTGGAAACTATGGGCTTTCTCGCCACGGCGGCGACGGCGGAGAAATTGATCGGAGACGTCGTTGCGGCCGGTATTGCGCCGGCAGCGCCATCACTCGGTCTTCTGCGCCTCAACGCAGCGCTGGCCGAACCTTAACCGACACATGATCAATCCGGAGAATAGCTAATGAACGCAGCCATCCGTCTTCCGGTCGAGCAGGCCTATGCCGCCGAATTGCAGGCGCTCTCGCGCAATGACGACCGGCAAAGGCCTGCCGGATGGAGCCTTTCGCCAAAGGCGGTCCTTACCTACCTGCTCGGCGGAAAGGCTGACGACGGGACAGTGATAACGCCCAAATATGTCGGCCGGCGCCGGCTGATGGAAACCGCGGTGGCGACGCTCGCCACCGATCGCGCGCTGTTGCTGCTGGGTGTCCCCGGCACGGCCAAATCCTGGGTGTCGGAACATCTCGCCGCCGCCATCATGGGCGATTCGACCCTGATCGTGCAGTGCACGGCTGGTACCGACGAGAACCAGATCCGCTATGGCTGGAACTACGCACAGCTTCTGGCAAAGGGCCCAAGCCAGGACGCGCTGGTGCCGACGCCGCTCTACCGCGCCATGCAGGACGGCAAGCTTTGCCGCCTCGAGGAGCTGACGCGCATGGGCTCCGACGTGCAGGACACGCTGATCACCGTGCTGTCCGAAAAGATGATGCCGATCCCGGAACTCAACACCTCGATCTACGCGCACCGCGGCTTCAACATCATTGCCACCGCCAACAACCGCGACAAGGGCGTCAACGAGCTGTCCTCGGCGTTGAAGCGCCGCTTTAACGTCGTCGTACTGCCCTTGCCCGAAGACATGGCGGAGGAAGTGGCGATCGTCTCCAAGCGGGTCGGCGAGATGGCCGGCGGTCTTGACCTGCCGGTGCCGAAGAATGTCGGTGAGGAGATCTCGCGCGTGCTGACCATTTTTCGCGAGTTGCGCTCCGGCGCTACAGCCGACGGCAAGGTGACGTTGAAGACGCCGTCCGGTTCGCTGTCCACGGCCGAAGCCATTGCCACCATGGTCGGCGGCCTCAGCCAGGCGGCCTGGTTCGACAGCGGCAAGCTCGGCGCCGAAGGTCTTGCCGCCAGCCTCGTCGGTGCGATCGTGAAGGATCCGGTGCAGGACAAACTGGTGCTGGAGGAGTATCTGGAAACCGTGCTCAAGAAGCGGCCAGACTATGCCGGCTACTACGCGGCCTTGAACGCGGCGATCTGACGCCATGGCGCTTAGCGACGTTTCCTATTTCGGCATACGCCATCACGGGCCAGGCTCCGCCGGCAGCCTGGTGCAGGCGTTGCAGGAGTTGAAACCGGTCGCCGTGCTGATCGAAGGACCGGCCGACGCCAGCCCGCTGCTGCCGTTGCTGGCCCACCCCGAAATGCAGCCGCCGGTGGCGCTGCTCTGCTATCCCGAAGACGATCCGGCCTCGACAAGCTTCTGGCCCTTCGCCGAATTCTCGCCGGAGTACCAGGCGACGCTCTGGGCCGTCACCAACAATGCGGCAGTGCGCTTCATCGATTTGCCGTCTTCAGCCCGCACTGCGCCGATTGAGGCCGTGGGGGAAACCGATAGCGATGGAACGGAAGCCAGCGTTGAGGCTGACTTGGCGCCGCATCTGCGGGACCCGATCGGAACGCTGGCACAAGCTGCCGGCTATGAAGATGGCGAAAGCTGGTGGGCTGATATCATCGAGCAGAACCCTGAGCCCGGCCCAATCTTCGCGGCAATAGCCGACGCGATGACGACGTTGCGCGAAGGCGAAGGTCCGCTTGCCGAATTCGAGGCAAAGCGCGAAGCGCATATGCGACTTGAAATCGCCGCCGCGCGAAAGGAATTCGATGGGCCGATCGCTATCGTTTGCGGTGCCTTCCATGTGCCGGCACTGCAGGCGACGCGACCGCTGAAGGAGGACCAGGCGCTACTCAAGGGGCTCGCCCGCCGCAAAAGCATGATGACCTGGGCGCCGTGGACGGGGCCGCGCCTGGCGCTGGGCTTCGGTTATGGCGCCGGCGTTGTCGCGCCCGGCTGGTGCAAGCATCTGTGGCAGACGCGCGGGCAAGGGGACTCCTCGGTCCTGTGGCTGGCGAAGATCGCGGCGGTCCTGAGGGCCAAGGGGCACATGGTCTCGACCGCCTCGCTGATCGAAGCCGAACGGCTGGCCCGCACGCTGGCTGTGATCCGTGAACGGCCAAAGCCCGGGTTCGAGGAATTGCGTGACGCCGCGATCGCCGCCCTGTTCAACGGGGAAGCGCTGCTGTGGGCGCTGGTCGAAGCCGAATTGCTGCTGGGCGCCGATGTCGGTGAAATTCCGCCGGACACGCCGCTGGCGCCGCTGATCGAGGACCTGCAGCGCAGCCAGAAGGCGGCGCGGCTGAAGCCCGAAGCGCTGGAGCGTGAATTGTCGGTCGACCTGCGCAGCGAAAGCGGGCTGTTTCGATCGACCTTGCTGCACCGGCTGTCCGTGCTTGGCGTGCATTGGGGCAAGCTGACCGACAGCGGCCGCAGCCGCGGCACCTTTCGCGAGCGCTGGATGCTGTCGTGGGAACCTGAATATGCCGTTCGACTGGTCGAGAACCTGGTCTACGGACCAACCATCGAAAAGGCGGCCAATGGCCGGCTGATCCAGATGATCGGCGCGGCGACGTCTCTTGATGCGATGGCCGCACTGGTCCAGGGCGCCATCACGGCAAACCTGTCGGAAGCGTCGGCGGCCGGTCTCGCGGCATTGGAGGAACGGGCGGCGCGCAGCAGCGAATGCCTGGAAATCCTGACATCGGTGCCGCCGCTCGCCGACATCATCCGCTACGGCGAGGCTCGCAAGACGGAAACCGCCCGTCTGTCCGGCCTCCTGGAGCGGCTGATCGTCGAAGGCGGGATCGCACTTGCCTATGCCGCCCGCGACCTCGATGCCCAGGCATCCACGACGCTGGTCGGCGCCATGCGCAAGGCCGACGAAGCGATCAGTCTGGTCGAGCCTGAACAGGACGTGCTGGACATCTGGCGCAATGGACTGGCTGCGGTGCTCGATGGATCGCGCTCGACGGCGCTGGTGGCAGGCTGTGCCGCGCATCTGCTCTACGAAGCCGGCCATTTGTCAGCCGACGCGGCAACCGGTCTGATCGCACGACGTCTGTCTCCAGGAACGCCGGTCACCGAGGCTGCAGGGTTCTTCGAGGGTTTCTTCAGCACTGCCGGCCAACGGCTGATCTACGACGAGGGCCTGCGCGGTGCGGTGGATGCCTGGCTCGCATCCCTCGACGAAGAGGCCTTCATTGCCCATCTGCCGTTGCTGCGCCGGGTCTTTTCGCATCTGGACTCGATGGAGCGGCGACGGTTGATCGAAGCGGTGCTCGGCCGCACCGCACGGCTGCCTGCCGGACTGACGCCGACTCCGGATGGCGGCGAAGCGTGGCGCCGGCACCTGGAACGGCTTGGACCCCTGCTGATGAGCGAGGCCGGCAATGGATGACGAGGCCGAAATCAGCGAGCCAATCCAAGCCGGCGACGGACGCGAGCGCCGCTGGCGCATGGCGATCGGTGCCGATGAGGAAACCTCGTCAGCGCTGTCCGACACCGACAAGCGGCTTTCCGCGGCGCTCGATGCGCTTTACGGCGATGGTGCCGGCGATGCGGCTGCCGATCCGCGCAAGCGGCGCGGCGGCCTCGGCCGATCGGCGCCAAGGGTGGCACAGTGGATGGGCGATATCAGGTCGTTCTTTCCCGCACAGGTCGTCGAGATCGTCCAGAAGGATGCCTTCGAACGGCTCAACCTGAAGCAGATGCTGATGGAGCCGGAATTCCTCAAAGCGATCGAGGCCGACGTCAATCTCGTCGCCGACCTGATTTCGCTCCGCTCGGTCATGCCGGCCAAGACCAAGGACATTGCGCGCACGATCATCGCCGATATCGTTGCCAAGCTGATGCAGCGGCTGGAACAGAAGACAGCCGAGGCGATACGCGGCGCGGTCGACCGATCGCAGCGCACCAACCGCCCACGCCAGCGCGACATCGACTGGCCGCGTACGATCTCAGCCAACCTTCGCCATTACCAGCCCGAGCACAAGACCATCGTGCCGGAGAAGCTGGTCGGCTTCATGCGCAAACAGCGAAGGCTGGTCGACCTGGATGAGGTGGTGCTGTGCGTCGACCAGTCGGGCTCTATGGCAAGCTCGGTAATCTACGCCTCGATATTCGCGGCGGTGATGGCCTCCCTGCCGGTGGTGCGGACCAAGCTTGTCTGCTTCGACACGGCAATCGTCGATCTGACCGAGGAGCTTAGCGATCCTGTCGAAGTCCTGTTCGGCGTGCAGCTGGGCGGCGGCACCGACATCAACCAGGCCGTGGCCTATTGCGCGGACCGCATCGAACGGCCGACCAAGTCGCATATGGTGCTGATCACCGACCTTTATGAGGGCGGCAACGGGCAGGAATTGCTGCAGCGGCTTGCTGCACTCGTTCGCTCCGGCGTCAACGTCGTGGTGCTCCTGGCGCTGACCGACCAGGGCAGGCCGGGTTATGACCCGAAGATGGCAGGCTCGGTGGCCGCCCTCGGCATTCCGGTTTTTGCCTGCACGCCGGATCTGTTTCCAGACATGATGGCGGCGGCATTGCGTCGGGAAGATATCGGCGCATGGGCGGCTGGCGCAGATATCAAGCTGGTTCGTGCCGAGGCCGAGACTCCGGAGTAAAACAGCCGTCGCCAGAGCTGCCAGGATGCTTCTGGCAGCTCTGGGATAAATCGCTGGAGCTCAGCCGAACTTCGGGTCGAGGCTGCCCGACTTATAGCGCTTGGCCATTTCGGCGACCGGCAGCGGCTTGATCTTCTGCGCGTTGCCGGCGGTGCCGAACTGTTCGAAGCGCTCTTTGCAGAGCTTGCGCATGGCGGCCATGGCCGGTGTCAAATATTTGCGCGGATCGAACTCGCTTGGATTCTCGGTCAGCACCTTGCGGATCGCGCCGGTCAGCGCCATGCGGTTGTCGGTGTCGATGTTGATCTTGCGCACGCCGTGCTTGATGCCGCGCTGGATTTCCTCGACCGGCACGCCCCAGGTCGGCTTCATCTGGCCGCCATATTTGTTGATGATTTCCTGCAGGTCCTCGGGCACCGAGGACGAGCCGTGCATGACCAGATGCATGTTCGGCAGCCGGCGGTGGATCTCCTCGATGACGTTCATGGCCAGCACTGCGCCGTCAGGCTTGCGCGAGAATTTGTAGGCGCCGTGGCTGGTGCCCATGGCAACCGCCAGCGCATCGACATGGGTGTCCTTGACGAACTCGACCGCTTGTTCGGGATCGGTCAAAAGCTGGTCGTGGCTGATCGCGCCTTCGACGCCGTGGCCGTCTTCCTGCTCGCCGCCGCCGCTCTCCAGCGAGCCGAGCACGCCGATCTCGCCTTCCACGGACACGCCGCCCCAATGCGCCATGTCGACGACGCGCTTGGTGATGCCGGAATTGTAGGCGTAGTCGGCCGGCGTCTTGCCGTCTTCCTTCAGCGACCCGTCCATCATGACCGAGGTGAAGCCGTACTGGATAGCGGTGACGCAGGTGGCTTCGTTATTGCCATGGTCGAGATGCATGCAGACCGGAATGTCGGGGTGGATTTCGACCAGCGCGTCGATCAGCTTGGCCAGCACCACGTCATTGGCATAGGCGCGGGCGCCGCGGCTTGCCTGTAGGATGACCGGTGACTGGGTCTCCTCGGCGGCCTCCATGATGGCAAGGCCCTGTTCCATGTTGTTCATGTTGAAAGCGGGCACGCCGTAGCCGTATTCGGCGGCGTGGTCGAGCAATTGTCTCAGTGTTATGCGAGCCACCCAATAGTCTCCCGTATCTGGTTTCAAGCGCAACGTCGCGGGCCGGCCGGTTGCCGGTCGGCCCTTGATGCTTCTGGCGGGATTTCAACGGAACCGCAACCTTCAGAGCTCTTCTCGATCGCAATTCTTGTTGCAGGGTTGAAATCCGGCCGTTTTGGTGACTTAAGCCGCGATCAACTCCCGCGCCGCCAGGAGTTGCACGCAGGCGTTCGCCGCTTCCTTGCCCTTGACCGTGAAGTGCTCGAAGAAGAAGCGGTGGTGCTCGGCGCTGTCGTGGTAGTTGTGTGGGGTGAGCACCGCCGACAGCACCGGCACGCCAGTCGACAGCTGCACGTTCATCATGCCGTCGATCACCGCGCTGGCGACGAACTCATGCCGGTAGATGCCGCCATTGACGACGAAGGCGGTACCGAGGATCGCGGCATAGCGGCCGGTTCCGGCCAGGGTCTTGGCATGCAGCGGAATCTCATAGGCGCCCGGCACGTCGAAGACATCGACGGTGAAGCGCTCGCCTCCGATGTTAGCCAGTTCCGCCTCGAAGGCCTGTACGCACTGGTCGACGATATCGGCATGCCAGCGAGCCCTGATAACGGCGATGCGGGTCGTTTCATAGTTTTTGTGGGAATGCTGATTCATGGGTCCATCCTTCCGTTTCGAACCAGAATCAGGACGCACGATACGCAATCCGGCCCGCCGGGGCGGTCCGTTTTACGTTTCGTTCTCTTCCATCCGGACTGTAACCGTCGGCTCCGGAATCACACCGGATCTGCTGACCCCTCCGACCATCGGAGGGCGCTCGCGGGCTTGGGTAAAACCCTTACCGCCGGTGGGGACTTTCACCCCGCCCTGAGAACATTAACGGCTTTGTATGAAAGGGCAGGGCGCTGCTGTCAACCGTGGGAAGGTTGGGCCAAGCACGTCGACTACCGCGTGCGCCACGCCGCTGCCGAAGCGGCAACCAGCATCAGCAATGCCGCGACCATTGCGCAGGTGGCAAAACCAAAGCTGGAGTAGAGCGGCCCGAAGCTGGTGGTGCCGACGAAGACCGCGAGATAAGTCACCGCGCTGTTCAGGCCCATGATCGTGCCGCGCCGCGACGGATCGAGCGCCGACAGGCGCATCACCAGGACATTCAGGCCGAAATGATTGGCCAGTCCCCAGATCGCCACCATGGTCAAGGTCAGCCCGAAACTGCCGCTCGTCGTGGCCATCGCGACGTAGACGACGGCAACCAGAAGATAGGCGAATGGCATGACGCGCCGCGCACCCAGTCTGTCGATGACGCCGTCGAGCAGAGCAGCGGTGCCGAAGCCTATGCCGTAGGCAAGCGCCGCCAGGCCATTGGCGCTCACCGGCTGTCCAAGCCCGACATGAAGATGGTCGCCGAGATAGCCATAGACGCCGTAGAACGAAGTCATGAAGGCCGCGCACGCGACCAGCAGCGGCAGGATTCCGGGAATGCCGAGCGCTTCCAGCGGGGCGGGCGCCGGTCCGGCCTTCCTGATGTCGCTAAGCGACGTCACTGTCAGCCCCATCCATGCAATGGCCGCAAGCACCGCGACCGCTGCGAAAACGGCGCGCCAATGCACAAGATCGGCAAGCACGGCCGAAAGCGAAACGCCGGCGACCATGCTGAGCGTCCATCCGGTCAGCACGACGCCGATCGTGCCGCTCTCCCTGCCCGGTGGGGCGATGGCCGCGGCGCTGGCATAGATCGCGGGCATGGCGATCCCGGCAGCGATGCCGGCCAGCAGCTGTGCGGAGACCAGCATGATCACCGTGGGTGCGGCGGCACTCGCCACCAGCGCTAGTGCCAGCAGCAACAGTGCGCCCTGCAGCATCCGGCGTGCGCCGAGCCGGTCGATGTAGCGGGCCAGGAACAGGGCGCTGGCCGAGGTGCCGAGGCCGAACGCGGCCGCCGCAATCATCACGGCCGGCACGCTGGTTCCGAACGACGAGGCGACAGCCGGTGCGATCGGACCCAGCACTAGCGAGTTCGAGCCGATGACGGCGATGCAGCCCGTCAAGAGATAGGCAAGCGCCGGGATCGGGGCTCGGGCAGTCAATGGCGCAACTTGATCAATGTTCGACATATCAGCATAATGGCCGTATTCTATTCAGTGGAGAACCAGGAATTTCGCCATGGATGAAGAAACAGATGGTATTCCGCAGAACAAGGCTACTGCCCGCGACCTCGACGCGATTGACCGAAGAATATTAGGCGTCCTGGTCGATGACGCCACGATCAGCTACGCCGAACTCGGCGATCGCGTCGGCTTGTCGCCACCCGCAGCGCATGAGCGGGTCAAACGGCTCCGTCGCAGCGGCGCCATCCGCAACACGGTCGCCATCATCGATCCCCGGGCGGTGAAAAAGCCTTTGCTTGCCTTTGTCCATATCGACACCAGGGGCTGGGGAAAGACGCCGGAACTGATGGCGGTCTCGCAATATCCCGAGGTCGAGGAAATCCATACCGTCGCCGGCGATACCTGCATGCTGCTGAAGGTCCGCACGGAAGACACCAGAGCACTCGAAGGCCTTCTGGCGCGCCTGTACGAAACGCCGGGCGTCACCTCGACGCGCAGCTATGTGGTTTTATCGACCTATCTGGAGCGGCCGGTGCAGCCGGGCATTACCGAGACATGGCCGACGCCGAAGCATATGGCCGAGCCTCTGTACTAGGGACGTGGCTACGCCCGCTCGGGGAACATCGCCTTCAATCCCTCGCGCGATGCCTTGGCAACGCCGCGCTCGGTGATCAGGCCGGTGACCAGCCGCGCCGGCGTCACGTCGAAGGCCGGGTTGGCCGCAGGCGTCGTCTCCGGCGAAATGCGCACCTGGGCAATCTCGCCGGCAGCGGTCTTGCCCCAGACCAGCGAGACCTCGTCGGCCGAGCGCTGCTCGATCGGGATCTCGGCCAGTCCGTCATGCACCGTCCAGTCGATGGTCGGCGACGGCAGCGCGACATAGAACGGCACATCATTGTCGGCGGCGGCGAGTGCCTTCAGATAGGTGCCGATCTTGTTGCAGACATCGCCGTCGGCCGTGGTGCGGTCGGTGCCGACGATGACCATGTCGATCTCGCCGCGCTGCATCAGATGGCCGCCGGCATTGTCGACGATCAGCGTGTGCGGCACGCCGTGGCCGGCCATCTCCCAGGCGGTCAGCTGGGCGCCCTGGTTGCGCGGCCGTGTCTCGTCGACATAGACGTGGACCGGAATGCCGGCTTCCGTGGCCAGGTAGATCGGCGCCGTGGCGGTGCCGTAGTCGACGGTGGCCAGCCAGCCGGCATTGCAGTGGGTCAGGATGTTGACCGGCTCGCCCTTCTGCTTGCGCGCAGCGATCGCCTTGATGATGGCGAGACCGTTCTCGCCGATGGCGCGGTTGAGGCCGACATCCTCGTCGGCGATCTCACTGGCCCGCCGATAGGCGGCTGCCGCGCGTTGTTCGGGAGGCAAAGGCCGCAGGAAGCGCCGCATCTCGTCCAGCGCCCAGCGCAGATTGATCGCCGTCGGCCGTGTCTCGTGCAGGGTCTCCCACACGGCGTCGAGCGCTGCATCCGACGGATCGTCGGCCATCTGCATGGCGACGCCGTAGGCAGCGGTGACGCCGATCAGCGGCGCGCCGCGTACCCACATGTCGCGGATGGCGGTGGCGATGCCGTCGACCGTGCCGATCGTTTCGATGCGGAAATCATGCGGCAGCCAGCGCTGGTCGATGATCTCGACCGAACGGCCCTCGTCGCTCAGCCAGATGGTGCGATAGTGGCGGTCGCCGACGTTCAAAGGCTGCTCTCCTGTTCGATCAGCGCGGCCAGTTGGTTGACCTCGTCGATGCTGTGGATCTGGCGCCGGTTGACGGCGAGGTGACGGCCGAATTTCAGCGCCTTTGCCTCACAACTGGCGCGCAAATCCTCATCGGCAATGGTCTCGAAATCGGCATTGTGGGCGAGGCCGAGGATGCGCCTGTGCACCTCGATGCCGGCAAAGCCGAGCAAATCGGTCCACATCTGGTGCAGAACATGGTCGAGCGCCTGCTCGGCACCGAGCCTGTCGCCCTGATCCTCGAACAGGCTCCTCTGGTAGAGCATGCCGGTGCGTTCGGTCCGCCATAGATGCGAGAACTCGGCGCGGAACACCGCCCAGGTCTCGGTCGTCACCCCGAGCAGATAGGCGCGCATGGCGTCGCGCTTTCCCTCCTGCTCGTGGCCGCGCTGCGAGAAGAAGGACATCCAGAAATTGGCGAGCAGCATGCCGACATCGAAGGCCATCGGGCCGTAGAAGGCAAACTCCGGATCGATCATCCGGGTTTCGGTGTCGGTGACCATGATCGAGCCGGAATGCAGATCGCCATGCAGCAGCGTTTCGGCATTGGCGGCGAAGATGTGCTTCAGCCGCTGCGCCTCGACCTTCAGGTCACGGTCGGCGCGCAGTTCGGCGACCAGGCCGTCGAGCTGCGGCGAGGTGTGCCGGTTCATCTTGGCGTCGAAATAGGGGTCGGAAAACACCAGGCTTTCGGTGATGTCGCAGAGCTCGACATTGTCGGCGAACAGCGCCAGATCGGCCTTGCGGTCCTTGGCGGCCATGTGCAGGTCGGAGCCGCGAAACAGCGTGCGGGCCATGAACAGGCCGATGTCCCGGGCAATGTTCGGCAGCTGGCGGCCGTCGATCAGGGCGCGGCGCAGGATGATGTGCGGCGGCGCAAGATATTCCATGATGATCAGCGCCTGGCCTTCATCGAAAT
Organism: Mesorhizobium sp. M0243; assembly: GCF_040321775.1. NCBI lineage: Bacteria > Pseudomonadati > Pseudomonadota > Alphaproteobacteria > Hyphomicrobiales > Phyllobacteriaceae > Mesorhizobium > Mesorhizobium sp. M0243. The sequence continues at coordinate 224,014 of NZ_JAMYSF010000002.1, read as the reverse complement.
AATGGATCGCCGGCACCGAGCCTGGCGCGCGCGCCTCTTGCCTGGTCAGCGCGTGATATTCGAAGAAGGAGCGCTTCAACGGCAGCGGCCAGCTGTCGCCGACCAGGCGAACATAGGGCAGGGCCTGCTTGACGACGGCTGCACCATTGGCGCCCTCGGCAATGAACACCAGGTTGAGATTACCGTCGCCGACCTCGCGGACCTTCCAGGCGCCAGTGTCCTTGCCGATCTTCGCGCACAGCGCCTCGTTGCCGCCAAGGCGTGCAGCCAGGGTTTCGACCGATAGTGCTTCGAACGGCAATTTTTCAGTCATCGTCATCCTCCCGCTTATGCGCTCCGAACATAACGGACGCATGGCGGCTGGGCCAAGCTAGGAAGCGATCTGGCAATTGTCAATCGTGTTGACAATTGCCGATGCAGCCCATAGCGTCATGTCAGGGAGGAACGCATGGTCGGTAATGCCGTGTTCCGCGTAGAGGGACTGAGGAAATCCTTTGGCCATAACGAGGTGCTAGGCGGCGTCTCGGTCGAATTGCATGCCGGCGAAGTCACCGTGCTGATGGGCGCCAACGGCGCCGGCAAATCCACCCTCGTCAAGATCATCTCCGGTGTCTACGAACGCGGCGGCGGCACGATGACGCTCGCCGACCAGGATTTCGCACCGAAAACCCCTGCCGAAGCGATCCGCGCCGGCGTCGTCACCGTGCACCAGAATATCAACGACGGTGTCGTCGCCGATCTCGACGTCGCCACCAACCTGACCCTCGACCGACTGAGCGGCAGCGGTGCGCCGACCCTGTTCAATCCAATGCGCGTGCGGCGGGAGGCCAAGGCGGTTGCCGAGCGCATGGGGCTGACCATCGATTTGAAGGCGCGGGTGAGCGATCTTTCGCTGGCCGATCGTCAGATGGTGGCGATTGCCCGCGCGCTGGCGCACAAGCCGAAAGTGCTGATCCTCGACGAGCCGACCTCATCGCTCTCCAGCGCCGAGGCCGACCGGCTGTTCGCGCTGATCGACAGGCTGCGCGAGCAGGGCGTGGCGATCCTCTACATCTCGCATCGCATGTCGGACATCAGGCGGTTGGCCGATCGCATCGTCTCGATGCGTGACGGGATCATCTCAGGCATTTTCGACAAGAAGCCGCTCGACTATGAAGGCGCGGTCAACGCCATGCTCGGCCGCAAGATCCATCTCGACCAGATCGTCGTCAGGAATTCGGCCAAGGCCGTCCTCAAGATAGAAGGTCTGCGCATTGCACACGGCGCTCGGCCGATTTCGCTGACGCTCGGCGACGGCGAGGTCGTTGCCATCACCGGCCTCGTCGGCGTCGGCAAGACGGCGCTTGCCGAGACGCTGTTTGGCGTGCGCCAGCCGCTCGCCGGTACAATGACGCTGAACGGCAGGCCTTATGCGCCTGAAACAGCCGGCGAGGCGATCGCCGCCGGCGTGTTCCTCGTCGCCAAGGACCGCGGCGAGAACGGCATCGTCCAAGGCTTCAACATCCAGGAAAATATCAGCCTGCCGTTTCACAAGCGCATGTCGCGCTTCGGCATCCTGAGGCGCCGCCTCGAACGCGCCACGGCACGCCGGCAGATCGAGGAACTGAGCATCGTCTGCCGTTCCGAGAAGGACGAGATGTCGGAGCTGTCCGGCGGCAACCAGCAGAAGGTGATGGTCGCCCGCTGGATGGCGCAGAAGGCAAGACTGTTCATTCTGGATGAGCCGTTTCAGGGCGTCGATATCTCGGCCCGGCGCGACATTGCCGCCAAGCTCAGGGCCAGTGCAAACGGCCGCGCCACGCTGCTGTTCGTCACCGAGCTCGATGAGGCGCTGGAGACCGCCGATCGCATCCTGGTCATGTCGGAACAGACCATCGTCGGCGAGCACCGCAATGCCGATGTCGATCTCGACCGTCTGTTGGCCGAGGTCGCCGGCGGGCCGCTGCACAGTGCGGCCTGAGCGTGGGCGATAGGAATTGGAATGGAGAGAGCATGGGTTCGGGTTGGGTAAAGACGGCAGCAGCGCGCGGGAGCGCCGGATGACATTGCGCGACCACGCCATCCGCTACGGGTTCATCGTGCTCTTGTTCGGGCTCGTCGCCTATTTCTCGATCGCCGCCGACGGTTTCGTTTCGCCGCAAAGTGCCGTTTTCATCTTCCAGTCAGTCGCCATCACCGGCGTGCTGGCGCTCGGCGTCACCGCCACGCTGGTCGTCGGCGGCTTTGATCTGTCGATCGGATCGGTCGCTACATCAGCCATGATGGCGGCCGCCTATGTGATGGTGGTGCTGGAACAGAACGCCCTTGTCGCGGTCGTCGTCTGCCTGCTGATCGGCGCCGTTGTCGGCCTGATCAATGGCTGGCTGATCGTCTACATGCGCGTGCCCGATCTGCTGGCGACGCTCGGCATGATGTTCCTGCTGGTCGGCCTGCAGCGCATTCCGACAGAAGGCCGCTCGATCGCCACCGGCATGACCATGCCGGACGGTTCGGTCGCCAACGGCAAATTCTCCGACGCCTTCCTGGCGCTCGGCCGCCACCGCTTCGATTTCTTCATCCCGAACCTCATTCCGGTGTCGGTAGTCGTGCTGCTCGTGCTCGCCGTACTGATCTGGTTCTTCCTCGAATACACACGTTTCGGGCGCATGATGTATGCCGTAGGCAGCAATGAGCGTGCCGCCGAACTCGCCGGTGCGCCTGTCAAGGCATACAAGATCTGGGCCTACGTTATTTCAGGAGTTTTTGCCTCGATCGGCGGTATTTTGCTCGCTGCCCGGCTTGGACGCGGTGACATCGCCTCGGGTAATAATCTGCTGCTGGATGCGGTTGCCGCGGCACTGATCGGGTACGCGGTGCTTGGCGCCGCCAAGCCGAACGCTTTCGGCACTGCCATCGGTGCGCTGTTCGTCGGCATCTTGCTGCAAGGCCTGACGATGATGAACGCGCCTTACTACACGCAGGATTTCGTCAAGGGCGTGGTTCTGGTCGTCGCCCTTGTCTTCACCTTTGCGCTTTCGGGCAGGGGCAGGAGGTAGCTTTCGACCGGAACAGGATTTTCGAGTTCAACAAGAGTGGAGGAAAACAAAGTGAGCATTACAAGAAGACTTCTGGGGAAGGTGGCGCTCGGATTGGCCGGCGCAACCATGCTGATGCAGGTCCCGGCTTTTGCCGCGGACAAGCCGGCGCCTTTTGACAAGCCCGGCGTCAAGATCGCGCTGGTGCGCTATCTCTCGACCGGCGACTTCTTCCAGGCCTATCTCTCGGGTGTCGAGGCGCAGTCGAAGGCGCTCGGCATCGACCTGCGCGTCCTCGACAGCCGCCAGGATGCCGCCCTTCAGTCCGACATGGTCGATCAGGCCATCGCGCTTGGCGTGCAGGGTATCATCATCCAGCACGGCCTGACGGAATCGATGAAGGACGCCGCCCAGCGTGCGGTCGACGCCGGCATCAAGGTGGTGGCGTTCGACGTCAATGTCGAAAATCCCAAGATCCCGCAGATCGAACAGTCCGACCGCGACCTGGCGCGCCTCGCGCTCGAGCAGGCGGTCAAGGACAATGGCGAAAGCTGGAATGCCGGCTATGTCTATGTCGCCGGCATCGCGCCGCTCGACCGCCGCAACGAGACCTGGGTCGACGTCAAGAAGAAGTATGCCGGCATCAAGGAAGTCGCGATGTTCGGCACGCTCGACAATCCGATTGCCAACTCCGTCGCCAACCAGGCGCGTTCGGTGCTGACGGCGCATCCCGACATCAAGGTGATGTTCGCTCCCTATGACGAATTCGCCAAGGGCGTGAAAATCGCTGTCGATGAAGCAGGCTTGAACAAGGGCATCAAGATCTATTCGGCCGATATCTCGACGTCCGATATCGCTGCGATGCGTGAGCCCGACAGCGCCTGGGCCGCGACCGCCGCGACCAATCCGGCCGTCGTCGGCCAAGTCTCGGTGCGTGCGCTGGCGCAGCTGCTGGCCGGCGAAGATCCCGGCCACAACGTCGTCGTGCCGCCGACGCTGATCACCCAGAAGGACCTCATCGACAAGGACATCAAGAACATGGAGGACCTGTCGGCCAAGCTGCCGCAGTTCGCCCACGCCGATGTCGCGATGCCGGCCTGGATGCCGAACCCGAACGCGAAGTAAGTTGGACCTCTGACAAAGAAAGGGCGGCGCTCGTGCCGCTCTTTCCATGTGAATGCTCCACCTCTCCCGATTACAGCCAGTGTTCCGGGTCGCGCATTCCGTGGACAATCGCGACGACCAGCACGCCATCCGATTGCGGCTCGTAAATGACGATATAGCGGCCTTCGATGAGCACGCGGGCCGTCACGCTCAATTCCGGTCGGGCCGTGCCCATCTTGGGGTGCTGGGTCGCCAGTTCCAGCTTGTCAAAAATGCGCATGAGCAGCTTGTCCGCCGCTTTTTCATTGTCGATTGCTATGGTGTGCCAGATGTCTCGCAAATCCTGCGAGGCGCGTGGTGTGAGCCGATATCTAGCTACGAGCGCGGCGTTCTGCCTTCAGGCCGCGTATAAACTCGGCGGGTTCGACTTCCACCGGCTTGCCGCTGGCCATGCCATCGGCATAGGCCCGTTTCAAATGTTCGAGTTCCAAGGCTCGCAATTCTTCGCGCTGCTCCCACAGACGAAGGGCGTCACGAACAATCTCGCTGTTGGAGGCGTATCCGCCGCCTTCGACGGCGCTTTGCAGGCGAGCAACCTGCTGAGGGGTCAGGGATATGGTAAGGGTACGCATTGGTTCAGGTTTCATTGCCAGCCTGTACCACACCTAACAAGAGTTAACAATTATTGTTAGGAGTTAACGTCGCGCCTTGCCCCCGCTGCCTGGCGGCAGCAGGGTGATCAAGGCAGGATTCCTACCGCAGCGCTGCCGCGATATTGCCACCATCGACCGTCGTCACATCGGCGGTGGTGCGGTCGGCCAGCGCGTGATGCAGGAAGGCCTGCGCCACGTCTTGCGCCGTCACTTCCTGGCCGAGCAGGTTGCCGGACATGTAGTCCTTCTCCGACACGCCGCGCGCGCCCGAACGGCTGGCGATCATGGCGTCGGTCAGAAGCCCTGAGCGGATGCGGTCGGCGTTGACGGCGTTGGAGCGGATGCCATGCGCGCCATAGTCGAGCGCGTATTGCCGGGACAGGAACAGCGTCGCTGCTTTCGGCACGCCATAGGCGCCGAACTTCGGACCTGGATTGACCGCCTGCTTGGAGGTGTTGAACAAAAGCACGCCGCCTGTGCCCTGCTCGAGCATGATGCGCACGGCATTCTGCGCCACCGACTGATGGGCGAAGAAATTGAGTTCGAAACTCTTGCGCAGGAGTGCGTCGTCGAGCTCACCGATGCGGCCTTCCCAGGCCGCGCCGGCATTGGAAACCATGATGTCGACACCGCCGAACACGGCGACGGCTCTGTCGAAGGCGGCACGCACCTGCGCCGGGTCGGTGATGTCGGCTGCGACGCCGATCGAGTTGTTGCCGGCCTTCTTCGCCGCGTCGGCAGCCTTTTCGGCGTCGAGATCGACGACGACGGCATGGGCGCCATTGTCGGCGAACAATTTGGCTGTCGCTGCGCCGATCGCGCCGGCGCCGCCGGTGATCAGCACCACCTGGCCAGTCAGTGGCTTCGGCTTGTTGGACGCGAGCTTGGCCTGTTCCAGCGACCAGTATTCCAGCGGGAACAGATCGGCCTTGGAGAGCGGGTGGAAACGGCCGACCGCCTCGGCGCCGCGCACCGCCTCGATCCACATCTCGCCGACATCCGAGGCGATCTTCGCGTCCTTCAGCGTGCGGCCGTGGCCGAACATGCCGAGGCCGGGCACCAGCGTCAGCCGCGGCATCTGGTCGAGCATGGTGCGCTTGACGTCGTCGAGCGAATCATTGGTTTCGAAATAGGCGCGATAATCATTGGCGAACGCGTCGACATGGCTCTTGATCACCGCCTTGTAGTCGCCGGCCTTGTCCGCATCGGGCGCCGGCAGCGCCATCGGCCCGGTCTTGATGCGGATCGACAGATCGGGTGTCGACACGCCGCGTCCGGCATAATCGGCAATCTCGGATGAATTGATGAAATCGACGATTGCCGGCGAAGTGCGGAAGTCAGAGATCATGCGGTCGAAGCGGCCTTCGCCGCGCGCTACCGCCACCGCTCCGCGCAGCATCGGCGCAATGGACGCCGGTGTCGCGAGCTTTGCCGGCAAGACTGCCTTTGCCGCCTTCGGCTTGCCGCTTGCGGCAATGAAGTCCTCGGCGACATTCACATAGTGGATCATCCGGTCGTAGGCCTGTTTGGCGTCGTCGCCGAAGGTGAAGATGCCGTGCTTGTCGAGGATCAACCCTTCGACATCAGGGTCGGCATCGAAGATGTCGGCCGCCGCCTTGGCGAGGTCGAAGCCGGGCATGATATAAGGCACGTAACCCATCTTGCTGCCGAAAACCGTCTTCACCAGCGGCTTGGAGTCCTCCTGGTCGACGATGGCGAGGATGGCGGTCGAGTGCGTGTGGTCGACGAATTTGTGCGGCAGGAAGGCATGCAGCAGCGTCTCGACCGACGGGTTGGGCGAGGACGGATCGATGAGGTTGACGCGTTGCAGGGCAACCATGTCCTCGTCGGCCAGCCTGTTCAGCGCGCGCGCCTTGAGCAGCGGCTTGAGCTTGACCGCCGGCAGGCCCTGCGGCTCGATGACGCCCATGTCCCAGCCGCTGCCCTTGACGCACAGCACGTCCCACTGGTCGCCGACGAGGTCGGTTGCCGTCGTCTTGCACGAGGTGTTGCCGCCGCCATGCAGGACCAGCCGTGGTTCGCCGCCGAGCAGCCGGGTCGTGTAGACGCGCAGCGCCAGGTCGCGGCCGACACCCTTTTTTGCGTAGTCGGCGACGAGTTTTTCGGCTGCTTCGTCATTCCACAAATTCTTCATGTTCGCTTCGTCCGGTTGCTGTCTTTGTTGGTGAAACAGGATTGCCGCGACGCTTTGATGACAATGCGCCGGCAGCGGAGAGGGGGGGTTCTAGGAGGCCTTTTCTATGGTGGCAGCCGCATGGTCCAGGAGCCGCTGCGCCATGTGCGCGCCGACCACCAGATGCGTGCAAAGGCCGCCGGCGATCGCCGCGAGCAGCGGTTCGAACTTGCTGTCCTCCTGCACCACCACCAACCGCCTGGCGATGGCGCGCAGCGAGGCAAGCTCGGCGGAGATCACCCGCCTGTTATAACTGCAGTCGAGCACCTTGCCCTCGGCGTCTATGATCTGCCCGGCAATCACGCCGGCAGCGCCTTGGCTGCGCAGATCCGCCATTTCACTGGGCGTCAGCGCGCCGCATTTGACCAGATGGCTGTCGGCGTCGACCGCGCCGACCGAGTACAGCGCCAGATCGCATTCACTCACACCTGAGAGCTGTTCGCGGATCACCGGCTCGGCACGCAGCGCGCGCGCCAGCTCTTCCGTCGACAGCACCAGCGGCGCGTAGAAGTTGAGTCCCTTGGCGTTGAGCCGCCGAGCGATCTCCATCGTGCATTGGTCGGGCCGGTAGGAATAGGGCGCGCCGAGATTGCCGCAGAGCTGCACCACCGTGACATCCTGCAGATCGGCATAGGACATGACGTCGGCGATCATATAGACGGTGCGGCCCCAGGCTACGCCGATGCGGTCGCCCTTCTTGACCAGTTCGAGGAAGACGCTCGCCGCCAGCACGGCGATTTCCGTCGACGGGTCGGCAATATGATCATTCTCCGGTGCGATCCAGACGGCGTCGAGGCTCAACGCATCCTCGAGCTTGCGCGCCAGCACGTCGTCGGTGAAAAGCTGGGTCGAAGTCGAGATGTTGACGATGCCGGTCTCGCGTGCCTTGCGCAGGTACATGGCGACTGAGGCACGGGAAATGTTAAGCTGGCTCGCCACCTGGTCCTGCCGCAGGCCATGGGCATAGTAGAGCCAGGCGGCCTTGTGGATGAGCTGTTCTGCCGGTCGGATCGCCATGCCGTCTCCTCGGCTGACATTATTCACGGCTCTCGACAAAAGTCAAACTGGGCAGAGGTATGCGATGCTCCCGCTTACGCCGAATCTGGTTCATCATTGCGCCGAATGCGCTCTGTCGTGGCATCGTTTGTGGTGACGCGGCCCGAGCCTGTGATTAGAACGTCTGAAAGAAAACCGCGGGGGAGCATGGGATGGGCAGTCCTTACGAACAGGATCTCGACAAGAACGCGGCCAACCATCAGCCGTTGACGCCGCTCACCTATCTGGAGCGCGCGGCCAAGACCTATCCCGACCATATCGCCATCATCCATGGCCGCCAGCGCATCGACTATCGCACCTTCTGGCAGCGGTCGCTGAAGCTTGCCTCGGCGCTCGACAGGCGCGGCATCGGCAAGGGCGACACCGTCACCGTCATGCTGTCAAACACGCCGCCGATGCTGGAGGCGCATTTCGGTGTGCCGATGACCAAGGCGGTGCTGCATTCGCTCAACACCCGCCTCGATGCCGCGGTCATCGCCTTCCAGCTCGATCATGCCGAGACCAAGGTGCTGATCGTCGACCGCGAATTCTCCGGCGTCGTCAGACAGGCCCTGGAACTGGCCAAGGTCAAGCCGCTGGTCATCGACTATGACGATCCCGAATACGCCGCCGACGCGCCGTACCCGAAGGGTGAGCGCATCGGTTCGCTCGACTATGAGGACTTCATCGCTGGGGGCGCCGCGGACTTCGCCTGGTCGATGCCCGACGATGAGTGGGACGCGATCTCGCTGAACTATACCTCCGGCACTACAGGCAATCCGAAGGGCGTCGTCTACCACCATCGCGGTGCCGCGCTGATGGCCTACACCAACACCATTCATGCCGGCATGGCCAAGCACGCCGTCTATCTCTGGACGCTGCCGATGTTCCACTGCAATGGCTGGTGCTTTCCGTGGACGCTCGCAGTCCAGGCCGGCACCCATGTCTGCCTGCGCTGGGTGCGGCCGAAGCCGGTCTACGATGCGATCGCCGATCAGGGCGTCACCCATCTGTGCGGCGCGCCGGTCGTCATGTCGGTGCTGATCAATGCCAGGGACGAGGACAAGCGCGTATTTCCGCAGACGGTCACTTTCAACACCGCCGCAGCACCCCCGCCGGAAGCGGTGCTATCGGGGATGGCGGATGCCGGATTTGCCGTCACCCATCTCTACGGCCTGACCGAGACCTATGGCCCGGCGGTCGTCAACGAATGGCATGGCGCCTGGGATGATCTCGAAAAGGGCGAGCGCAGCGCCAGGAAGGCGCGGCAGGGCGTGCGCTATGCAGCGCTCGAAGGCCTGACAGTCATGGACCCCGAGACGATGCGGACGACACCGGCCGATGGCGAGACCATCGGCGAGGTCATGTTCCGCGGCAACATCGTCATGAAGGGCTACCTGAAAAACCGCAAGGCGAGCGACGAAGCCTTCGCCGGCGGCTGGTTCCATTCCGGCGATCTCGGCGTCATGCACCCCGATGGCTACATCCAGCTCAAGGACCGCTCCAAGGACATCATCATCTCCGGTGGCGAGAACATTTCCTCTATCGAGGTCGAGGACGCGCTCTACAAGCACCCGTCGGTTGCCTCTTGCGGCGTCGTCGCCAGGCCCGACGACAAATGGGGCGAGGTGCCTGTCGCCTATGTCGAGCTGAAGCCCGGCAAGATCGCGACCGAAGCCGAGATCATCGATCACTGCCGCGCGCTGCTTGCCCGGTTCAAGGTGCCGAAGGCGGTCATCTTCGCCGAAATCCCGAAGACCTCGACCGGCAAGATCCAGAAATTCCGGTTGCGCGAGATGGCAAAGGACCTGACTTCGTCATCCTAGGGTGGAGCAGTCGCGAAGCGACGTCGCGGAAACCCTAGGATCCATGCCGTGACCTCTCAGCCATGCTCCAACGTCGAGGATGACAGGGCGCGCTTACCAGCGTAACTTCTTGATCCGCCACACTCTTCAGCAGACGTCGCGGCATGGATCCTAGGGTCTGCGCCGCGTCGCTTCGCTCCTTGCTTCGCCCTAGGATGACGAATTCATCAGGGCCAGCCGCTAATAGCGATCGTCGATTCCACCTTCTCACTGTCACCATCTGTCACCATCTGTCACCATTCGTACGCGTACATCGAATCCGCGTTGACAGGCCGCTCTTTTCAATTTACGAGTGACGAAAATCGAAATTCGTCACTCGTAAATTGACAGAGGATCATGTCCGAAGCCGCCACCATAGTCGCCGAAGGCGCCCGACAGGAAAATGTAACGCGCATTCTCGATTGCGCCGAGCGCTTGTTCCGGCACTATGGCTACGGCAAGACCAATGTCGCCGACATCGCGCGTGAGCTCGGCATGTCGCCGGCCAACATCTATCGTTTCTTCGCCTCCAAGGTCGAAATCCACCAGGCCGTCTGCGGCCGGATGCTCGGTGCCAGCTACAAGATGGCCTACGAGATTTCGCGCCTGCCGATCAGCGCCGAGGAGCGGCTCCGGCGTTACGTGCATGCGCAATACAAGATGACGATGGAGGTCATGCTCGACGACCAAAAGGTCCACGAGATGGTCATCGTCGCCCTCGAACGGGATTGGGGTGTGATCGACAAGCATGTCGACAGCATTCACGACCTGTTTGCGGAAATCATTCGTGACGGCATCGAGGCCGGTGAGTTCAGAAAACAGGATCCGGTGATCGCGTCTCGCTGTTTCGGCGCCGCGACCGTCATCCTGTGTCATCCGCAGATGGTGGCGCAATGCCTTGCCAAGACCAACCGGGCAATGCCTGACGACCTCATCGATTATGCAATCAAGGCTTTGAAGTAGCTGCCGCCCGCCGGGCGCCGGTTCAACGATTCATCTCCATTTCGGGAGTACGCGCGTGTCTTCGTTCAGTTCAATCATCAGCAGGCTGCCGGCTGTGGGCCCGGTGCTGCTTGTCACCGCCACTCTCGGGCTTGCCGGCTGCAGCCAGGAAAAAGCCGAAGTCAAGGATATCATCCGTCCGGTCAAGGTTGTCGAGATCGCGAAGGTGCATGACACCCGCATGCTCTCCTATTCCGGGTCGGTGCGGGCCCGCACCGAGAGCGCTCTGGCGTTCCGCGTCAATGGCAAGATCACCGAGCGCCTCGTCGATATCGGCCAGCATGTGGCCTCGGGCGATGTGCTCGCCCGCATCGATCCCATTGACTACGACCTCTCGGTCAAGAGCGCGCAGGCAGCGCTCGATGCCGCCGAGCGGCAGGTCGAGACCGTGGAGCTTGCCCGCAAGCGTGCCGAGCAGCTTTTTGCCAAGAATTTTGCCCCGAAATCACAACTCGAACAGGCGACCTTGACCTATGACCAAGCGGTCGCCACGCGTGATTCCGCCCTTTCGACACTTGCTCAGGCGAAGAACCAGGTCGGTTATACCGATCTCAAGGCCGACAGGGATGGCATCGTCACCACGGTCAGCGCCGACGTCGGCCAGGTGGTCGGTTCCGGCACGCCGGTTGTTACTGTCGCTGTCGACGGCGAAAAGGAAGTGCTGATCGCCGTTCCCGAAATGGAAATCGCCGAATTCAAGCCGGGCAAGGCCGTCAAGGCGGGCTTCTGGTCCGACGATGCGCTGGCGCTCGATGGCAAGGTCCGCGAAGTCGCCGGCAGCGCCGATCCGCAGTCACGCACCTTTGCCGTCCGCGTCAGCCTGCCCAACGATCCGCGTGTGCTGCTCGGCATGACCGCCAGCATCGAAGCCTCGGCGGCCAATGAGCGGCAGCTGGTCTCGATCCCGCTGAGCGCACTGGCCGAGCAAGGCACGCAATCGATCGTCTGGACCGTCAATCGTGGCGCCGACACCGTTCATGCCCGTCCGATCAAGGTCGCCGAATTCGCCGCCGATGGGGTGCGTGTCGCAGAGGGTTTGAACCCCGGCGATGTCGTGGTCGCCGCCGGCACGCAATTCATGACCGAAAACCTGAAGGTGAAGCTCGCCGGTGAGACGGCGCTGCAATCGGCATCCGCGGCAGACGGCGACGCCAAGCAGGTGCGCTGACGACAGACAACCGGCTGCGCGTTCCCGCAGTCGCTGGTTTCCGGGCGGCAGGCGCCCGACCGAGACGCTCGATTGATGTAACCCCCACATCGATTTCGCGTCCCACCGCGATGAGCGTTTCTCCTCTCGGAGAGCCTTGCCGCCCGGAAGCCACTACGAACCCTCGATTTTGTTGCGCTAGATAGATGGACCAGCGTCGATGACCAATTCCACGGAAGAGAAGCGGCCCTTCAACCTGTCGCGCTGGGCAATCGGCCATCCCGCCGTTGCGCGGTTCCTGTTCGGCCTGATCATCATTTCCGGCGCGCTCGGCCTGATGCGTATGGGCCAGAAGGAAGATCCCGATTTCACCTTCCGGATCATGGTCGTCCAGGCGATCTGGCCGGGCTCCTCGATCAAGGAGATGGAAGACCAGGTCGTCAACAAGATCGAACGCAAGCTGCAGGAAACGCCGCATCTCGATTTCGTGCGCTCCTTCACCCGCGCCGGCAGCGCCATCATCACTGTGCAGATCAAGGGCGACACCAACACCGCCGAGGTGACGGACGCTTTCTACCAGGTGCGCAAGAAGGTCGGTGACATTGCCGGTGACTTGCCGCAAGGTCTGCTCGGCCCCTATTTCAACGACGAGTTCGGCGACACCTTCATCACGCTGCATTCGATCAGCGGCGATGGCTTCAGCTATCCCGAGCTGAAGAAGTTCGCCATCCAGGCGCGTGACATGCTTTTGACGACGCCCGGCGTCGAGAAGGCCGTCATCATCGGCGACCAGCCGGAAAAGCTCTATATCGACGTCTCGTCCAAGGCCCTGGCCGAACGCGGCCTGACGCTGACCGATCTGCAGAATGCGATCAAGGGACAGAACAATGTCGACCCGGCCGGCTCCGTCGATACCGGCACCAACTCGGTACGCATCTCCGTCGAGGGCGATGTCGGCAAGGTCGAGGATATCCGGAACCTGCGCCTGCGCGCCGGCGGACAGGTCACAAGGCTGGGCGACATCGCCACGGTGACCTCGGGGCTGGAAGATCCGTTCCAGCGCAAATACCGCTTCAACGGTCACGACAGCGTGCAGTTGGGCGTCGTCATGGCCAAGGGCTTCAAGGTTACCGACGTCGGCAAGGATGTCGAGGCCACCTACAAGCGCTTCGAAGAGGCGCTGCCCTACGGCGCTGCGGTCGACCAGATCTCCGACCAGCCCGGCGTCGTCACCGATGCGGTGGCCGAGTTCATGCATGCGCTTGGCGAAGCGCTGCTGATCGTGCTCGTCGTCTCGTTCCTGTCGATAGGCTGGCGTTCCGGCCTGGTCATCGCCATCGCCATCCCGCTGGTGCTGGCTGCGACCTTCGCCATCATGTACGAACTCGGCATCGACCTGCAGCGCATCTCGCTCGGCGCGCTGATCATCGCGCTCGGTCTTCTGGTCGACGACGCGATGATCGTCGTCGAGATGATGGAGCGCAAACTGGAGGAGGGGATGGTCAAGGTCGAGGCGGCGAGCTTCGCCTATGCCTCGACCGCCTTCCCGATGCTGACCGGCACGCTGATCACCACGGCCGGCTTCATTCCGGTCGGCTTCGCGGCCTCGACCGCCGGCGAATATGTCCGCACCCTGTTCTATGTCGTCGGCATCGCGCTGATCGTCTCCTGGTTCGTCGCGGTCTATTTCACGCCATGGCTCGGCAACATGATCCTCAAGCAGCGCAAGCATGCCGGCAGCCATCACGATGTCTTCGACACACGTTTCTACCGCCGGCTTCGTGCTACCGTCGGCTGGGCCGTGCGCCATCGCATCATCGTCCTGGTGATGACGCTGGTCACCTTCGGCACCAGCCTGTGGGCTTTCCAGTTCATTCCGCAGAACTTCTTCCCGCAATCGTCGCGGCCGGAAATCCTTGTCGACCTTTGGCTGCCGGAAGGCACCAGCATCAAGGAAGTCGAGGCGCAGGCCAAGGCGCTCGAAACCAAGATGATGGACGACAAGGACAAGCGTTTCATCGCCACCTATATCGGCGAAGGCGCGCCGCGCTTCTTCCTGCCGCTCGACCAGCAGCTGAGCAACCCCAACTTCGCCCAGCTGCTCGTCATGGCTAATGACGAACCGGCCCGCGAACGGCTGATCGTCAAGTTGCGCACCGTCCTGGCGCAAGACTTCCCATCCATCCGTGCCAAAGTCGATCGTCTGTTCCTCGGCCCGCCGACCGGCTGGCCGGTGCAGATGCGCGTCATGGGGCCGGATCGCCAGGAGGTGCGCCGCATCGCCGACCAGGTGAAGGCGAAGTTCCGCGAGGATCCGCTGCTTGGCGCCGTGCATGATGACTGGCTGGAGCCGGTTCCGGCGATGAAGCTGGTCATCGACCAGGATCGTGCCCGCGCACTCGGCGTCACCTCGCAGCGCATCCGCCAGATGCTGCAGGCGGCGATGTCCGGCGCGCCGCTCGACGACTTCCGCGACGGCGAGGAGACGGTGTCCATCGTCGCCCGCGAGCCGGATGCCAGCCGCAGCCTGCTGTCCTCGGTCGACTCGGTCTATATCCCGACCGACTTCGGTGGCTTCGTGCCGCTGTCGCAGGTTGCCAAGGTGGTGCCGGTGCTGGAGCAAGGCATCGAGTGGCGCCGCGACCGTCTGCCGACCATCAGTGTGCGGGCAACGCTGCCCGACGGCGTGCAGTCCAATGACGTCGTCACCAAACTGTACAAGGATATGCAGGGCCTGCGTGACGGATTGGCGCCCGGCTACAAGGTCGAGATCCAGGGCGGTGCGGAGGATTCGGCGGAAAGCCAAGCTTCGATCGCCGCCAAGGCGCCGATCATGCTGGCCGTCATCGTCGTGCTTTTGATGATCCAGCTGCAGAACTTCGGCAAGGCGATGCTGGTGCTGGCGACCGGTCCGCTTGGCATTATCGGTGCTGCCGCGGCACTCTTGATCAGCGGCGCGCCGTTCGGCTTCGTCGCCATTCTCGGCGTCATCGCGCTGCTCGGCATCATCATGCGCAACTCGATCATCCTGGTCGACCAGATCGACCAGGACATCGCCGCGGGCATGGACCGCTACGAGGCGATCATCGGTTCGGCCGTTCGCCGTTTCCGGCCGATCACGCTGACGGCGCTGACGGCGGTACTGGCGCTGATCCCGATCTCGCGCGGCGTCTTCTGGGGTCCGCTTGCCTACGCCATGATGGGCGGCATCCTGGTTGCCACGGTGCTGACCATCCTGGTCCTGCCGGCCGGTTACGCCCTGTTCTTCGGCCGGGAGCCGAAGAAGCGCGGGGCGGAGGGCCGGACGGACGATCTGGAACTGAGCCAGGAAGCCGAAAAGCCGCAATTGGCGCTGGCCGCCGAATAGATCGATCACGCCAGTCGAAAAGGATCGGGCGCGCCGAAGCGCGCCCGATCCTTTTCACTTTTACGAGGTCAGATGACGAAGAACCAGTTGGCGAGCAGCATCACCACCACGCCGGCGACCAGCGTCAGATAAGGCAGCATGCCCGCCTTTTTGACCGAGAGGTCGGCCCCCGTCATGCCGAGATCGGCCAGCATGTGGTCGGGGAACTTGCCCTTGTCCTGGATATAGTGGCGGAAGCAGAACACCGGGATGATCAGGGCCGCGGTGATCAGGCCGGCCCACAGCGCCATCGGGTTCCACACCTTGGCGCCGGCGCCCATGAAGATCATGTTGACATAGGCGAAGATCGCGCCGACGCCGAGCAACCAGCTCGGTGCTTTCCAGGGCCGGGCGATATGGCCGTTGTCGATGCGGTGGATCCAGCCGGCGTTGAGGTTGAGGAAGTTGAAGATGATATAGCCGCAGTTCGACACGGCGAGGATGAAGAAGAAGCTCGTCGCGTCGGCAGAGGCGATGGCCAGCACGATCAGGTTGAAGACGAGATCGGTCCACATTGCCCGCGTCGGCGCGCCATGTTCGTTGACATGGCTGAGATAGCGCGGCAGCCAGCCATCGACCGAGCCCTGGTAGAGCGTGCGCGAAGAGCCTGCCATGGCGGTCATGATGCACAGAACCAGAGCCAGGATCATCAGCATCACCAAGAGGCTGTGGATCAGTGCGCCGCCGCCGACCATGCCGGCCAGCGCGTCGGCGACACCGGAGCCGTCGACGATCGGTGTCGCCAGCATGCCGTTGAGGCCAAGCACGCCCTGGAAGGTGAACGGCACCAGGATGAACAGCAGCATGCACAAAAGGCCGGAATAGAAGATCGCCTTGAACGTGTCGGTGCCCGGGTTCTTGAACTCCGAGGTGTAGCAGACGGCGGTCTCGAAACCGTAGGTCGACCAAGCGGCGATGAACATGCCGCCAAGCACCAGCGTCCAGCCGGCAATGTTCCAGGCGCCGGGTTCGGGCGCATAGGCGGCCGCCAGCGGCACCAGCGGCGAGAAATTCGCCCAGTTGATCTGGCCGGTGACGATCGGCACCACGCCGACGATCAGCATCGGAATGATGACCAGCAGGCCGATATATTTCTGCACGTTGGCAGTGCCGAGGATGCCGCGATGCTGGATGGCGAAGATGATCAGCATCAGCACCGCACCGATGAAGAAGGTCGCGTTGAGGGTGAACGAGACCGGCCCCAGCGTGTGGCTGTAGAGCGTCCAGTTGCGGATCACCGGCGTTGCCGCGGCGGTCACCGCCGTGATGGCGTCGGCGGCACTCGTCCCGGCATGCGCGGCGATATAGGCGACGACTTCGGGCGAGGCATCGGTGAACAGCGGCACCGGCGCCAACGCGTTGAGGATATAGGCGGCGGCGATCGAGCAGCCGAGCGATAGCACCGGCGACCAGGCGAACCAGTTGCACCACACCGACAGCGGCGCGATGAACTTGGAATAGCGCAGCCATGCGGTGGCGCCGTAGATCGACGCGCCGCCCGACTTGTTCGGAAACAGGCCGGCGATTTCGGCATAGGTGAAGGATTGCAGGAAGCCCATGATCATGGAGAAGATCCAGATCGCGAAGGCCAGCGTGCCGGTCGTGCCGGCAATGCCGCCGATCGAGAACAGGACGAGGGCAGGCACACCGCTCGCCACCCAGAAGGCGCCGCGCCAGTCGATATTTCGGTGCAACTTGCCTTCGGCAAGCGGCTCCAGGACAGTCACTATCGTGCTCATATGTCTTTGTTCCCCATTTTGATGTTCCCCGTTCGTGACCGCCGCGGCTTCGCGAGGCTTCACCATCGACGCATGCATTGTTCGACTGCCGGTGTTTCCACTCAGTCGTATTTTTTTCTTAACAGTGAAGATTGATCCGGCGCGCTTTCAGGTCAAGCGAATTGTCGCGCCGTGCACATCCCGCTTGCGAAACATGTCAGCTTCACACTGGCGGGCAGGATTGTTCGGAAAAGGACCAGGGGTCTGGAAACGAAAAACCCGCCGGAGGCGGGTCGCGGCGCAAATCAGCACCATGGACGAATATGTAGCATAGCTGCCCTCAGCAGGTCAAGAAAAAATTCCTATCACGAACTGCCAGCACGGCCTCACTGTCTTGGGAGGAAGGCCGTCAGGAGCGTGGTTTGGTCTTTTGCGGATCGTAGTGGGCGAAGGCGACGACGCGCGCCGGCAGCCGCTTGGCATGGCCGTCGAGCTTGCCGATCTCGACCTCGGTACCGACAGCTGAATGGGTGACGTCGAGCCTGGCCAGCGCGATGGTCTTGTTCAGCATCGGAGAACGCATGCCCGACGTGACCACGCCGATCTGGGCGCGGCCGACATGCACGCAATCGCCATGGCCGACGTCGACATTGGCCTCGATGTCGAGGCCGACCAGCTTCGTCTGCGGGTGCTCCTTGCGGCGGATCAGCGCTTCGCGGCCGATGAAATCGTCGGTCTTGCTCTTCAGCGGCACGGTGAAGCCGATGCCGGCCTCGAACGGGTCGGTCTGGTCGGAGAATTCGTAGCCGGCGAAGATCAGCCCGGCCTCGATGCGCACCATGTCCAGCGCCTGCAGCCCCATCGGCTTCAGTCCATGCGACTGGCCGGCTTCCCAGATGGCGTCGAACACTTTTTCGGCGTCGCGCGGATGGCACCAGATCTCGTAGCCGAGCTCGCCGGTATAGCCGGTGCGCGAGACCACGACCGGAATGCCGTTGCCGCCACCAATGCGGGCGACGGCGAAGCGGAACCATTCGAGTTCGTCGATCGATGGCTGCAATGGCGAAGTCCAGATCACTTCTCGCAGGATGTCGCGGCTCTTCGGACCCTGCACGGCGACATTGTGCATCTGGTCGGTCGACGAGCGCACCAGCACGTTGAGACCCAGCTTGGCGGCCGTCTCGCGCAGCCATTCGCCGGACAGATCGTCGCCGCCGACCCAGCGGAAATTGTCCTTGCCGAGCCGCAGCAGGGTGCCGTCGTCGACCATGCCGCCATGCTCGTAGCACATCGCCGAGTAGACCACCTGGCCGACGCCCAGCTTCTTGACCTCGCGGGTCAGCGTGTATTGCAGCAGCGCTTCGGAATCCGGACCGGTAACCTCGAACTTGCGCAGCGGCGACAGGTCCATGATCACCGCGTCCTGCCGGCAGGCCCAGTATTCGGCGATCGGCCCGTCCTTGGCGAAGGAATTGGCCAGCCAATAGCCCCTGTACTCGCCGAAGTTGCGGGTGTGCTTGGCAAAGCTCGAATGAAAAGCTGTCTCGCGGGTCATTTTCGGTTCCGAATCGGGCGTCATGCGTCTGGCGATCGCTCGCGAGAATTTGTGCTGGCCGGAATAGGTCCGCACATGGATGTCGGTCGGGTTCCAGCCATTGGCCGGCGTCGTGTCGTCGGGGCAGGCGGAGGAAACGCAGACGATGTCGGTGAGCGCCCGCAGCAGCACGTAGTCGCCCGCCCGCGACCACGGCTCGTCGGACACCATGACGCCATGCGCGTCGATCGCGGTGTTGAAGAAGAAGTTGATCGCCATCCAGCCGGCGCGGGGCGTGACGCCTTTGTCCAACAACGCGCGATTAAAGTTCTCAGAGCAGTTGGTGTGGCCGGGATAGCCGATGTCGTCGTAATATTTGGCGGCGCAGGCGAGCGCGAAGGCGTCGTGCCGACCGCATGTGTCCTGCACCACCTCGACCAGCGGCTCCATGTCCTGGTCATAGTATTTGGAATGCAGGCCGGGCATCGGGTAGCTCGCACCCATCAGCGTGCGCGTTGTCGTCACGTCGAGCGGATGATCCAGTCCCCTGTCCAGCTTGCGCGCCGAAAAGCACTGGAAGTCGGTGCACTGGCGGCCGTCGACATCGATGATCTGCAGATAGTCACCGGCCTTGACGAAATAGGCCTCCGCCGTCGCCGAATGGACACGCAAATCGAGCACCGGGTCGGCCAGCGGGTCCGCCAACAGCGATTTCGCCGCCGGGCGGATCGTGGCGCGGCGAACGATGGCGGTCAGCGGCGTCGCCGTGTCGTGACCGTCGACCAGCATCGGCCCGCCGGGGGCCGCAATCAGCATCGAGCCGTCACGCGTGACCGTGAATGTTTGTTCTGTACCGGCAGGCGTAGTGGCGCCGAACACCCGCACCGCCTTGGCATGGTCAAGCTGCACCTGCCGGCGCGCGAGCCCGCTCCGTAGCGATGCGAGGCTGTCGTCGTCCTCTATGAGCAGCGCCTTGATGCCGGCAGCGTTGCTGTCCGATGCTTCACCGAAAATGCCGGGATCGGTCGCGCCGGTCCTGTCCCAGGCCAGCAACTCGCAGGCCTGGCCACCCTCGACATTGCGCACGGTGATCGTGTCGCCGGCCATGATATCGATGAGCACCGCGCCATTGCCATGGATCGTATAACGCTCCATGCCCGGCGGCAGCGCGATCTGGCCGGGCCTCAGGATGAGGCTCGGCCGCGGCGGTCCGGCGGCAATTGCGGGGTAGGGCGACTGGCTCATCTCAGCCTTGCGGTTCGAGAAACAAGTTTGCCTGTGTGTGAAATTATTTTAGCGGTAAGAATAGCAGTGCGCGTGCGTTTGGCAAGGCGAAGCGCACTTCTTCCCTTCTCCCCCAAGGGAGAAGGTGGGGCGCGCGCAAACGCTATTCGAAATCCTCGGAATGGCTGACCGTAACGCCGTACTCCGCAGCCGAGTCGAGCATCGTATGCCAAAGGCTTTCGGCAAAGGTCGCGAACACCAGGAGGTTGAACACCGCCAGGCCATCCGGCCGATCATTCCCGCGCCAGAGCGTGACGCTGGTGTGGTCCATCGACGTCGCAGCAGCGGCACCAATCGGAAACGAGGCGGCATGCAGGTCGATCGACGACAGCTTGGCGAGCATGGCGCGCGCCTGGATTCCGGAAACGCTGATCAACGCGCGTGCATGCGACTGGTCCGATAGCGAAGCGGGACCGGTGAATGCCGGCGCCAGCGTCCACATCGTGTGCTTGCCACTTTTCGACAGGATCAAGAACTGATCCGGCCCCGACCAGATCAGCGTGGCATCCGGAGTTTGTACCGCCTTCGGCGCATCCGGTGCCGCGATGCCGAAGCGGGTCCTAGTCGCCTTTGCCAGTTCGGCTCCTTTGCCGCGCCGCGCCATCACCTGGATCGGATCAAAATTGCGAACCTCGGTCAGCGAGACGCCAGCCTCGATACCGCGTGCACCATGCGCACCGGTGACAAGCGCTTTTTCAAGCGGACTGCGGGGAGTCCAGGAAAAATCAACCACGCTGACGCCCTCCATCCGGATCGTAGAAGACGGGATTGCAGAGTTCGACATCGTAGTCTTCGCCGCGCAATGGATCATGCGCGTGGACGATCTCGCCGATGCGCTCGCGGCCGCGTTCGACAAGCGCGAGCCCGATCCACTGATCCAACGTCGGCGAGAAGCAGACCGAGGTGACATAGCCCTGGTCGTTGCCGGGGCCGGGCGTCTGACCCTTCGGGATGATGTGCGCGCCAGAGCGCAAGCGGCGGCCCTTGTCGGTCGGCTTGATGCCGACCACGACCTGGCGATCCGGGGCGATCAGTGCCTCGCGTCCGGCCATCACGCGGCCGATGAAATCCTTCTTGGTCGACATCATTTTGCCGAGGCAAAGATCGGCGGCTGTCGTCGTGCCGCTCAGTTCCGGTCCGGCGACGTGACCCTTTTCAACGCGCATGACACCGAGCGCCTCGGTGCCGTAAGGCGTCACGCCGAATGGCGCTCCGGCCAGCATCAAATTGCGCGCCATGGCATCGCCAAAGCGCGCCGGCACCGAAATCTCGAAAGCCATCTCGCCTGAGAACGAGATGCGGAACAGCCTTGCCCTCAGGCCCCCGCGAAGTGCTACTTCGCGCGCGCCCATGAATGGAAAGCCTTCGTTGGAAAGGTCCTCGGTCGGATCGACGATTTCCCTCAGCAGGTCGCGTGTCTTCGGCCCGGCGATCGAGAATTGCGCCCACTGGTCGGAGACGGAAGTGAGCTGCACGTCGAGCTCCGGGAACAGCACCTGGCGGCAGAATTCGAGATGCTGCATCACCAGCCCGGCCTTGGCCGTGGTGGTGGTCAGGAAATAATGGTCCTCGGCCAGCCGCGACGTCGTGCCGTCGTCATAGACGATGCCGTCCTCGCGCAGCATCAGCCCATAGCGCGCCTTGCCAACTGCGAGGCTGGAGAAGGTGTTGATGTAGACGCGATCCAGGAAGGCGCCGGCATCGGGGCCGTGCACGTCGATCTTGCCGAGCGTCGAGACATCGCAGAAGCCGACGCCACCGCGCACCGCCTTGACCTCGCGGGTCACCGATTCCAGCCAGTCCTTCTCGCCCGCGCGGGGGTACCACTGTGCCCGCTTCCACAGGCCGGTGTCGACGAAGACAGCACCTTGTTCCACGGCCCAGTGGTGCGACGGCGTCAGCCGCGTCGCATGGAACGTCTCGTCGCGGTGATGGCCGGCGAAGGCGCCGATGGCGACCGGCACGTAAGGCGGCCGGTAGATCGTCGTGCCAGTCTCGGGGATCGAACGGCCGCTGACCGCGGCCATGATGGCAAGGCCGGCGACATTAGAGGTCTTGCCCTGGTCGGTGGCCATGCCGAGCGTCGTGTAGCGCTTCAGGTGTTCGACGGATTCAAAGCCTTCGCGTTGCGCCAGTTCGATGTCAGAGGCGGTGACGTCGTGCTGGTAATCGACAAAAGCCTTGCCCTTGCCGGCGACGTGCCAGAGCGGCGTCAGCGAGAATGCCTCGTCGTCGGCGGAAGGCGCGGTACCCACTGTGCCGCCATGTCCCGTGTCACGCGCCGCTGCCGCGCCGGCGGCAAATCCCTGGCTCAGGCAGGCGCCGAGGCCGAAATCGCCATTGGCGGCGCCGGCGGCGACCATGCCGGGAGGCGCGCCGTCGGGCACGAAGGCGGAGATGTCGTCACGCCACGCTGGCCGACCGCGATGGAAGGAGGTCAGCCCGACCGCCGGGTTCCAGCCGCCGGAAACGGCGAGCCCGTCCGCTTCGACCTCGGCGCGCGCGCCGCCGGTGAGCGACACCGCGATTTTCCTGACGCCATCCTTGCCGCCATCGACGCCACTGACGGAACCATGCAGCACCGGGAAGCCGCCCTTGGAGGCCAGCGAACGATGCGCCGGCGACACTTCGGACCGTGCATCGATGACCGCCGCGATCTGTAGGCCGGCACCGAGTGCAGTCTCGACCGTGCGCCAGCCATCCTCATTGTTGGTGAACAGCGCGATGCGTTTGGCCGGTGTCGCCGCATAGCGCGCGACATAGGTGCGCATGGCGGACGCCATCATCACACCGGGCGTGTCGTTGCCGGCAAAGACGATCGGCCGTTCGATGGCGCCGGCCGCGACAACGCAACGCTTGGCCACGATCCGCCACAGCCGCTGGCGCACCTGATGCTGAGGCGGCGAGGGCAGGTGGTCGTTGACCCGCTCGATCGCGCCATAGGTACCGCCATCGTAGACGCCGAATAGTGCCGTGCGGGTCATGATGCGGACGTCCGGCATATCAGCCAGTTCAGTCAGCGTCCGCGACAGCCATTCGGCTGCCGGCACACCATCGATCGTGCCGCCATCCGACAGCAGGCGGCCGCCGGGGACAAAATCCTCTTCGCACAGGATGACGCGGGCACCAGCGCGGCCGGCTGCCAATGCCGCGGCCAGACCGGCCGGGCCGGAGCCGGCGATCAGCACATCGCAATGCGCCCATGCCTTGTCGTAGTGGTCCGGATCGGCGACGCCTGCGGCGCGGCCAAGGCCGGCGGCGCGACGGATCGCCGGCTCGTAGATCGCTTCCCAGAATTTCGCCGGCCACATGAAGGTCTTGTAGTAGAAGCCGGCAACGAAGATCGGCGCGAACAGCTGGTTCACCGACATCACATCGTGGCGCAGCGATGGCCAGCGGTTCTGGCTGGCGGCTTCCAGCCCTTCATAGAGTTCGGCTGTCGTCGCCTTGGTGTTCGGCTCGCGCCGTGCGCCGGTGCGCAGCTCGACCAGCGCGTTGGGTTCTTCCGAACCGGCGGTGAGAATGCCGCGCGGGCGATGGTATTTGAACGAGCGGCCGACCAGCTTGACGCCATTGGCGATCAGCGCCGAGGCGAGCGTATCGCCCTGGAAGCCGGAGAAAGCCTTGCCGTCGAAACGGAAGTTCAGCGGCGCCGAGCGGTCGATGAGACCGCGATTGCCGAGCCGGTGTGTCTGCGCGCCGGCCATCACGCACCGACTTTCGCGGCGCCGGCACCCGCCGCCGGTTCGACCGACGAAATCTCGTGCGTCAGCGAGTTGCGGGTGACTTTCAGCCAGGCCCGGCAGCCGCCGCCATGGTACCAGTGTTCGCTGGTCTGTCCGGCGACATTGTCGCGCAGATAGACATAGTCGAAGACCTCGTCTTCCGAGGCGCCGGCTTCGGGCCGCACAGGCTTGGCGTCGCCGAGATAGGTGAACTCGCCGAGTTCGCGTTCGCCGCAGAAGGGACAGACAATGCGCATTTTCTTCTAAACCGCCTTCAATGCAGGTTCGGTTGGGCGCCCTGGCCCTTTTCGTCGATCATGGCGCCGGTCCGAAACCGGTCGAGGCGGAACCGTGCGGCCTCTTCGTGCGATTCATCGCGGGCCAGAAGGTGGGCAAAGACAAAGCCGGAGCCCGGCGTCGCCTTGAAGCCGCCATAGCACCAGCCGGCGTTGAGATAGAGCCCGTCGACCGGCGTCTTGTCGATGATCGGCGAGCCGTCCATCGACATGTCCATGATGCCGCCCCACTGGCGCAGCAGGCGCACG
Organism: Mesorhizobium sp. M0243; assembly: GCF_040321775.1. Classification (NCBI taxonomy): domain Bacteria; kingdom Pseudomonadati; phylum Pseudomonadota; class Alphaproteobacteria; order Hyphomicrobiales; family Phyllobacteriaceae; genus Mesorhizobium; species Mesorhizobium sp. M0243. Next base: position 199,809 of record NZ_JAMYSF010000002.1, on the reverse strand, counting down.
CGGCCGATCATCGGCATCAGCGCCATACCGCCCTCGCAGACGTCCTCCATCACTGGCATGTTGCCGCGCTGGGCGTAGGAATTGTAGCCGTCTATGTCGCCGCCGAAGACCAGGCCGCCCTTGTCGGATTGGCTGACATAGAAATGGCCGGCGCCGAAGGTCATGACACCAGGGATGAGCGGCTTGATTGCCTCGGAGACGAAGGCCTGCAGCACATGGCTTTCGATGGGCAGGCGCAGGCCGGCCATTGCCGCGACGCGCGAGGAACTGCCGGCAACCGCCATGCCGACCTTGCCGGCGCCGATCCTGCCGCGCGAGGTCTCGACGCCGGTCACCTTGCCGTTGGTGTCGCGGGTGAACCCGGTGACTTCGCAGTTCTGGATGATGTCGACACCGAGCGCGCTTGCCGCGTGCGCATAGCCCCAGACCACGGCGTCGTGCCGCGCCGTGCCGCCGCGCCGCTGCAACAGTCCGCCTTGCACGGGAAAGCGTGCATTGTCGAAGTTCAGGAACGGTATCATCTTCTTGACGGCAGCGAGGTCGAGCAGTTCGGCGTCGATGCCGTTGATGCGCATGGTGTTGCCGCGCCGCGCATAAGCGTCGCGCTGTGCGTCGGAGTGGTAGAGGTTGATGACGCCGCGCTGGCTGACCATTGCATTGTAGTTGAGGTCCTGCTCCATCCGCTCCCACAGCTTCATCGACAATTCGTAGAAGCCGGTGTTGCCGGGCAGGCCGTAATTGGAGCGGATGATGGTGGTGTTGCGGCCGGCATTGCCGGAGCCGATCCAGCCTTTTTCGAGTACGGCGACATTCTTGATGCCGTACTCGCTGGCGAGGAACCAGGCGGTGGCAAGTCCGTGGCCGCCGCCGCCGATGATCACCACGTCGTAGCGATCCTTCGGCGTGGCGTCGCGCCAGGTGCGCTGCCAGTTCTTGTGGCCGGACAGGGCGGCGCGGGCGAGCGAGAAGATAGAATATTTCATAAGTTCATTCCGAGGTCGCTCGCACCGCGCTGGTGGTCAGATATCCAGCGTGTGGTCGCGCTCCCATTGCGTGAAGTGCGAAGCATAGGAATTCCATTCCTGGTGCTTCAGCTTTAGGTAGGCCGACGAGAATTCCTCACCCAGCGCCGCCTTGAGCGATTTGTCCTTGTCGAATTCGCGCAAGGCGTCGAGGAGGTTGAGTGGCAGCTTCGGCGCGCCCTTCACAGTGTGTCCGTTCTGGTACATGTCGATGTCATAGCGCTTGCCGGGATCGGCCTTCGAGCGGATGCCGTCGAGGCCGGCGGCGATGATAACCGCCTGCAGCAGATAAGGGTTGGCAGCACCATCCGGCAGCCGCAGCTCGAAGCGGCCGGGGCCGGGCACGCGCACCATGTGGGTCCGGTTGTTGCCGGTCCAGGTGACCGTGTTCGGCGCCCAGGTGGCGCCCGAAATGGTGCGCGGCGCGTTGATGCGCTTGTAGGAATTGACCGTCGGGTTGGTGATGGCGGCCAGCGCGGAGGCGTGCTTCATGATGCCGCCGAGGAAATTCCTGCCCTTGGCCGACAGGCCAAGCTCCATCGAATTGTCGGCGAAGACGTTGGTCTTGCCGGCCTTGTCCCAGACCGAGATATGGGCATGGCAGCCATTGCCGGTAAGCCCCTGGAAGGGTTTCGGCATGAAGGTCGCGCGCAGGCCATGCTTCTCGGCGATCGACTTGACCATGAACTTGAAGAACGAGTGCTTGTCGGCGGTCGCCAGCGCGTCGTCGAAGGCCCAGTTCATCTCGAACTGGCCGTTGGCGTCCTCGTGGTCGTTCTGGTAGGCGCCCCAGCCGAGCGCCAGCATGTGGTCGCAGATCTCGGCAATGACGTCATAGCGGCGCATCACCGCTTGCTGGTCGTAGCAGGGCTTCGAGGCCGTGTCGTATTCGTCGGAAATCGTTTTGCCGTCCGGCGAGATCAGGAAGAACTCGGCCTCGACGCCGGTCTTGACGTGCATGCCGTCGCTGGCGGCTTCCGCGATCAGCCGCTTCAGCGTGTTGCGCGGCGCCTGGTCGACCTCCTTGTCGTCCATGATGCAGTTGGCCGCGACCCAGGCGACCTCAGGCTTCCACGGCAGCTGGATCACCGAATCCGGATCCGGAACCGCCAGCATGTCGGGATGCGCCGGCGTCAGGTCCAGCCAGGTGGCGAACCCGGCAAAGCCGGCGCCGTCCTTCTGCATGTCTGATATCGCCTGCGCCGGCACCAGCTTGGCACGCTGGCCACTGAACAGGTCAGTGTAGGAAATCATGAAATATTTGACGTTTTTCGCCCTTGCGAATTCTGCAAGATCAGTTGCCACGCTAGTTCCCCATTTTTGTCGATTGTTGGCCCCAGAGTATGCGGGCTTCGGCCCTTCATTGATTAGAAGCCGTTCTTCCCCGGTATCCAGTTGGTGCCGGCCAGCGGCACGCCGGCCATGGCGGCGGCCTCGATCGTCAGGGCGACGAGGTCCTCGGGTTCGAGATTGTGCAGGCTGTTCTTGCCGCACGCGCGGGCGATCGTTTGAGCTTCAAGCGTCATCACCTTGAGGTAGTTCGCCAGCCGGCGTCCGGCGGCGACCGGATCGACCCGCTTCATCAGTTCGGGATCCTGCGTGGTGATGCCTGCGGGGTCGCGCCCCTCGTGCCAGTCGTCATAGGCGCCGGCCGTGGTGCCGAGCTCGTTGTACTCCGCCTCCCAGCGCGGGTCATTGTCGCCGAGCGCGACGAGTGCCGCCGTGCCGATCGAGACCGCGTCGACGCCGAGCGCCAGCGCCTTGGCGACATCGGCGCCGTTGCGGATGCCGCCGGAGACGATCAGCTGCACCTTGCGGTGCATGCCGAGATCCTGCAGCGCCTGCACCGCCGGCCTGATGCAGGCAAGCGTCGGCATGCCGACATTTTCGATGAACACTTCCTGGGTGGCTGCGGTGCCGCCCTGCATGCCGTCGACGACGACGACATCGGCGCCGGCCTTCACCGCAAGCGCGGTATCGTAATAGGGCCGGGCACCGCCGACCTTGACGTAGATCGGCTTTTCCCAGTCTGTGATTTCGCGCAATTCGAGGATCTTGATCTCGAGATCGTCGGGACCCGTCCAGTCCGGATGGCGCGAGGCCGAGCGCTGGTCGATGCCCTTCGGCAGCGTGCGCATTTCGGCGACGCGGTCGGAAATCTTCTGGCCAAGCAGCATGCCGCCGCCACCCGGCTTGGCGCCCTGGCCGACGACGACTTCGATCGCATCGGCACGGCGCAGATCGCGCAGGTTCATGCCATAGCGCGACGGCAGGTATTGATAGACCAGCTGCTTGGAATGGCCGCGCTCTTCCTCGGTCATGCCGCCGTCGCCCGTCGTGGTCGAGGTGCCCGACAGGGTCGCGCCGCGTCCGAGCGCTTCCTTGGCCGGACCGGACAGCGAGCCAAAGCTCATGCCGGCGATGGTGATCGGGATCTTCAGCTCGATCGGCTTCTTGGCATGGCGCGAGCCCAGCACGACCGATGTGTCGCAGCGCTCCCGATAGCCTTCGAGCGGATAGCGCGAGATCGAGGCGCCGAGAAACAACAGGTCGTCGAAATGCGGCAGCTTGCGCTTGGCGCCGGCGCCACGGATATCATAGATGCCGGTCGCCGCGGCGCGGCGGATTTCGGAAAGCGTATAGTCGTCGAAGGTCGCGGATTTGCGCGGCGTCGTCGGCGGGTTCCTGTAGGTCATGCTGCCTCAATACGCGTCGGCGTTGTCGATATTGAAATTGTAGAGGGTACGCGCCGAGCCGTAGCGCTTGAACTCCGCCGGCTTGACGCCGGTCACGCCGGCGCGGTCGAGCAGGCCCTGCAGCAATTCCAGATGCTCGGCCCTCATCTCCTTGGCGATACAGTCGGCACCCAAGCTGTCGACCTTGCCGCGCACGAAGAGCCGCGCCTCGTAGATGGAATCGCCCAGCGCGTCGCCGGCATCACCCAGCACCACCAGATTGCCCGACTGCGCCATGAAAGCCGACATGTGGCCGATATTGCCGTGCACGACGATGTCGATGCCTTTCATCGAGATGCCGCAGCGCGACGAGGCATTGCCTTCGATGACCAGCAGGCCGCCCTTGCCGGTGGCGCCGGCATACTGGCTGGCGTCGCCTTTGATGGTGATCGAGCCCGACATCATGTTCTCGCCGACGCCAGGGCCTGCCGAGCCATGCACGGTAATGGTGCTGCCGGAATTCATGCCGCCGCAGTAATAGCCGACGCTGCCGCGCACATCGATGGCAACAGGCTGGTCGACGCCGACGGCGACCGAGTGGCTGCCTTTCGGGTTCAGCACTTCCCATGCCGTTTCGTTCGAGCCGGGCGCCAGATTGTGCAGCGCCTGGTTGAGTTCGCGTAACGACAGCTGGTCGAGATCGAAGACTCGAGGGTCGTGCGCCGCGGTCTTTGAAAGCGTGGTCGCCGGCATGAACTCAATGCTCCCAGAAATAGACGGTTGCGGGCTCGGGTTCCCAGACCCTCGCATTGTCTATGCCGGGCAGTTTGGTCAGCGCGCGATATTCCGAGCCGAAGGCGACATACTGGTCGGTCTCGGCCATCACGGCGGGCTTGCAGGCGATCGGATCGCGCACCACGCCAAAGCCGTTCTTGGTGCCGACGACGAAGGTGAAGAAGCCGTCGAGGTCGGAGAGCGTGCCTTCCAGCGCCTCGCCGAGATTCTTGCCATGCGCCATCTGCGACGAGAGATAGGCGGCAGCAACCTCGGTGTCGTTTTCGGTCTCGAAGGTCATGCCTTCGCGGATCAGCTCGCGGCGGACATTGTTGTGGTTCGACAGCGAGCCATTGTGCACAAGGCACTGGTCGGCGCCGGTCGAGAACGGATGCGCGCCCATTGTCGTCACGGCCGATTCCGTCGCCATCCGGGTATGACCAATGCCATGCGTGCCGGTCATCTTGCGGACATCGAAGCGATCGACGACCGCCTCGGGCAGGCCGACTTCCTTGTAGATCTCGACAACGTCGCCGGCGCCCATGATGCGGATGTCGGGGCGCAGCGTCTGGATGGTTTCGCGCGCTTCATCGATCTTGGCGGGCGTGGTCCTGACGACCGCATGGGTGGATTTCACCGCGATCGTCACCGGCGTGCCGATGGCCTTGGCGAGCTCCGCCTCGAGGCCGCGGAAATCGCGGTCCGGCTTGGCCGACTGGATGGTGATCTTGGCCTCATTTTTGGAAGGCGCGCCATAGATGGCAATGCCGGCGCTGTCGGGACCGCGATCGCTGAGCGAGATCAGCATCTGCGACAGCATCGCGCCAAGCTGGGGCTCCAGCGACTTGTCCTTCAAAAACAGTCCGACAATTCCACACATGTCAGCCTCCCGATGTTTGTAGCCAAGAGATCGTTTGTAGCTAAGAGAGGATGTATCGAATGAGTTGCACAAATTCAATCGTATGAAAAAAATATTCCTCTAGTTACCTAGGCGGCTCAATACCGCTCTGCGCACTGTCGCCGTCTCGCCGGGCATTGTGAACCCATTTCGCGGTGCGGATGCGAGCGATCTTGTAGGCGTCGAGAATCGACAAGGCATAGATCAGGAAGCCGCCGGCGTGACGGCCGACAAAGCTGGCATCCGACGGTGCGATCTTGGCCGTCACCCATGCCAGGATCACCATGAAGAAAAGGAACTGAAGGCCGCGCACCGGCACGCCGAGAATGACATGCCCGCTTCCCGGCAGCACGATTGCGGCGCCGAGAACCAGATAGGGGTTAGTGGGCGCCGTGGTGGGAATGGTCATGCGGCCTGCCGTTCGCTTTTGTTGATGGCGTCGCGAAGCGCCGACACCGACACCAGCAGTCTTTCGATCAGCGCGGGATCGAGTGTGGCGTCGCCGAATTCGGCTTGCCGGAACACACCGTAGCGCGCCCGTTCGGCTTCGGCCAGCAGCCACACGATGCGTACCCCTTTCGGGGTGATCAGCAGTTCCTTGGCGCGTCCTTCGGAAAAAATCCCGAGGTGGCCGGCGATGGTCTCCAGTGGGAAGTGGACGCCCCTGCGATCCGTCCGCAACACGGCCTCAGCCGGAAATGCTGAGCTCTTCGGCAGCGTGTGCTCGAGATGATCGAAATTGGAGAAGGTCGTCGGCGATCCCGGCCGCATCATCATGTCGAACGTCGCCGGCACCGCGACCTCTTCGGTGACCGAAACACTGAGCCAGCGCGCCGGCAGTTTTCGCGTCGCCAGCGTATCGACGATGGTGCGCACCTGGACACGTTTGCTGTTCCAGGATCCTTCCCAGGTGATGACGCCGGCGGTGCCATCCGAAACATTGGCAGCGTCGGCGATGACTGTGCGGATGCGGCCTTGCTCAACGGCGAGCGCCATCGATGCCCTGCTGCGGCTGGCACGCGCCTGCCGGGCAAGGTGGAGAACGACAGCCAGGACAATGGCCCCGGCCAGCAGTGCTGATGTCACCTCGGACATTTTCTCATGCCAGGCCCGCCCAGGCTATGGACGGGCCTTCTCCCATCAATAACCCTGCGGCTTCGGCCACGGCATGGTGAACTGATCGCCGCGCCGCACGAATTTGTAGCGATAGAAATGGAACCACAGTGAGATCAGGAAGTAGAAGGCGACCATGGCGATCAGCTGCGAGCCGAAGCCGAGGAAGATGGCGAAGAAGGTCACCACGCACAGGCAAAACAGCACGATGGCCGGGATCGGGTGGAAGGGGTGCGTGTAGCCGCGCCGGATCGAGCCCAGCGGCCACTTCTTGCGGAACATGATGATGTTGATGCTCATGAAGGTATATTGCAGCACGCCCGACAGGATCGAGAAGGTGATCGCCTGGTTGAGGTCGGCGATGAAGGCGAAGGCCAGCGCGATCGGCAGCAGGAACAGGATCGAACGATAGGGCGTGCGATATCTCGGATGCACAGCCGAGAACCATGTCGGCAGATAGCGGTCGCGGCCGAGCGAAAACCAGGCGCGCGCCGCATCGTTGATGCAGCCATTGGCGGAGGCCATTGCAGCAAGCAGCGTGGCGACGAACAACAGGTTCTCGAGCAGCGGGCTGCCAGTCAGCTTGCCGGCGTCCCACAGCGGATAATAGGTGATGCCGAGATACTCCCATGGCATCATCGAGGCGCAGACATACCAGGTCATGGCGGCTGCGATCAAAAGCGTGATCATGCCGGCCATGGTGCCGTAAGGCAGCGAGCGGGCCGGCGAGCGCACTTCCTCGGCGGCCTGTGTGGTGCCCTCGATGCCGAGATAGTACCAGATGCCGAACTGGAAGGCGGCGATGACGCCGATCCAGCCATAGGGGAGCGCATTGCCTGATGTGACCAACTCGTTCAGCTTCAGCACGGCGCCTTGCGTCCACGGGCTGACCGAAAAGAACAGGATGACGATCGAGATATAGGCGACTGCTGTGATGACGAAGTTGACGTTGAGCGTCATCAGCACGCCGCGATAGTTCAGCCACGCCAGCACGACGATGGTCGCGGCGATGAAGGAATTGTGGGTGAGCCCTTCGACGCCGGCCTTGGCGACGATGGTATCGCCGAGCAGGATGGCGTCGGACACTTCGAGCATGGTGTAGGCAAAGACCAGGAACAGCGCGACGTTGAACGCCATCAGCGGTCCGACGATGTGCTTTGCCTGCGCATACTGGCCGCCGGCGGCGGCCACGGTCGATGTCACCTCGGAATCAATCATGGCGACCGAGGTGTAGAGCAATCCCACGACCCAGCAGACGATCAGCGCGGCCAGTGCGCCACCCTTGTCGGCCGAGAAATTCCAGCCGGTGAATTCGCCGACCAGGACGATGCCGACGCCGAGCGCCCAGACATGGGCCGGTCCGAGCACGCGCAGGAGTGAAACTCTGTCCCCTTGGGCAGCCGGGGCAGCCGGTTCAAGTGCGATCGTCATTGTTCAATCCTCACTCAGATCCGGTGTTTTTCGGAAGTGGCTTCCAGTTCGCCTTCGCGCGAGGAGGTCAGCACCTCTTCGGAGAAGGTCGTGTCGACCTTGAACCAGTCGTAGAGCATCCACAAAGCGAGCACGATCGAGATGCCCCAGCATGCGTAAGAGAGTGCTACCCACATGATCGTGTCCCCCGATTAGATCGTCCTCAGAACTCTTACTTGTCGTCGAATTTTTCGTTGATGACGTCGCGATATTCGCGGTCTGATGCACGAAACAGGAAGACGAAATAACCGATCAGCACCGCCGCCATGATGATCAGCGTCGGCCAGTCGATGACATAGTGGAAGCGGTTCTGGATGATGTCGTGCGCGGTCTCGGGCGTATAGCCGAGCTTTTCCCAGATAGACGCCATGGTCGGGTTCTGGCCTAGCGCTTCCCAGGTCTTGGCGTCGAGCGCGTCGATGGATTTCGCCGCGCCGGCGAGGCCCAGCTTGAGCGGTAGCCACAGTGCCACGAAAATGGCGACGACGACGACGGCGATGTCGAAAACCTGCCCGGCCTTGCTTTGCTCCGGCGGCGTGTAGCGGGACATTTCTTCTACCCCTCAGGACTTGCGGTTGCTGAACGCGTCGGCGTTCTTGATGTCGAGTCCGTAAATGAATTCCTTGTCTTCCTTGTAGTGCTTGACCATCGCCAGGATGGCCGCGGTGTTGAAGATCAGCACGGCGGCGGCGGCGATCGCGACGACGGCCTTGATGCCGCTGTGCGGGATGTAGGGCCATGTCATGAGGAGGACGAAGAGGATCGTCGCCCACAGGCAGACGATCAGGAGCGCGGCTCCGCGCAGGTCGGAACGGTACAGCGCTTCGATGCGCTGCTGCATGTCTGACATCGGTTTCTCCCCTTTTCCGCCGTCCGGTTCCGAATCTCCCGTCCGCCGTCCTCTTTCAACAGAGTGAAATTTTTTTCATAAGTTCTGACTGAATCCTGCAATTGTCAAGCGCGATTTACGCGGGGTTAACCGTTTGCTTGGCGCAACGGATTTTGCCTGATAATGAAATTAATTGCTTATGGGTATTGCGGCGCCCGGAGGTTTGCGATCAATATTCGGCCAAAGCTCCCGCCGCTGCGCAGGGAGCAGGGAACAGCAAAGACTTTTTGAAACGGAGGACGTGCGGATGACGGCATCCTGGAGATTTTCGACGCTGGCGGATCGCCATCGCGCGCTCGGTTCGAAGCTCGAAGACTGGAGCGGCATGGGAACCGCCTGGACCTACGACAAGGACGCCGACGAGGAGTACATCGCCATCCGCACCAAGGCCGGTCTGATGGATGTCTCCGGCCTCAAGAAGGTCCACATCACCGGGCCGCATGCCTCGCACCTGATCGATCTGGCGACGACGCGCGGTGTCGAAAAGATCTATCCCGGCAAGTCGGCCTATGCCTGCATGCTGAACGAGGCGGGAAAATTCACCGACGATTGCATCCTCTACCGCACCGGACCGAATTCCTGGATGGTGGTGCATGGTTCGGGCACCGGCCATGAGGAGTTGCAGCGTGCTTCGGTAGGACGCGACGTCTCGCTGCGCTTCGACGACAATCTGCACGATCTGTCGCTGCAGGGTCCGACAGCGGTCGACTATCTGGCCAAGCACGTGCCGGGCATTCGCGACCTCAACTATTTCCATCACATGCAGACGCAACTGTTCGGCTTGCCCGTCATGATTTCGCGCACCGGCTATACCGGCGAGCGCGGCTACGAGATCTTCTGCCGCGGCCAGGATGCCGGCACGATCTGGGACAGGATCCTCGACGAGGGCAAGAGCGCCGGCATCATTCCGTGCCGCTTCACCACGCTCGACATGCTGCGCGTCGAAAGTTATCTGCTCTTTTACCCCTACGACAATTCGCAGAAATATCCGTTTGAGAACGAAGGCCCGGGCGACACGCTGTGGGAACTCGGCCTCGACTTCACCGTCAGCCCCGGCAAGACCGGCTTTCGCGGCGCCGAGGAGCACTATCGGCTGAAGGGCAAGGAGCGCTTCAAGATCTATGGCGTGCTGCTCGACGGCAAGGAGCCGGCCGATGAAGGAGCGCCGGTCTATCGCGACGGCAAAAAGGTCGGCGTGGTGACCTGCGCCATGTATTCGCCGCTGGTCGAGAAATCGATGGGCATCGCCCGGCTCGATGTCGACTGCGCGGTCCAGGACACCAAGCTCGAAATCCGCAACAAGAGCGGTGCCATCAAGGCGACGGCGCAGCCGCTTCCCTTCGATGATCCCAAGAAGACCAAGCGCACGGCGAAAGGTTGAGGCATAGTCAACACCGAGGGGTTCGAGGCACGAAGACATAAATGGCAGCCAAAAGTATCATCAGCCGGCCCGTTTACGGAACCTTGTCTCCGCAACCCGGCAAGCATCATCTTTTCATCGCGGACGCGGAAGGGGCGCTGGCGATAGCGGAGATGGCCGGGAGGGCGCCGCCCGGGTTTTTCGACGACGCCGAAATCGTCTTCATTCCAGGGCCGGACGGCAAACACACCGCCGCCCTCGAAGCGCTGAAACCGGCACAATTTCATCAGGCGCCGTCCTTCGCCAGCCTGCTGCCACGGCTCAGGCAGACACTGGCCAACGCGCATATGGGCTTGCGCCTCTATCTCGCTGGCACGGAGGGCCTGATCGGCCAGGCGATGCAGTTGGCGCTTGAAGCCGGCATCGACCACACCTCGATCCAGACCGAGCATCGCGGTTCCCTGGCGCGGCGCATGCAATGTGTCCATTGCAAAGGCATCACCGAGAATGTCACGACGCAGCCGGCGACCTGCGCGCATTGCGGCCTGCTGCTTCTGGTGCGCGACCATTATTCCAGGCGCATCGCAGCCTTCCAGGGCGTCTGCATCAATGCGGAAGATCGCTCGGAGATTCCTCCGATGGAGGAGATTTTTCGATGAGCACCGGAACAACAAAACTCGATGTCGTTGTCAGCGACGTCGTCCCGGTCAACGACCTCGTCACCCGCTTCCATTTTCGCCGGCGCGACGGCGAGCTTCTGCCGACCTTTTCCGGCGGCGCCCATGTCGTGGTCGAGATGCGCGACGGCGAACGCACCAGGCTCAATCCCTATTCGCTCATGGGCTCGCCGCTCGACACGCGCGAATACACGATCTCGGTGCGCCGCGACGATGTCGGCCGTGGCGGCTCGCTGTTCATGCACCGGAGCGTCAGGCCCGGCCTGGAGATGGTGGTCAGCTATCCCGTCAACCTGTTCTCGCTCGACCTGCGCGCCAAAAAGCATCTGATGCTGGCCGGCGGCATCGGCATCACGCCGTTCATGGCGCAGACCGCTCAGCTTGCGGCGGAAGGCGGCAATTTCGAACTGCACTACACCTGCCGCACCGCATCGCTCGGCACCTATGCCGATGTGCTGCGCGAGCGCTACGACCGCCGGGTCAGGCTCTATCACGACGACCTCGAGGAGCGCATCGAACTCGACCGGTTGCTGTCGACGCAGCCGCTCGGCACGCATCTCTATGTCTGCGGCCCGGCCGGGATGATCAACTGGGTGCGCGATCGCGCGGCAAGCCTTGGCTGGCCGGCGGAAACTGTGCATTTCGAGCATTTCGCGGCACCTCAACCCGGACTGGCGTTCGACGTGACGCTTGCCGTCAGCGGCAAGGCGATCCGCGTCGACGAACAGCAGAGCCTGCTCGAGGCGATCGAGGCGGCCGGCGTCGATCCGCCCTATCTCTGCCGCGGCGGCGTCTGCGGCCAGTGCGAGACCAACGTCATCTCTTGCGACGGCAGGTTCATCCACAACGACCACTGGCTGAGCGAGGAAGAGCACCGTTCGGGCAAGAAGATCATGCCGTGCGTGTCGCGCTTCGAAGGCCGGTCGCTGGTCCTGGAACGGTAGGAGAAGATCATGGGCATTACCTTTCGCAAGGAAACGTTCCGCGACGACTTCACCTTCAAGAACAGCCCTGAGCACATCAGGCGCTTCCCGTTCCCGTTCCACGAAGACGCCTACATGTATGCGGTCAACATCGAGCCGCATGTCGTCGGGCCCAGGGGCAGCGTGCTGGAAAACCTGATCGACGTCGACGAGCACTATGTCGCCGAGATGCAGGACCGCGCACTGGTCCTGGCCGAGGATCCGCTGCGCTGCCAGTCGCTGCCGCACATGACGCTGGCCGGCTGGGACCTGCTCGAGCTTTTGATGGAGCAGCAGGCGCTGGGCTATCCCGAGCATTTCACGCTGACCCGCGACGGCGATCGCTGGCGCTGGATCAACCGGCCGCTCGGTATCGACGACACCTTCACTTTCGGCGACACCTCGACGCTGCCTTACGGCCCGATGGAATACATCACCCGGCAAAGCCAGGGCGATTTCTGCATCCTCGACCAGCGCGACGGCAATCTGTGGATGGATGCCGGCATGGTCACCACCCAGGCCGACTGGTCGCTCGATTTCGACATCGGCATGAACTTCTTCGAATGGCATGCGCCGGTGCCGCTGGCGCATGAGAAGGGGATTTTCGTCAGGGCGCTGAAATTCCTCACCAACATCCAGCAGGGCAAGCCGGCGCGGCGCCTGAATTGGACGATGACCATCAATCCGCGCCTCGACACCAGCCCCGAGAACTACCACAAATGGGGTCCGGACCGGGCGACGGTGACGCCGGACAATGTCGGCGACAAGGTACATCTGCGTGTCGAGCTGCAGAGTTTCTGGCGCCTGCCGCGCTCCAACGGCATCGTCTTCCCGATCCGCTGCTACCTGATCAAGATGGATGAACTGGTGATGCAGCCGAAATGGGCACGGCGCCTGCACCGCGTCATCCGCGACCTGCCCGACGAACTCGCCAACTACAAGGGCCTGACGCGCTATCGTCCGGCGTTGGTCGAGTGGCTGTCGAAGCTGGATGATGGGAGTGCGACAAGTTCGGGCTTTGGGCCGGATTAGAGCCTGCTGGGAGAGAAAGAAAGGAGCCCGGCGGGACGGTTTCGCTCCCTTCCTCTACCCCGTCGATCGGGGGAGAGGTGTCGAGCGAAGCTCGCCCGAGTTGGGGTCGACCTGATTAGGCGGTTGTGAGTTCGCGCCCAGGCGATGCTTGCGATTGTTCAGCTGCCTGCCGAGATTTCAGGCCCGCTCGGTCGTGCCACTTGTCGGCGGCTTCGCGTTTGAGGACCGCCTTCCCCCACTCCGTCGCTGCTTCGCAGCGCCACCTCTCCCCCCTCCGGAGGGAGAGGAAGAGAGTTTTGCGGGACAGCTAACCTCACCCCGCGCTCTGCGGATAGCAGATGATTGAGAGATACCGCATCGGCAGTTTCGTCAGTTGCTCCGGCCCGTGCGGTGCGTCGGCATCGAAGAACAGGCTGTCGCCGGGCTTCATCGGGTAGAGGTTGCTGCCGTGGCGGTAAACGACCTCGCCTTCGAGCATGTAGAGGAACTCCATGCCCTCATGCTGGAAGGTCGGGAACACATCGGAATCCTCGGTCAGCGTGATCAGATAGGGCTCGACGACGACGCCGCTGGTGTTGGAGCCGATATGGCCGAGCAGATTGTACTGATGACCGGCACGGGTGCCGCGGCGCTCGACATCGAGGCCTTGGCCGGCCTTGACGAAGACGGCGCTGCGCTCTTCCTCGAAGCGGCGGAAAAAGGCGGTGACAGGAACGCCGAGCGCCCGCGACAGCGCCTGCAAGGTGGTCAGCGACGGCGAGGTGATACCATTCTCGATCTTCGACAGCATGCCCAGCGAAATGTCGGTGGCGACCGCGAGATCAGCGACGGTGATACCGAGTTTCTTGCGGAACGCCCGCACCTCGCGGCCGATCGCCACCTCCAGCACTTTTTCGCGCGTGTCGCGAATGGCATGCGGGTTCTGCGTCAGCGGCGCGCGGATGGTCTTGCCGTCGGCCGAAACCTTTGGCAGCGGCTTGGCCGTCGCACCGGCGAGACCAGCCTTGGGATCGGAAACCTTCTTCGCCATGTCGCCCCCGGCACTCCTGGGATTTATTTCACTCTAGGTGAACATGTCAGGTGCCGATACAGGAGCGCAACTGCGACGGCAAGTCGCGTGAACGCGCATGCGCACGATAATGATGTTTGGCAGCGTCCGGTTTTTCGCGGGAAATCCACATCGGCGGAACCTTGTTTCAGCATCGGGCTGTTGACAGCACGAAAGGGCCAATTACTGTCCTGTGAGTGAAATTTGTTTCGTAAGAGCAATTCAGATCGGGAGGCCTGCCATGAAAAGTCGCGTTGCCGTCATCGGAGCCGGCCCGTCCGGCCTGGCACAGCTCAGGGCCTTCAAGTCGGCGGCCGACAAGGGCGCCGACATTCCCGAGATCGTCTGCTTCGAAAAGCAGTCGGATTGGGGCGGCCTGTGGAACTACACTTGGCGCACCGGCCTCGACGAGCATGGCGATCCGGTGCACGGCTCGATGTACCGCTACCTCTGGTCGAACGGACCGAAGGAATGCCTGGAATTCGCCGACTACACCTTCGAGGAGCATTTCGGCCGGCCGATTGGCTCCTATCCGCCGCGCGCCGTGCTGTGGGACTACATCAAGGGACGCGTCGAGAAATCAGGCCTTCGCAAATGGGTGCGCTTCAACAGCCCGGTGCGCATGGTGACGTTTTCCGACGAGACGAAGAAATTCACCGTCACCGCGCATGACCGCACCAACGACGTCACCTATTCGGAAGAGTTCGACAATGTCGTCGTCGCTTCCGGGCATTTCTCGGTGCCCAACGTGCCCTATTTCGAGGGCTTTTCGACCTTCAACGGCCGCATCCTGCATAGCCACGATTTCCGCGACGCGATGGAGTTCAAGGGCAAGGATATATTGATCATCGGCCGCTCCTATTCGGCCGAGGACATCGGCTCGCAATGCTACAAATACGGCGCCAAATCGATCACCTCCAGCTACCGCTCGAAGCCGATGGGCTTCAAATGGCCCGACAATTGGAAAGAGGTGCCGCTGCTGCAGAAGGTCGTCGGCAAGACCGCGCATTTCAAGGATGGCACCACTAGGGATGTCGATGCCATCATCCTGTGCACCGGCTACCTGCACTCTTTCCCGTTCCTCACCGAGGACCTGAAGCTGAAGACCGCCAACCGCATGTGGCCGGACGGGCTCTATGAGGGCGTCGTCTGGGAGAAGAACCCGAAATTGTCCTTCATCGGCATGCAGGACCAGTTCTACACCTTCAACATGTTCGACGCGCAGGCCTGGTTCGCCCGCGACGTCATCATGGGCCGCATCAAGCTGCCGTCGGCCAAGGCAATGGCCGAGCACGGCGCGAAATGGAGGACGCGTGAGGAAACGCTCGAAGACGCCGAGCAGATGATCTGGTTCCAGGGCGACTACACCAAGGAATTGATGGACCAGACCGACTATCCGGGCTTCGACGTCGAGGCGGTCAACCAGACCTTCATGGAATGGGAACATCACAAGGCGGAGAACATCATGGGCTTCCGCGACCACGCCTACCGCTCGCTGATGACCGGGACCATGGCGCCGCTGCATCATACGCCGTGGCTGCAGGCGCTGGACGATTCGATGGAGAGCTATCTCGAGATGAAGGGCGTCGCGGCGGAGTAGGGCGGCGCCTGCTATCCCAGCCTCGCCCTGGCCTTCGCCGTCCAGGCGCCGAACAGCCGGTCGGCGACGATGCCGATGAAGGCGATGGCCAAGCCCGCAACGATACCACGACCGGAATCGGCCTTGGACAGCGCGATGAACACTTCCTGGCCGAGATCGCGCGTGCCGACCATGGCGCAAATGATGATCATCGCCAGCGCCATCAGGATCGTCTGGTTGACGCCAAGCATGATCTCCGGCAGCGCCAGCGGCAGTTGCACGCGAAAGAAGGTCTGGCGTGGCGTGCACCCGGAAACCTTGGCTGCCTCGATCAGCGCCGGCGGCACCTGCCTGATGCCGTGATTGGTGTAGCGGATCGCCGGTACCACGGCGAAGGCTATCGTTGCGATCATCGCGGTGACGTCGCCGACCCTGAACAGCATCACCACCGGGATGATGAAGCAGAAGGACGGCAGCACCTGCAGCGTATCGATGACCGGTGTGACGATCTTCTCGAAACGGTTGCTGCGTGAAGCCATCAGCCCGATGGGGATGCCGATCAGGCAGGCAATGAAGGCAGAGATGCCGCAGAGATAGACGGTCGCCATGGTCTTTTCCCACAGGCCGGTGATGGCGCAGAAAGCGGTCAGCGCTGCCACCAGCACGGCCAGCCGCAGGCCGGAGAGCTGATAGCCTGCGAGGCCGAGCAGGAAGACGGCGCCCAGCCAGGGAAAGCCCTCGCAAAAGGCGCGCAGCGGGTTCAGCAGATTGAGGATGAGCGTCACGCGAAACGCCTCGATCATGTCGAAGAAATTGATCGTCACCCAGTTTACGGCCGCTTTCCACAGGGGCGCGGTGGTGAAGGTGATCGCCTTCGGCACCGCCGCGAAGGCCGGCACGAACAGGCCGAGAAGTGTCGTCACCACAAGGATGGCGATGGCCAGCGTCAGATTGGGGTAACGCCGCCAGAGGCTCAGCCTTACCTCCTGATGGACATGGCCCTTTGCCTGCTTGTGCGCGATGGCCTGGCTCAGCCGGTCGAGCGCGATGGCCAGCGCGACGATGGCAAGGCCGGCTTCCATCGCCTCGCCGACCTTAAGGGCGCGCAGTGCCAGAAGCACGTCATAACCGAGTCCAC
Source organism: Mesorhizobium sp. M0243 (assembly GCF_040321775.1). Taxonomy (NCBI): domain Bacteria; kingdom Pseudomonadati; phylum Pseudomonadota; class Alphaproteobacteria; order Hyphomicrobiales; family Phyllobacteriaceae; genus Mesorhizobium; species Mesorhizobium sp. M0243. The sequence goes on along the minus strand of NZ_JAMYSF010000002.1, from coordinate 183,172 downwards.
CGGCGCCGATCATCGAGGCGATGATCACCATGTTCAGCGCCAGCATGATCACCTGGTTGACGCCGACCATCAGTGTCGGCCGTGCCGAGGGCAGCAGCACTCGCCACAGTTTCTGCCGCGCCGTGCAGCCTGCCATCTCGCTGAAATCGTCGATCTCCGACGGCACCCGCGACAGGCCGAGCATCGTTGCCCGCACCATCGGCGGCGTGGCGAAGATGGCGGTCGCGATCATCGCCGACACCGGGCTGTTGCCGAACAGCAGCAGCATCGGGATGAGATAGGCGAAAGTCGGGATCGTCTGCATCAGGTCAAGGGCAGGAGAGACGATGAGCCTTTCGGCCCATGGCTTGCGCCACGCCCAGATGCCGGCGAACAGGCCGGTGACGATGCAGAACGGAACCGCGATGGAGATCAGCGCCAGCGTCAGCATGGCGCTGGTCCATTGGCCGAACAGGGCGATGTAGAGGAAACAGCCACCGACCAGCAGACTGAGTTTTCTGCCGCCAACGGCATGACCGGCGAGGAAGGCGGCGGCGCAGACGCCGACCCAGGACAGGCGCGGCAGGATATAGGCGTCAGCGCCGTGGCCGATCTTGAAATTCTTGGCCAACAGATTGAGCGCGAAATCGAGGGGAACGCCGAGCACAGCGGTGATCGAGCGGGTCAACCAGGACAGGTTCGACTTGATCCAGCGCATCAGCGCGCTGACCCAATCGGCGACCGGCACGACGGCGCTGGCCGGATAATTGACGGCCCAGGGCAGGCGATCCTGCAGCAGGAGCACGACAAGCACAACGGTAAGCGCTGCCGCCCAGATCAGCAGCCATACCTGAATCGGCCGTGGCCTTGCCTCGCTGGCGCTTGCTGTCACCGTCATGCGCCGACCCTTGAGCGATCGATGCCGGCCAGCAGATCGATCACCGCTTGCGGCGTCACCTCGCCGATCGGCTTGCCGGTGCCGTTGACCACCGCGAACGGCTTGTTGGCGGCAACGATGCCGGCCGAGAAGCTGGCGATCTTGGCATCCGGGGCAACGGTGCCGCCATGTTCCGACCCGTCGCAGGCGCGCATCAGGCTGCGTGCTGAAATAACCTTGGCGCGGTCGACGTCCCGGGTGAACTCGGCGACATAGTCGGTCGCCGGATTGACCACCAGCTCCTCCGGCGTGCCGATCTGGATGACCTCGCCATCCTTCATGATGGCGATGCGGTCGGCCAGCCGGATGGCCTCGTCGAAATCATGGGTGATGAAGACGATGGTCTTGTGCAGCATGGTCTGCAGCCGCATCAGCTCGTCCTGCATTTCGCGGCGGATCAGCGGATCGAGCGCCGAGAACGGCTCGTCGAGGAACCAGATTTCCGGTTTTGTCGCAAGGCTCCGGGCGATGCCGACACGCTGCTGCTGGCCGCCGGACAGCTCGCGCGGATAGAAATGCTCGCGGCCACGCAGGCCGACAAGTTCGATGACCTCGCGCGCCCGCGCTTCGCGTGTCGCCCGGTCCTGACCCTGGATGCCGAGCGGGAAGGCGATGTTCTCCAGCACGTTGAGATGCGGCAGCAGGGCAAAGTTCTGGAACACCATGCCCATGCGGTGCCGCCGCAATTCGATGAGTGCTGCATCGGAGATTTTCAGGAGGTCATTGCCTTCGAATTCGACCTTGCCATGGGTCGGCTCGACCAGCCGCGACATGCAGCGGACCAGCGTCGACTTGCCGGAGCCCGACAGGCCCATGATGATGAAAATCTCGCCCTGGCGGATTTCGAGGTCGACGGCGCGCACCGCGCCGACCAGCCCGGCGGCGGTGACATCAGCCATGCTGGCCTTGCCGTTGCGTTCGCGGATGAAACTGGCCGCATTCGATCCGAACAGCTTCCAGACGTTGCGGCAGGCAAGCTTTATCGGGCGGGCATCTTTTGGCGTGCCCGCCTCCTTGGCGCCCTGTTCAGTCTTGTCCGTCATTCAAACGTCCTTCTGGAACACCAAGAACCCAGGCCCGGCTGATCAGCAGCCGGGTCTCATCTTCCAGTCGGAACGATCACTGCGCCCAGGCTTTCCAGTCGGCCTCGTGGGCGGCGATCCAGGCTGCGGCGACATCTTCCGGCGTCTTGCCGCCGAGATCGATCTCGCCGCTCATCTTGTTGAGTTCGTCGGTGTCGACCGTGTAGGCCTTGGCCACCTTGTAGGCGACCGGCCATTTGTCCTTCATGCCGGACCAGGAGTACTTCCAGATCTCGCCATGCGGCTTGCCGCAATCATATTTGGCGTCGGGATTGGTGCCCCATTTCGGGTCGTTGTAGCACTCGGGCGTGTATTCGGGGAATTCCACCCACTCGCCCTTGTACTTGGCCGGCGCCCAGTGCGGCGAATAGATCCACAGCATGATCGGCGCCTTGCGCTGATAGGCGGAATCGAGTTCGGCGAACATCGCCGCGTCGGTGCCGGCATGGATGACGGTAAAGGGCAGCTTCAGTGCCTCGACGCGCTCGTCGTCAAAGCCTTCCCAGGTCACCGGGCCGCCGAGATAGCGCCCCTTCGGTGCGGTCTCGGCCGTCGAGAAGGCTTCGGCGCATTTCGGGTCCTTCAGCGCTTCCCAATTGGGTAGGCCGGGGCACTTCTCCTTCATGTATTCGGGAAACCACCATTCTTCCTTGGCCTTCGGGCCGAGCTTGCCCAGCCGTTCGGTCTGGCCTGTCGCATCGGAGGCCTTCATGGCCTCGCCGGCGGTCGTGTCCCAGAATTCCATGCCGACATCGAGATCGCCATTGGTGAGGCCTGTGGTCAGGCTGGAGAGGTAGTCGGCGGTCGGATACTCGACGGTGTAGCCGAGCTTTTCCAGGATGCCGCCGAGGATCTTGGCGTTCAGGTTGACGCTGGTCCAGTCGAACAGCGCGATCTTGATCGGGTCGTTCGATTCCGGCGCGGCTGCGTAAGCCGGTGATGTAAGCGCACTTGCGGCGGCAAGCGCGAAGGCTCCCATTGTTAAGTTCGAAATCACACTGCGAAGTGACATGCTTGTTCTCCTTCAAGCTGTGAAAATTATCGTTCGTTCCCTTCTTGCGGCTTTTCTTGATTGTGTTGGAAAGGCTGGTCTTTGCGCAAGGCCGTCGGCGCCAAATTGTTGCCCCGGCTTTGGCCAGCGCAGGCAAGATGGTGCTCAATTCTGGTGATGATGGGACAGGATTGGAGTGTCGGCGTCATGGCTGCCGACGGATCGCTGCGGGAGCGGTCATCTGCGGATCGATTGCCAGTCCTGCGGCGCCCCTGCAAGGTGCGAGCCATCAAGGTCCTATGATCTCGGCTACCCGCCTGGTAAGCCCCATCTCGCCAAGGCCGTTTCATAGGATGAAATTATATATACCAAGGTTCATGTCGCGCAACGACTAACGCTTCGCGAGACGTACAAATTCAGACTGCAGGCGAAGCTGAGCTCTTACCAGCAGACGTAGCCGCCATCGACAATCAGGTCGAGGCCGGTGACGAAGCTCGCTGCGCGGCTGGCGAGGAACACCGTCGGCCCGACCATTCCTCCGGCGCCGCCATGCGCCCCATCGGCGTGTCGCGCTTGAAGATCTTCACTTCTTCCGCCACCTCCGGCCGCTTGTTCATCGGCGTCAGCGTGTAGCCCGGACTGACGACATTGACGCGCAGGCCGCGGTCGGCCCATTCCATGGCGAGGCTCTTCGACATGTGGATGACGGCGGCCTTCGAGGAATTGTAGTGCGCCTGCGTCAGGCCCCGGTTGACGATGGTGCCCGACATCGAGGCGATGTTGATGATCGAACCCTTGCGTCGCGCCAGCATCTTGCGCGCCTCAGCCTGGCAGGACAGGAAGACGCCGGCGACATTGACCTCGTGCACCCTCTGCCATGTCTCGAGCGGCATCGTCTCGGCCGGTTCAGAGCCGGCAATGCCGGCATTGTTGACCGCGACGGTCAGCGCACCGAGTTCCGCCTCGACGCGATCGATCGCCGCCGCGAGATCGCGCTCAGATGTCACCGTGCCTGTCAGCACCAGCGCCTTGCGGCCGAGTTGCGTGATCCGGTGAGCGGTTTCGTCCAGCCCACCCTTCGACGCGTGGCCGAAACAGGCGACGTCGGCGCCTGCCTCGGCCAGTCCGATCGCGATTGCCTGGCCGATGCCGCTGCCGGCGCCGGTGACCAGCGCGACATTGCCGTCCAGCTTGAAAAGATCCATCGAGTGCCCTCCCTGTCTCGGGGAGGGTATGCGCTGCACCATGCTCCGATCAAGCGCCCTCGCGCAAACGGGTCAAGCGGCGTCGATGCTCAGAAATAACCGCTCGAAGCGGCCGTGGCTTCCTTCGGGATTTCGACGCCATCGACCAGGATCTTGTCGACCAGTTCGTGGTGGAAACAGACCAGCCCCTTGATGCGCTCCGCCTCGTGCACCGGCTCGGGATAATACCAGACCAGGTTCTCGTGACGCTTGGCCTTCGTCGTCACGTGGTAGTAGTTGGAGATGCCCTTGTAGGGGCAACGCGAGATGTAGCGGCTGGGCGCGAACATATCGAGCCGCGTGTCGGCGATCGGCAGATAGTGGCGCACCGGATGGCCGGTCTCGAACAGGAACACGCCGCGGCGTGAATCGGCGACCTGTTCGCCGTCGAGAATGACCTGGACGCGCCGCGACGACGGCAGGCAGTCGACCCGGCGGAACGGATCGCGAGCGTGGACGAAGATTTCCTCGTCCTCCTCGAACCAGTGTCCCATCTTGCTCCAGGTGAACGACATATAGTCCGATATTGGCGGACAGCCCTTGACCGGATCGAGATAGCGCCAGGCCGCGTCCTCGACCAGCGTGATGCCGGTGTTGAGCGAATAGTGGCTGGCTATGCCTTTGAATGGGTCCTCCGTCGTCGTCTTGCTCGGCAGCAGGAACTCCTCGCGCACGTCGCTCATCGGGAAATAGTAGACCGGCAGATGGTCGGACTCGTAGAGCACCAGCGCGTTGACCGTGTCGGCGACGATCATCGATCCGACCTGCACGCGCAACCGCTTCTGCGTCGGCATGGTGAAGGCGACATAGCCCGGCTCGAAATCATATTGGGTGATCGAGTCGAGTGGCGGAAAATGCGGCCCGCGGCCGCGCAGATGGGGCTTGCGAATGGTAGTCTCCCGTTTCTTTTCTTTTGTCATCGGGCGTTGGGGCACGATCAGCTCAATGACACGCGATCGAGCAGCAGCCCGGCGGCGATTGGCGGCAGTCCGCTGACATTCTTGCGCACCGGCACCAGCAGATCGGGAAAATAGCTGAAGATGACAGGCGTCTCGTCGAGCAGCAGTTTCTGGATGTCGGAGGCGGCAGCGCGCTGCGCGCCGACGTCGAGCGCCTTCAGATAGCTGGTGACCATGCCGTCATAGGCCGGGCTCTTGAAATGCGCCGCGTTCCACGGGCCGTCGCTGACCAGCGGGCTCTTGAGAAACACGTTCGGCACGCTGCGATGCGCGTAGTCGGTAATGCCGAGCGGGCTGTCCAGCCAGTCCGACTGGCCGAACACCGCCTTGCCGTAATATTTGTCCTGGTCCTCGATGTTGAGCGAGATGCGGGCACCGATTTCCTTGGCGAAATTCTGGAACAATTGCGCATAGCCCGGAATGTCGGAATAGCGCAGCGTGGTCAGCGTGATGTCGAAGCCTTCGGCGAGACCCGCCGCCTCGAGCAACTGCTTGGCCTTGGCGATCTCCTGGACGCGTTGCGGCACCGACTTGTCGGTCGCAGGGAAGGCCGGCGCGAACGGGCTGTCATTCCCGGTCGCCGCCATGCCGCGGCACAAGCCGTCGACCAGCTTGGAGCGGTCGATGCACAGCGCCAGCGCCTGGCGCACGCGCTTGTCGGTGAACGGGCCGGTGTCGCAGCGCATGTGAAGCTGGCGGTGCGCGGTCGAAGCGACACGCAACACGGTGATATCAGGACTGTTCAGCACGACCTGGCTGACATCGAGCGGAACGGCATCGAGAATGTCGACCTCGCCCGCCTGCAGCGCCAGGATGCGCGGTTGCACGTCACCGTAGAACTTGAACTCGAGCCGGTCGGGCAGCGCTTTCTCACCCCAATAGTCTGGGTTGCGGATGAAGGTCGCGCCGACCTTGGGCGTGTAGGTTTCCAGCCGGAACGGCCCGGTGCCCTCGAAGGTCTTTTCGTAGTCGCCCTTGTAGCTCGCCGGCAGGATGACGGCGTTGTAATTATCGATCGACACCGAATAGGGAAAGCTGCCATTCGGCGCATCGAGATGGAAGGCGACGGTGTGATCGTCGACCTTCTGGGTGCCACCCTTCGACAGCAGGCCTTTGAACACCGATAGCGCATTGGAAGCGCCGTTGGGATCGGCCAGCCGGTCGAAGGTTGCGACGACATCGTCGGCCTTGAAGTCCTCGCCATTGTGGAATTTCACGCCCTTGCGCAGCTTGAAGGTCCACACGCTGCCGTCCTCGTTCGGCGACCAGCTCTCCGCCAGCACCGGCTTCAAGGTGAGATCTGGCTGCGTGATGCAGAGAAATTCGGCGGTCTGGAAAACCAGCTGGTAGCTGCCGCTGTCATAGTAGGTGACGGGATCGATGGCGCCGCCCGGCGTCGCCACGCCGGCGCGCACGGTGCCGCCGGGCTTGCCCTCGGCGCGTGCCTGCTGCGTGCCAAGGCCGACAGCAGCGACGAGGCTGCCCAGGAACGGCAGCGAGAGGCCGAGCACGCTGCCATGGCGCAGGAAGTCGCGCCGGCCCATCCTGCCGGCCAGCAATTCGTCGATAGCGGAATTTTCGATTGCGGTCAGATTCCTGCGAGCGGCATCGATTATCCTGAAATGCCTTGGCATGGCTGCATTCCTCGCTAGTCGTGGGGCCAAGCCATCTAGTTCATTGTTGACCGCGGCCGGAAAGCGATATTTTTTGATAGGGGTCATCGAAATTTTCGATGCAAGGGGCGAGGCATGGACACTGAAAATCTGCGCAGCTTTCTCGAAGTTGCCACCCATGGCAGCTTCACCGTCGCGGCCAGCCGGCTCAATCTCGCCCAGTCCACCGTCAGCGCACGGATCAGAGGGCTGGAGGAACAGTTGGGGCGCCGGCTGTTCGTGCGCGATCGCGATGGTGTCACGCTGACGCCGGCCGGCCGGCAGTTCCTGCCGCATGCCTCGTCGATCACCCGCACCTGGGAGCAATCGCGGCAGGACATTGCCGTTCCCCATGGCTACGAGACCTTGCTGCGGCTGACCGCGCCGGCCTATCTGTGGGACCGCATCACCTCGCCATGGGTCGAGTGGATGCGCACTAGGCGGCCGAACGTGGCGCTGCGGCTGGAGGGCAGCTTTCCGGACTCGGCGATCGACCAGCTGGCGGAAGGCCTGCTCGACATCTGCATCCTCTATCTTCCGCGACCGCATCCCGGCATCGTCTACGAGACGCTGGCCGTCGATCAGGTCGTGCTTGTCCAGCATGCTGCGCAGACCAAGCCGTGGACCGAAAACTACATTCTGATGGACTGGGGACTGGAATTCCGCATCGAGCACGACCGCGCCTTTGCCAGCATGGTCAAGCCGGCCATATCGGCCGGGCTGGTCTTCATCGGCCTCCAGCATGTCCTGTCGCAGCAAGCCGCCGCCTATCTGCCGCTCAGCGCCGTCAGCGGCCATATCGAGCGCGGTGAGATGCGGCGCATCGACAACACACCGGTATTCCAGCGGCCGATCTACCTCGCCTATCCCTCGAATCCCGTGTCTTCGGATGTCCTGGATGTCGCTTTGACTGGGCTTCGCACGCTGGCCAGAGACTGGGCCGAAGGGCAGGGCTTTTCAGAAGGGGATCGTTCCCTGAGCATGGCAGGCCAGATCTGACTGCCAAGCCACGGAAGCGCAGCGCTATGCCGGCTCGGTTGCGACCGCCCGCTGCAACCTGGCCAGTTCGGCGTAGGGGATGTGGCAGCGGATCGAATGTCCAGGCTGGGCCTCGCTGAGCGGCGGCTCCTGCTGTTCGCAGATCGGGCCGATCTTTCGCGGGCAGCGCGTGTGGAACACGCAGCCCGAGGGCGGGTTGGTGGCGCTGGGGATTTCGCCGTCGAGACGAATGCGTGCCGTCTCGGTCTGGTCGAGTTTGGGCACGGCCGACAGCAGCGCTTCGGTATAGGGGTGATGCGGCCCGGAAAAGACGTCTTCCGACGGTCCGAGTTCCATGATGCGGCCGAGATAGAGCACGGCGATCTTGTCGGAGAGGTAACGAACCACGGCAAGGTCGTGCGAGATGAAGATGTAGCTGACGTCTTCCTTCGACTGCAGGTCGGCGAGCAGATTGAGGATGGCCGCCTGCACCGACACGTCGAGCGCCGAGGTCGGCTCGTCGCAGACGACGATGCGCGGATCGCCGGCGAAGGCGCGCGCGATGGCGACGCGCTGCTTCAGGCCGCCGGAGAGCTGGCGCGGCTTGACGGCAAGATGCCGGTCGGTGAGCCGCACCGAGCGGACGAGGTCGTTGAGGCGGACCTCTAGTGCCTTGCCGCTCAAACCCGCCAGCCGCTTCAGCGCGCGGCCGATCAGGTGGCGGATCGAATGCGAACGATTGAGCGCCGAATCCGGATTCTGGAAGACGATCTGCATCGCCTTGATCTGGTCGTCGCTGCGGTTCTCCAGCCTGGGCGCCAGGGCCTTGCCCTCAAGCTCGATGGTGCCGCCTGCGTCTGGCGGCACCAGGCCGAGCAGCAGCCTGGCAAAGGTCGTCTTGCCGCTGCCGGACTCGCCGACCAGCCCGAGCGTCTCGCCGGGTCTGAGATCAAGCGAGACGTCCTTGACGGCGCGCAGTGCATGGCCGTGGCTGGCATAGGTCTTGTTCAGCCCGGCGACGCGCAGCACCGGTGCTGCTGCCACCTTTGGCGCCGGCGCCACATCGCTCGGTGTCGCACGCGGCAACGCTTGCGCCTTGTCGTGATAGTGGCAGCGTGACAAGCGCCTCCCGCGTTCGTCACTCAGATCATAGAGCGGCGGCAATTCGGTGCGGCAACGGTCGTCGGCGAGCGCGCAGCGGTCGGCGAAGGCGCAGCCCTTGATGTCGGCCCCGATGCCGGGCAGAAACCCCGGAATGGTGTCGAGGCGGCCCTGATCCTTGCGCTGGCCACCGCGCGGCAGGCAGCGCAGCAGCGCCACCGTGTAGGGATGGCGCGGATCGTTGAACACGACCTCCGTCGGCCCTTCCTCGACCAGCATGCCGGCATAGAGCACGCCAACCCGGTCGCACATGTTGGAAACGACCGCGAGGTTGTGGCTGATGAACAGGATAGAGGCCGACAGTTCCTGCCTGAGCTGTGCGATCAGGTCGAGCACTTCGGCCTCCACCGTCGCATCGAGGCCGGTGGTCGGCTCGTCGAGGATCAGCATCGACGGATCGTTGGCCAGCGCCATGGCAATCGCCACGCGTTGCTGCATGCCGCCGGAAAGCTGGTGCGGGTAGCGCTGCATGACGCTGACGGGGTCGGAGATGCGCACGCGGTTCAGCATCGCAATCGCCCGGTCGGTGGCCGCTTGTCCCGAAATGCCGCCGAGTTCAAAAATCTCGGTCAGCTGACGGCCGACGCGGATCGACGGATTCAGCGCCTTGCCCGGGTCCTGATAGACCATGGAGACGCTTTCCGCGCGCGCCCGCCTGAGCGCCTCGGCGTCCAGCTTCATCACATTCTGGCCATCGAGGGAGATGGCGCCGCCGGTGATGGAACCGTTTCTAGGAAGATAACGCACGACAGTGAGCGCCACTGTCGACTTGCCGCAACCGGATTCGCCGACCAACCCATAGGCTTCGCCCTGGCCGATGGTGAGGCTGAGGTTGCGCAGAACGGCGCGATTGCGGCCGGCGACGCGGTAGGCAACCGAAAGATCGGTGAGTTCGAGTGCGTTTCCGGCCTTGGCGGAGTTAGTCATTGAGCGCTCCGTGAACGCCGTCGGCCGCCAGATTGACGCCGATCACCAGCGAAGCGATGGCGAGCGCATCGAACAGCACCGTCCACCAGAAGCCGCCGCCGATCATGCCGTAATTGTTGGAGATCGACAGCCCCCAGTCGGGCGAGGGCGGCTGGATGCCAAAGCCCATGAAGGAGAGCGTGGCGACGGCGAAAATGGCATAGCCGAGCCGCACGGTGGTTTCGACCAGGATCGGCGGGATGACGTTGGGCAGGATCTCGACGAACATCGTATGCAGCGCACTTTCATGCCGAAGCTGTGCGGCGGCGACATAGTCGAGTTCGCGCTCGGCCAGCACCGCCGAGCGCACGGTGCGCGCGATGATCGGCGCGAAGCTCAGGCCGATGACGACGATGACGGTCGTCTTCGAGGTGCCGAGCGCAACGATGGCCAGCAGCGCGACGATGACCACCGGGATCGCCATGAAGGCTTCCAGGATGCGGCTGACGACATCGTCGACGAGACCGCGAAAATAGCCGGTAAGGAGGCCGAGCGCCGTGCCGGCCACTGTCGCCAGCAAGGTTGCCAGCGGTGCGACGGTCAGGATGTCGCGCGAACCGACGATGACGCGCGAGAAGACGTCGCGGCCGATCTGGTCGGTGCCGAACCAGTGTTCGGAAGAGGGCGGCGCCAGCGCGTTGATGATGTCGTCCGCAAGTGGATCATAAGGTGCGAAATGCTCGCCGAACAGCGCACAGGCAACCCAGAACAGCACGATGGCGAAACCAACAAGGAATGTTCGGGAGCGCAACAGCGAGAAAAAGACCTCCGCCAGCGGGCCGCGCCGGCGCGTGTCGTCTGGTGTCGGAGAGCTGGTTTGGACGGCGCTCATTGATCTGACCCCAGACGGATACGCGGATTGAGCACGGAATAGAGGAAGTCGGCGACAAGGGTGGCCACGGCATAGACAATGCCGATGGTGAGGATGCCCGACTCCAGCATCGGGAAATCCTTGCCGCGCGCGGCGGTGAAGATCAGCGACCCGATTCCCTGATAGCGAAACAGCGTTTCGATGACGACAAGGCCGCCGATGAGGTAGCCGGTCTGCGTCGCGATGACAGTGATGGTCGGCAGCAGCGCGTTGCGCAGCACATGCCGCCAGATCACCGTGCGCCAGGGCAGGCCCTTCAGCACGGCCGTTCGCGTGTAGTCGGAATCGAGCGCCTCGATCATGCCGGAGCGTGCCATGCGGGCGATGTAGCCGAACAGCACCAGGAACAGCGGCAGCGAGGGCAGGATCAGGTAATAGAGCTGCGTGAAGAAGCCGGTATCGCGCGGCCATGCGGCCGAGATCGGCAGCCAGCGCAGCCACACGCCGAAGATCAGGATCAGGATGATGCCGGTGACGAATTCCGGCAGCACCGTCACCGACAGGCCGCCAAGGCTGATGATGCGATCGAGCGGCCGGTTGAGGTTGAGCGCTGCAATGACGCCGCCGAGAATGCCGATCGGCACCACCAGAACGAAGGCGACCGCCGCCAGCTTCATCGAATTGCCGAGCGCATCGATGACGAAAGGCGCGACCGGCGAGCGGAAGATGTAGGACGTGCCCATGTCGCCCTGGACGAAATTGGAGATCCAGCTCCAATACTGCGCCAGCAGCGGACGATCGACACCGAGCGTGTGATTGAGCGTGTCGACCGCGCGCTGGTCTGCGAACGGACCCAATATTGCGCGCCCGACATTGCCGGGCAGCACCTGGCCGCCCAGGAACACCATGATGCTGAGCAGGAACAGCGTGACGAGCGACAGCGAGACACGCCGGACAAGGAAGGAGAGAATGGCTAGGACTCCTTGTGGAGCCAGCCCCCATGCGGGAGCTGGCTGTTAGAGGATTGGCTTTTCCTTTCCGCTCAGGCCTTCGATGCCTTATCGAGGAACAGCTGCGACATGGCGGTCGGCTGTACGCCGGCCACGCCCTTCGCCGTCGCCGTCAGATAGTCGTAGAAATAGCCGAAGATGACAGGCGTTTCCTCGAGCAGCAGCTTCTGGATCTTGCCGGCGTCGGCCTTCTGCGCCTCGAGGTCAAGGGCCGCGATGTAGCTGGTCGCCAGCGCATCATAGTCCTTGTTCTTGAAGTGTGCCGCGTTCCAGGTGCCTTCACTCTTCAGCGGTGCCGCGAGATAGACATTCGGCACGCCGCGGTGACCATAGTCGGTGATGCCCATCACCGAATCCAGCCAGTTCGACTTGCCGAACACCGCGTCTCCGTAATAGCCGCTCTGGTCGAGGATATTGAGGTCGAGTTGAACACCGATCTCCTTGACCCAGTTCTGGATGAGCTGGGCGTATTCAGGGATTTCTAGGTAGCGTTCGGTGGTCAGGGTTATCTTGAAGCCCTGGCCAAAGCCGGCTGCTTCCATGAGCTGCTTGGCCTGGGCGATATCCTGCTTGCGTTGCGGCACGCTCGTATCGGTCGAAGGATAGACGGCGGCGAATGGGCTGTCATTGCCCAGAGCGGAGCGTCCCTTCATGAGGCCGGCGGCCAGCTTGTCGCGATCGAGGCAGAGCGCAATGGCACGGCGCACGCGCGCATCCTTCAACGGGCCCTCGTCGCAGCGCATGTGCAGTTGCTGATGGGCTGACGACTTCAAGCTGATGATGTCGACGTTCGGATCGTTGAGCAGAGCGACGCCGGCCAGCACCGGCATCTGGTTGATGATGTCGACCTGGCCGCCCTGCAGCGCCAGGATCTGCGGCTGCATGTCGGTGAAGAAGGTGAACTCGGTGCGTTCCGGCAGCGCCTTCGGCCCCCAATAGTCCTCGTTGCGGACGAAGGACGCACCGACCTTTGCCGTGTATTTCTCTATTCTGAACGGCCCGGTGCCGTCGAAGCTCTTTTCATAGTCGCCCTTGTAGCTCGCCGGGATGATGACGGCGTTATAGTTGTCGGACGACAGCATGTAGGGGAAGTTGCCGTTCGGCGCATCGAGGTGGAATTCCACCGTGTAGTCGTCGACCTTCTTCGAGGCGCCCTTCTGCAGGATGCCGGTGAACACCGACAGCGCATTGGACGAATTGGCCGGATCGGCAAGGCGGTCGATGCTGGCCACGACATCGTCGGCTTTCATCTCGCCGCCGCTGTGGAATTTTACGCCTTTGCGCAGCTTGAAGGTCCAAACGGTGCCATTGTCGTTCGGCTTCCAGCTTTCGGCCAAGGCCGGCTGAAGAACGAGGTCAGGGCCGTCGACGCAAAGGAATTCGGCAACCTGCTGCATGACCAGCAGGCCGCCTGCGTCAGCGATGGTGACCGGGTCGATTGTCGCTGCCGGCACGCTGCTGGCGACGCGGATGGTGGCGCCGGGCGCGCCTTGGGCGCGCGCCAGCGACGGCATGCCGCTGAGGCCGGCTGCCATGCCGATACGGCCCAGCAGCGGCAGCGACAGGCCGAGCAGGCTGCCGTGACGGACGAAGTCGCGGCGGCTGACACGACCGTCGACAAGGCCGTCGATCAGGTGATTTTCAAGCGGCGTGCGATTGCGCCGGATCAGGTCGAGAATGGTGTAGTTCTTGCTCATGGGTTTTTACCCTTTCCCCTATTTCTTATGGTTGACGAAATTTCGTGGATTGCTCCATTTCGGATCGCCAGAGAGGCCTGTCGATCGGAATCTTAGCATGCGGTTTTGCCCGGTATCTAGTCGTGGCACGGACGCGCCGGATTGCTGGCTGCACTGCTTCCATCGTCTTTGTCCAACCTTCCCGGCCGAAGTCGCGGTGGTTGGCTTCTCGTGCCTGGCCGTCGGTCTTGCCGTCATCTAGTTCAGCGGCAAACGGCGATAGGTTCCGGGCTTTGCCGGGTCATGATACTTGTTGCACGGTCCTTTCTCGGTAAAGTCTCTGTGACAGGCAGCGAGGTTTTCGCGCGATAAGGTGACGCCGAGACCGGGACCTTCCGGAACGCGCACGAAATTGTTTCTCGGCGAAAACGGCCCTTCCTCGGTGACATCCATCGGCAGCATGCGAAACAGCGACTGGTTAGGCTCCCTGATCCAGCCTAGTGCCGCGCACAGGTGCAGATAGGCGGCACTGCCGATGCCGCTGTCACCGCTGTAGCACCAGAAATCGATGCCGGCATGCTCGCAGGCGCCGACGAAGCGCAACAGCCGGCCTATGCCGCCATGCGTCGTCGGGTTGCCGACGAAGGCGTCCGGCACCTTGGTTTCCATGGCGCGCGCAATGTCGATGTTGTGGGTCGAAAACGGGATCGAGCAATGGCGCCGCAATTCGCGCATCTCCTCGATCGTCGCCACCGGATCCTCCCAGTTGCGCACGCCGAGGTCTTCCAGCGACCGCGCTAGGCGACGCGCGGTGCTGAGCGAATAGGCCTGGTTGGAATCGATGCGGATCATCGCATCGTCGCCGAGTTTCTTGCGGATCAGCTCGACCATCCTGAGCGAGATTTTCGGATCTTCGGTCGAGAACTTGCCTTCGAAGAAGGTCGTTCCATGCGTCTCGTGCAATTCGACGCAATAGTCGGCGACTTCCTCCGGCGTCGTCTCGCCCTTCACCTTTGGCCCGTCACCGCGCAGCGAAAAATAGTCGGTGAACGGGATGTCCTTGCGCACGGCGCCGCCGAGCAACTGGTAGAGCGGCTGGTTCCACGCCTTCCCGCGCAGGTCCCACAAAGCCATCTCGATGGCGCCGAAAGCCATGATGCGGGTGCGGTCGTTGATCGACTGCACGCCGGTCCAGAAGGGCAGGCAGACATGCTCGGCGCCGGCGATGTCGAAGGCATCGCGCCCGACCAGCCATGGCGCCAGGACATCGTTGATGATCGCGGCCGCCGCCGGCGTCGGCGCTTCGCCGAGGCCAATCAAGCCATCCTCCGTCTCGACTTCGACGATGGTCGGCGAAAATCCGTCGAGTTCGCCGAACACCCAGGCATAGGGCGCCTCGAGGCGCAAATTGATCGGCGTGGCTTTGATGCTGCGGATTTTCATCTCAGCGGCCGACTTCGAAGAAAGGCTTGCCCAGCAGATCGGGAACGACGTCGATACCGAGGCCCGGTCCGTCCGGAATGCCCATGCGGCTACCGGTGACCGGCGGCATGTTCGACGCCGTGCGCACCGTCACCCATTCATGGAAGGCGATGGCGTGCAGCCGGCGCTCCTCGGGCGTCGACAGCGACAGGTGTGCCATCGCAGCGGTGTCGATCTCGGCGCCACCAGTGTCCTCGACCGTGATCATGAAACCCAAATCGACGGCAACATCGCGGATCTGACGGGTCTTGGTCACGCCGCCCAGCCGCGAGATCTTCAGCGTTAGCCCGTCGGCCGCGCCCTGGCGGTGGATTTCCAGCATCGCCTCGAGCGAGGTGACGGATTCGTCGAGCACCATCGGTTTGTCGAGCATGCGGCGAACCGACATGTTCTCGTCGATCGTCGTGCAGGGCTGCTCGAACGTGTAGTCGATGGCGCGCGTGGCGTCGGCGAACTGGCGCGCCTGATAGGGCGTCCAGCCGGCATTGGCGTCGCAGAAGATGACCGTGCCTTTCGGCACCGAGGCGGCGACCGCGGTGACACGCTCGATGTCGTCATGCACATTGCCGCCGACCTTGACCTGCAGCCGGTGGAAGCCGTCTTTGACGATCCGCTTGGCCAGCGCGGCCATGGCGTCGACGCTGCCATGGGTGACGACCTTGTAGAGTTCGGCCGTCTCGCTCTCCTTGCCGCCCAGCAGCGTTACCAGCGGCACGTCGGCGGCTCGTGCCGCCAGATCCCAGCAGGCCATGTCGAGCGCTGACTTGATGTAGGGATGGCCCTTGAACACCGTATCCATCAGCCGCCCGATGCTTGCCAGCCCGCGCGGATCGTGGCCGATAAGGTGCGGCGCGATTTCGGGCACGCCGGCGCGGGTGCCGGCCGGGAAGGCTGCCGAATAGAAATTGCCGAGCGGCGCCATCTCGCCCCAGCCGGTGAGGCCGCTGTCTGAGGTGATCGACACGATCACCGCGTCGAATGCGTCGGCTTCGCGCCCCTTCGACATGCGGTATGGCCCGTCCACGAAGGGCTGCACGACGTGGTAGGCCTTGATGGTTTCGATCTGCACGTGTCTTGTCCGCTGTCTGTGAGTTGGGAACGGGTCAGGCGCCCCTCGACGGGCGTTGTTCGAGGCCGCGCGCGTAGGCAAGCAACTCCTCGAAATCGAGATCGATGTGCTCCCTGGCATGGCGCTGGGCTGCACGCATGTCCTTGCCCTTCAGCAACCGCACATAGGTTTCGTGAACGTCTTCGGCCGGCACCGGCTCATTGCGGGCATGCTGGTGGAGCGCAAAATACATCTGCAACCGGCTGGTCAGCCGCTGCCAGGTTTCCAGCAGCACCGAATTGTCGGCCCATTCGTAGATCAGGCCATGCAGTTGCAGCGCGGTTTCGATTTGGCGTGTCGTGTCCAACGCACGGGTCGCCTGCTTCACGGCTTCGTGGCGCCGGTCGAGCTCATCGAAGAAGCGCTGGTCGCGCAGCGGCCACGCCCGCTCGATGGCCAGCTCGTCCATCACTTTGTTGAACGAATAGGCATCATCGATGTCCTTGGCCGTGACCTCGATGACGAACGTGCCGGCATAGGGGATGCTGGTCAGGATGCCTTCCTGCACCAGCTCGCGCATTGCCTCGCGCAACGGCGCGCGGCTGACCCGCATCTGTTCGGAAATCCGCAGCTCGTTGAGCTTCTGGCCGGGTGCGAGCTGCCCGGTCAGGATCGCGCGCCGCAACAGCGCGACGATCTCGGCGCGTCGCGTCGTGTCCGCAATCGGACTGAAATCCGCTTTCGCCATTCGGCCGCTCCCAGGGAAATCGAAAGCAAGACAAGCAGATTGTCGACAATCTAACAAGAGGTCATCTTCGGATTCTTGGGGCCGCTGGCATATTGCCTCTTCGGTCTCAGGCGGCGCGGCCGTAGAAGCCGACGCGCTCCTCGGCGCTAAACATCACGCCGGGCTTCTCATAGTAGGAAAACACCGCGATCATGCGCTCTCGCTCGCCTTCGACGGTGGTGACGCGATGCGCGGTGTTCTTGCCGCGGAAGACATTGAGTGTGCCCGGTTTCAAGCACAGGATCTTGGAATCGGGGTCGCGCCCTTCCAGCAGCCTTGCGACGCCGTCATAGTTGGGATTGTCGTCCGACCTCAGATCGGTGCGGTATTCGAGGTCGCCGCCACGCTCCGCTGCCTGCAACAACAGCGTCGTCGTGAATTCGGAACGATCGAAATGCCAGTTCAAAGCCTCGCCGGCGCGATAGGCCATGACGTTGGTACGGGCCAGGGGATCCTGCATGACATGCAATCTGGGCTTGCCCATCGTCGCTGCCAGGAAGCGCAGTAGCGGTTCGTATTCGTAGATGGCGAGCACGACACTGCCAGGAATCTGGTCGGCACAGACGGTGTGACTGATGGTCTCCACCTTGCGCAGCGCCGGATGGTCGGGTGCAAGCTCGGGAATGTCAGGCTTGAAGTAGATGTTGTGCATGCGCTTGTGCGCATGCGAGCGCGCGGCCATCACCGGCTGGATTTCGCGCACGGCTTGTTCCGCCACGCCGGGGCGCAAAAACCCTTCCAGATTGAACATGCCGTCGGCTTCGAGCGCGGCGACGGATTGTTCGACAAGGCGCTGCCATTCGGCGCTGCCTTCGCGGTCGAGCGGATAGCGGTTGAGATCGAGGATGTCTTTCATCGTCATGGCTCCGAAGGTTGTGAGCTTATGAGACGGCAAAAAAATCTTTCTCTCAACGTCGAAAATAGTTAGGATTGGCCAAGAAAAACTTACGGACTCGATGTGGAACGGTTGCCGCCGCTGAATGCGATCAAGGCTTTCGAGGTTGCGGCGCGTGCCGGCAGCTTCACTTTGGCCGCCTCTGAACTCGGCGTATCGTCGGCGGCGGTCAGCCAGCAGATCCGCAACCTCGAGAGCTGGTTCGGCAAGCAGCTGTTTGTGCGTAGCGGCAATCGCATCGCGCTCACCGACGCCGGCCACGCCATCTATCCGCAGACAGCGAAAGCTTTGGGAGACATCGCCACCATAGGCCAGCGCATGCTGGAGGGCGGGGTGCGGACGCGTCTGGTCGTCAGTGTGCCATTCTCGTTGGCCGAACTGTGGCTGGCGCCGAGGCTGGCGGTACTTCTCGATGCCTTTCCGCAGATGGCGATCGACGTTCGGGTCGAGGACGATCCGGTCGACCTGATGCGCCAGAACATCGATCTGCGCATCAGCTATGGCGACTATCACTATCCCGGGCTGAAACTTGTTCGTCTCGTCCATGACGATGTCCTGCCGGTCTGTGCACCGGAATTCTGGCACCGGCACGGCAATGGCGATCCCAGTCTGGCGGATTTGCACGAGAGCCAGTTCATCCACACCAATTGGGGGCCGAACTATGCCTCGCACCCGACCTGGGCGGACTGGTTCGCGGCATCCGGCGGCAGTCGCTCGCCCGACCCGTCGCACGGGCGGCGCGTCGGCCTGTCCAGCCTGGCGATCGCCTCGGCAAGACTGGGTCTGGGCATCGCCCTTGGCCAGCGGGTCATGGCGCGCGCCGATCTGGAGGCCGGTCGGCTGATTGCGCTCTCCTCCGTCTCGGTGCGCCTCGGGCATCCCTACTGTGCGTTTATGCCGCCGGCCAAGGCCGACCGCGCCGATGTTGCCGGTCTGGTGGAACTGCTCAGTCGAGCGGCGCCCGCGACCTGTGGGAAGGTCGGGGCGCCGCGCTGAAGCCGGGTCCTGACGGGGGTGTTCAGGTGGCCGGCTTTTCCGGTATCGGCGATACAGGCGCTCCGGGTCCGATCTTCTGCAGATTGCCCGTGATCACCTGGTCGCCCTCGGCGACGCCGCTGAGGATGGCGACCTGATCGCCGCTCGTCGGTCCTAGCGAAACCAGCCGCTGGTCGACGGTGTTGCCCTTGCCGACGACATAGAGATATTTGCCGAGCTGGCTCGAGCCCAGCGCCGTCTGCGGCACCATCAGCGCGTCGGCCTGCTCTCTCACATGCAGCCGGACACGAACATATTGGCCCGGCAGCAGCGTGAACTTGCCATTGCCGATCGTCGCGCGCGCGGTGATGGTGCCGGTCGAGCGGTCGATCGAATTGTCGATGAAGGTAAGCTCACCCTTTTGGCTGGCCTCGGTCTGGCCGGGGAGCAGGACCTCCACTTCGATCGGGCCGTTGGCACGGGCTTGCTCGATCTCGGCCAGATCCGTCTCGCTCGGGTTGAAGGTGACGTAGATCGGGTCGAGCTGCACCAGCGTGTTGAGCACGGTACCGGCAACGCTGACCAGCGTTCCGACCGAGGCCTGGTTGCGGCCCAGGCGCCCGCCAAACGGCGCGCGGATTTCGGCATAGCCCAGATTGAGCTCTGCCGTGCGGACCGCCGCCTGGTTGACCGCCAGCGACGCCTGCGCTTCGCGCAAGGTGCTGGTGCGCTGGTCGAACCCGTCCTTGGCGAGGTAGCCGCTCTTGGCGAGCTCGGTGCCGCGACCGAGATTGGACCGGGCATAGTCGAGCGTCGCCGTGTCGCGCTGCACTTGCGCCTTGGCCTGGTCGAGAGCCGCCTGGAAGTCGTCAGGCGAGATCTTGTAGAGAAGGTCGCCTTGCCGGACATCGACACCGTCGTCGGCGGCCTGCTCCTGCAGATAGCCTGGAATCCTGGCCTGCAAGGTGATGCTGCGGATCGGTTCCGTCCGCGCGGCGTAGTCCAGGTAGATCGGGATCGTCTTCTTGACGACGCTGACCACCGGCACCGGCATGACGAATGCCGCCGGAGCAGGCGTCGCTGCGGCCGTGCCGGCATTGAGGCTGAGATTGCCCATGTCGAGCAGGTGGACGCTGGCCACCGAGATCGCTCCCAGTGCGACGGCCGTTCCCAACGCGATTTTCCATTTACGCATGATCAGTCTCCAATCTTATTCGGCCGCTTCCGCCAGGGGCGGGATAGCGTGCTCAGTCGTTGGTTCATTGTCTTGAGAGGCGGGCTCGTCACTGCCGCGGCGTTCGCGCAGCTGCTCGATGACCGCGTAGAACACCGGCACGAACACCAGCGACAGGATGGTCGCCGCGACCATGCCGCCGAACACGGTGGTGCCGATCGACTGCCGGCTTGCCGCACCGGCGCCGGTCGCAAACATCAGCGGCAGCACGCCGAGGATGAAGGCGAAGGCCGTCATCAGGATCGGCCGCAGCCTGAGCCGTGCCGCCTCCATCGCCGCGTCGACGATGCTGAGGCCTTCTTCGCGCCGTCGCCTTGCGAACTCGACGATCAGGATCGCGTTCTTGGCCGCCAGGCCGATCAGCATGACGAAGCCGATCTGCGAGTAGACGTCAATCTGCATGCCACGCAGCAACAAGGCCACGAAGGCGCCGAACAGGGCCAGTGGCACCGCCAACAGCACCATGAACGGCATCGCCCAGCTCTCATACTGCATCGCCAGGATCAGGAAGACGAAGACGATGGCGAGGCCGAAGACGACGGACGCGATCGATCCTGCCTTGAGCTCCTGGAAGGTGATGCCGGTCCATTCGAAACCGAAATCCCTTGGCAGCGCAATGGCGGCGGCCCGTTCCATCGCGGCAACCGCCTGGCCTGAGGAAAAGCCGGGTGCGGCACCGCCATTGATCGAGGCCGAGGCATTGTTGTTGTAATGCGGCACGGTCTCCGGGCCGACGAAGGGCACGAGTTTGCCCAGCGTCGAGAGCGGCACCATGCCGCCGGAGGCATTGCGTACATAGAGCCGCGAAATGTCGGCGGCACCCGCACGTGCATCCTTGTCGGCCTGGATGGTCACCCGGAAGGTGCGGCCGAACAGGTTGAAGTCGTTGACGTAGAGCGAGCCGAGATAGATCTGCAGCGTGTTGAAGACATCGGGCAGGTTGAGGCCGAGCAGTTTGGCCTTGCTGCGGTCGAGGTCGTAGTTGAACTGCGGCGTCGAGGTCGAGAACGGCGAGAACAGCTGCTGCGGGTTGATTTCCGGCTGCTTGCGCGCCTCGGCGATCACGGCTTGCGTCGCATCGTTGAGGGCTGAACTGCCGCGGCCGGTCAGATCCTCGACGACGAATTCGAAGCCGCCTGTGGTGCCGATACCCGGGATAGACGGCGGATCGAAGCTCAGCGCGAAAGCTTCCGGGATCTGCATCAGCTTGCCGCGCACATCGGCGACGAGCTTCGACGCGCTCTGGTCGGGGCCGCGCTCCTCCCAGGGCTTCAGGATGGCGAATTCGACCGCCGAATTCGACTGCGCCGCACTGGTCAGGAAATTCAGGCCGCTGATCGAGCCGACAATCTCGACGCCGGGCGTCGCCTGCAGGATGTCGCGCGCCTTCTGCGCCACCGCGTCGGTGCGTTCCAGCGACGCGCCGTCGGGCAACTGGATGACGACGAAGAAATAGCCCTGGTCCTCGACCGGAAGGAAGGTCGAGGGCAGCCGCTGCCAGACGAAGTAGGTGGCGACCAGGCCGGCCGCGAACAGGCCGAGCATGATCCAGCGCAAGCGGATGAGAATGCGTACGCCATTGGCGTAGGCGTGCGATAGCCTGTCGAAGCCGGCATTGAACCAGCGGAACGGGGCGAACTGCGTCTCGCCGCGATGGCGCAGGAAGGCCGCACTGAGCGCGGGACTGAGCGTCAATGAGTTGAAGGCGGAGATGCCGACGGAGATCGCCACGGTCAGCGCGAACTGGTTGTAGAGCTTGCCGGAGACGCCGGGAATGAAGGCGACCGGCACGAACACCGCCATTAGCACCGCGGTGGTGGCGATGATCGGTCCGGTGACCTCGCGCATTGCGGCCTTGGTCGCCGCAAGCGGCTTGAGCCCGGCCTCCAGCTGTCGTTCGACATTCTCAACCACGACGATGGCGTCGTCGACGACGAGGCCGATCGCCAGCACCATGCCGAGCAGGGAGAGCATGTTGAGCGAGAAGCCGAGCATCTCCATGACGACCAGCGTCGCCACCAGCGACACCGGAATGGCGATGGTCGGGATGATCGTCGTGCGCCAGCTTTGCAGGAAGAGGAACACCACGGCGACGACCAGCACCAGCGCTTCGCCGAGCGTGATCAGCACGTCATGCATCGATGCCGAGACGAAGCGCGTCGTGTCGTAGTGCATCGCATAGGACACGCCCTTCGGGAAGCGGCCCGACAGCTCCTGCATCTTGTCCTTGACGCGCTGCTGCAGATCGAGCGCGTTGGAGCCGGGCATCTGGTAGACGGCAAGCACCACGGTCGGGTCCTTGCCGAAGAAGGCCGACGACGAATATTGCAGCGCGCCGAGCTCGATGCGGGCGACGTCGCGCAGCCTGACCAGCGAGCCGGTGTCGGTATTGGCGCGCACGACGATGTCGCCGAATTCCTTTGGATCGCTCAACCGGCCGACGGCGTTGACCTGCATCTCGAAGGCGGTGCCGGCCGGGGCCGGCGATTGGCCAATCTTGCCGGCCGCCACCTGGACATTCTGCTCGGCGATGGCGTTCTGCACATCGACGGCGGTGATGCCGAGATTGGCGAGCTTGTCGGGATCGAGCCAGACGCGCATCGAATAGCGCCGCTCGCCGAAGATCTGCACATCGCCGACGCCGGGCAGCCGCTTCAGCGGATCGACCACCTGCAGATAGGCAAGGTTGCTCAGTGCCACCGGATCGACCGAACTGTCGGGCGAGGTCAGGTTGACGATGAGGACGAAGTTCGGATTCTGCTTCTTGATCGTCACGCCGCCCTGGTTGACGATCGCCGGCAGCGACGAAGCCGCCTGCGAGACGCGGTTCTGCACGTCGACGGCGGCGGTGCTCAGCGAATAGCCGACATCGAAGGTGATGGTGATGGTCGAGGAGCCGTCATTGGAGCTCGTCGACGACATGTAGGTCATGCCCTGCACGCCGTTGATCTGCTGCTCCAGCGGCGTCGTCACCGTATCGGCCACCACTTGTGCGCTGGCGCCTGGATAGTGGGCGCTGACCACGACCTGCGGTGGCGTGATGTCGGGAAACTGCGAGACGGGCAGCAGGAAATAACAAATCGACCCGGCGAGCACCATGATGATGGCGATCGCCGAGGCGAAGATCGGACGGTGGATGAAAAAGTTTACCACGAGACGCAAGCCTCCCCGGCTGCTCTTGCCCGCCCGAAGGCGCTGGCGACGCTGGACAGTCTTTGACCGCGCTTGTCACCGAGGTCGTCCCGCGAATGCAGCAACGGCACCTCGTTGCGCTGCGCATCGGCAAGCGAGCGCAGCATCGTCTCGAAGGCGCGCGGGTCGACGCCATCGGCTTTCATGACCAGCCGGATCATCGGATCCCGGACGGCCTCATCTATGGTAAGATCGCGGCGCTGTGGCATTGGCCGGCTCCTTGTCTGTCGATTCGCAGCCCATGCTCGCGAACCGTTTTTAATCTCTTCACCGGCCGAGGCCGCATGATTGGCAGTTTCTCGCCCCTCTCGTCTGGCAGGGCCGTTCACGGCCTTGTTATTGACGGTGGACGATATAGGTGTTACCAGTAAGTAACATTCTGGAAGTTACAGACCGGTAACACCCTAGTCAAGAGGTGGCCGAGGGTTTTTTGGAAACGAAAGGAGATCATGATGACAGACGGCATCGTGGAGCGCTCTCGTCCCCGGGATCGGATCCTGGAGACGGCACGCGACATGTTCCACAAGCATGGCATCAAGGGCGTCGGCGTCGACGCCATCACCGAAGCTGCCGGCACGAACAAGATGACGCTCTATCGTCACTTCGAATCCAAGGACGAACTGATCGTCGAATGCCTGCGCGCCAATGCGGCCAAGGCCGGCGCTATGTGGGATGCGTTCGATGCCGAATTTCCTGGTGACAAGCTTGCCCAGCTGCATGCCTGGGTTCGCAAGGCGGCTGCCATGCTCAATGCGGACGGGCGCGGCTGCGACATGGCCAACGCCGCCGCTGAACTGACCGAGCCGGACCATCCGGCCAGGCTGGTGATCAAGGAACTCAAAGAAGCCCAGCGCGAGCGCCTTGTGACGCTATGTCGGGACGCGGGCATCGGCCAGGCTGAACTGCTCGCCGATACGCTGTCGCTTCTGCTCGAGGGTGCGCGGGTTAGTGTACAGACCGTGGGTTCGGAAGGTCCGAGCACGCAGTTCGTGCGCATGGCTGAAGGATTGATCGCTTCTTTCCGGGGCGCCGCCGCCGGTTGACGGGACCCGTGGCCTGTCAACGTGCGTCATTCCATCTGCGATGACTGGGCGTGCTTTGGTGTCGCGTACCGCCATTCCTGCCGGCCAAACGAAAAAAGCCCGCTGCCGGGAGGAGGTGGCAGCGGGCTCGATTTTCGAATGTGGCGCGGGAGGAGGTGCACCCCATTCAGCGTCGGCATCGCATCTGGGAGGAGTAGATGGCCGACAACCAGAACCTACGAGTTGCCCAACGATTCGGCAACAAAGAAACTTGCATAGCTGCTGTGCAGATTTGCCGTGCCAATTATCGTACAAATCCGGAAACCCGGTTTAGCCAAGCCATTTCGCATTACTGCACGGGGACGTTTTCCCTGAAGATCAAGCGCGGTTCGATGAACTTGCGCGTCAGATAGGGTGCCGAGGAGGCAATCGAGCCGAGCAGGCGAATGACCGACTGTTCCGCGATCAGCCTGGCATTCTGGTCGATGACGACATCGAGCAGGTCGTCGACGAGATGACCACGCGTGTCCTTGGTCAAGTCGTGGCAGATGAACACCGGCTTGCGGTTCGGCCTGGCCTCGCGGATCGCCTTTGCAACGCCCGAATGCCCAGCTCCGACGCAATAGATGCCGAGCAGCTCCGGCTCGTCGTGCAGCGCCTTCATGGTCTCGGTGTAGCTGGCATCGGGCTCGTCGTTGACCTCGACGGCGCTGCTGACGGTCAGATTGGGAAACTCCTCACTGAGCACCGAGCGGAAACCCATTTCGCGTTCCTCGTGGCCGCGATAGGAACGTGAGCCGACGACCATCGCCAGATGACCGATTCGGCCGCCAAGGAAGCGTCCCATCAGCAGCGCCGCCGTTCGTCCCGCCACCCGGTTGTCGATGCCGACATAGGCCGCGCGCGGTGCCGCCGGAACATCGGACACCAGCGTCACCAGGCGCATGCCGGCATCGACGATGTCGTGCAGGATGTTGCGCGTACGCGGATGATCGACGGCGATGACACCGACGCCATTGGCCCTGAGCGAAAGGTTTTCGACAGCGCTCTGCAGCGCGTTCGGCGAGATACCGGCGAGGTTATGGATCCGGCACGAGGCAACAAGCGGCAGGCGCGCGGCGTAGTCCTCGATGTGCCCGGCGAGATCGCGCATGAAGGCATTGCTGCCGATCGGCAGCAGGAATTCAAGGTGGGCGGGCCGCGAGGGTAGCGTCACCTGATCGGCGACCGGCAGATAGCCGACTTGCTTGGCCGCCTCCATGACGCGCTGGCGGTTGGCCGCACTCGCACCCGGCCGGTTGTTGAGCACCCGGTCGACCGTTGCGGTCGATAGCCCGCAGCTACGAGCGATATCGGAGACAGTGGCTTTCATGCCGTAACCCACAGCCCGCAGCTACGAGCGATATCGGAGACAGTGGCTTTCATGCCGTAACCCACAGCCCGCAGTTGCGTGCGGTATCCGAGACTGTGGCTTTCATGCTGCAATCCTGTTCGCCATGCGATGGCGCGTCAGACAAGCGATGCGATCTGAGGTGACGGGTGATTGCCGCCCATCACCATTCTCAGTGCGATGGCTTGCCATCGGCGATGGCATCGCGGATCTCCTTGTCCGACATGCCGGTAATGATCCGTTCGACCTCCGCCACGCTGGTCTTCTTGGGGTCTATGTCGTCAGCAACCACCTTGCCCCGGCGCATGACGACGATGCGGTCGACCACCTGGAAGACATGGTGGATGTTGTGGGCGATGAAAATGCAGGAATGGCCGGAATCGCGGGCGCTGCGCACGAAGCTCAGCACACCCTGTGTTTCGGCGACGCCGAGATTGTTGGTCGGCTCGTCGAGAATGATCAGGTCGCTGTCGAAATGCATGGCGCGCGCGATCGCCACCGCCTGGCGCTCGCCGCCGGAGAGCGAGCCGATCGGCGTCGTCGGCGGGATGTTCTTCGAGATGCCGACCTGCTTGAGCAAGTCGCGGGCAACCGTGTTCATCGCGTCCTGGTCCATCCGGTTGAGAAAGCGCGGCGACTTGATCGGCTCGCGTCCGAGGAACAGATTGCGGGCGATCGACAGTTGCGTGACCAGCGCCGAGTCCTGGTAGATGGTCTCGATGCCGTGGGCGATGGCGTCGCTGGTGCTGCGCAGGCTCACCTTGTTGCCGCGGATGAAGATGTCGCCGCTGGTCAGCGGAACGGCACCCGAGAGCACCTTGATCAGCGTCGACTTGCCGGCGCCATTGTCGCCGAGCAAGCCGACGATCTCCCGTTCATTGACGTGGAAATTGGCATCCTCCAGCGCCTGCACGCGGCCGTAGGACTTGCGGATGTTCGTCATGCGGATCAGTGGCTCGGCCATGGTTCAAGTCCCTGCCTGATGCCGGCGTTCCAGCCATGAATGCAGCGCCATCATGCCAAGGATGATGGCGCCGATGAAGATGTTGTAGGCAAGACCGGGCACGCCGATCAGCACGATGCCGTTGCGCATCACGCGCAGGATCAGGATGCCGAGCACGGTGCCGATGATCGTGCCGCGCCCGCCGGTTAGCGCGGTACCGCCGATCACCACCATGGCGATGACTTCCAGTTCATAGCCGGTGCCGCTGTTGGGGTTGGCCGCCGAGGTGCGCAGCGACGAGATGACGCCGGCAAGCGAAGCCATGACCGACGACAGCACGAACAGGCCGATCTTGACGCCGCTGACATTGACGCCGCGCGCCCTTGCAGCACTCGGGTTGCCGCCGGCCGCCTGGATCCAGTTGCCGGTGCGGCTTTGCGTCAGCACATAGCCGAGCGCGATCGCCGCGGCGATGAACCAGAACAGCGACATGTAGATGCGGAACGGTCCGATGAAGAAATCGCCGACCAGCGCTTCGGCCAGCCAGCTGCCCTCCGCACTCCAGGTGCGCTGCGGAAAACCGTCGGTGACGAAAAGGGCGGTGCCGCGCACCACAAGCAGCATGCCGAGCGTCACCAGGAAGGATGGGATCTTGAGCTGCGTCACGAACCAGCCATTGACCAGCCCGATGATGGCGGCGACCAGCAGCGCGGCGACAAAGCCGACCTCAAGGGAGGTCAGCCCGCTGTTGAACAGGGTCCACATCAAGACCGGCGAGAAGCCGAACAGGGAACCGACCGAGAGGTCGAACTCGCCCGACGTCATCAACAGCGTCATCGCCAGCGCGATCAGGCCGAGCTCGACCGTGAAGGCCAGCGTATTGGAGATATTCTGCGGCGACAGGAAGTCGTGGTTGAAACTCCAGAAAACGGCGATCTCGACGACGAGCAGCACGAAAGGGCCGAATTCCGGCCGTGCGATCAGGCGTTGGACGAGCGAATGATTTTCCACAGGCAATCCGCGACATGAGTGGAAGGCTGAGCGTTGCACATCGCGTGCGAAGGGCTCGGCGAAATGGAGAGCCAGTCGCGACCGTTGGGCGGCCGCGACTGTTGAGATTGGATGTTACTTGCCGGACAGGATGTCGTCGTAGATCTGCGCGGTGTCTTTTTCGTAGAGCGCGCCGGTGATGACGTTGAAGCCCGGAGGAATGCCGCCGGCGGCCATATTGGCCAGCGAAAGCGCGACATAGCTGGTCGCCTGCGGGTCCTGCCACTGGCCGGCATTGACATAGCCGTTCAGCACTTCCTGGGTGGTGTCGAGCGAGTTGCCCCAGCCGACAACCGGGATTTCGCCCGGCTTGATGCCGACCTGGTCGAACACCCGCTTGATCGAGCCGGTGACGAGATCGCCCAGGCCGATGATCGCCTTGACCTTGGCTTTGTTGGCAGTGAGGTAGTCGACCATGCGGTTGATCACTTCAGCCTGGTCGAGCGTCGCTTCGGTGATTTCATAGGTGATGCCGAGCGGCTCGAAGACGCTCTTGATGCCTTCCTCTTCCTGCACGCCATAGGTGGCGCCGGGGATCTCGACCGGCATCCAGACGAAGTCGCCCTTCTTCACCAGGCCTTTGTCGACCAGATACTGCGCCCAGTGTTTGCCGAAGGTGACATTGTCGCCGCCGACATAGGCGTTGAAGTCGGCTTTCGGGTCGGGCGTGTTGAAATTGATGATCGGCACTTTCGCCGCCCGCGCTTCCTTGACGATCTCGATCAGGCTGCCCGGATCAGGGCTCGTGGTGACGATACCATCGGCCTTGGCGGAGAGGGCGGCGCGAACCGCTTCTTGCTGTGAGGCGACGTCGCCATTGTGGAACGAGGTGTTGACCGTGTTGCCGGTATCCTTGGCCCATTGCTTGGCGCCGGCCAGGAAGTAGGTCCAGACCGGATCGGCCGGGCCGCCATGCGAAATCCAGTAGAACGTCTTGGCCTGTGCCGCTGCTGGTATCACCATCAGCGCCACCAACAGGCCGTATAGAACAAGTCTTAGCCGTGTCAGCATTTGATTTCCTCCCGTTGTAGATGGTCAGTTCAAAATCCGTCCCTTGTTCAGCATCTTTTGCCAGCGCCGGTTGAATGCGTCAGAGCATCCCCTTTTTCGACGGATGGCAAGCCTCCATTTGCAGGTGTAGTGGGCGCCTGACGGGTCGTCATCAGCTGCCCCATCAGATTGCATCAGTTGAGGTGATTTTCCGACTGTCGGATAATTGGTGGGATTGTTTCGGGTCGCGCGAACGCGGCCTGCGTCGACAAGGGTCACGCCGGCGATCATCCTACGCCCACGGGACCAGGTCCGTAGCGCCCTGGCAGGGCGTCGACGATACCAGTTGCTAGATCAGATCGGCTCTGGCTAGCTCCCGCATCAGATGGCTGGCGCCATAGGTCCAGTGCGGGCAGTCGGGCGAGAGCCGCACCCGGTTGACCAGCGCACCGAATTTCTCCGACGAGATGGTGACGATGTCGCCGACCTTGTGAGTAAACCCCTTGCCCTTCTCGCCTCGATCCTTGGACGGAACGAACATGGTGCCGAGATAAAGCGCCAGCCCGTCCGGATACTGGTGGTGCGGCCCCATGGCCGCGGCGACCAGTTCCTCCGGCGAGCGGCTGATCTCGGCCATCGAGCTTGCGCCCTCCAACGAGAACCCGTCCTCGCCCTCGACTTTCAGGCGCACGACGGCGCGCTTGACGTCATCGATGGAGAATTTGTCGTCGAACAGGCGGATGAAGGGACCGAGCGAGGCCGAGGCATTGTTGTCCTTGGCCTTGCCGAGCAGCAGCGCCGAACGCCCTTCGACGTCGCGCAGATTGACGTCGTTGCCGATGGTGGCGCCGACGATCCTACCGCTGGAGGCGGCGATCATGGCGATCTCGGGTTCCGGATTGTTCCAGGTCGACACCGGGTGCAGCCCGACATCGGCGCCGAAGCCCACCGAGGCCATCGGCTGGCACTTGGTGAAGATCTCGGCGTCGGGGCCGATGCCCACTTCCAGATATTGCGACCAGGCGCCGCGCGAAATCAGCTTGGCCTTGATCTCCATCGCTTCGGGCGAACCGGGTTTCAGCTTCGACAGATCGTGGCCGATCAGTCCTGCGATGTCGGCGCGGATGGCGTCGGCTTTTTCAGCCGAACCGCGCGCCTGTTCCTCGATCACCCGTTCCAGCAGGCTGACGACGAAGGTGACGCCCGATGCCTTGACCGCCTGCAGGTCGACCGGGGAGAGCAGGTAGGGTTTTGCTGGATCGCGCCCGGTCTCAAAACTGTTGGCGGCGATGTCATCGAGCGATCCGATCGGTCTGCCCTCGGCCGAGCGGACATGCCCAGCGGGGTCAGCCATCTCGCAAAGGTCTCGCATGGTTGGTGCCGCACGCGAGGTGATGTCGAAGACCGTGCCATCGCGCACCGTGACGACCAGCGGGTATGCGGCATCGCTACCTCTGGCGCGTCCGACAAAAAGGCCCTCGGTGGGCAGGTGGGTCGGGTTCGTCATAGCGCTCTGTCCTCTGAGTGATCGACAATGTGGCGAAGTGATCGTCAATGTGGGCGGCCGGATCGGCGCGGCACTTTCACCGGATTCCCGTCAAAGGTCTATCCCGTCGCAGGCGATCGGAACTCTGGGTCTCCGATCGCCTCGGCGGCAGTCCACAGACGAAAGCCGGAGTGCTCTTTCAAAAATGTGAAATTCTGACTAGGATTTTCACCAATCGCAGCGCATTCAGGTGACCCTTGGCGACAGCATTCTCCGATCCGATCTGGCTCAAGCCACAGGCAGCTTCCACGTTTCAATCGCTTCCCAATGGCGAACGTGTCGATCTCGCCATTGTTGGCGGTGGCATCATGGGCTTATCGACCGCCTTGCATGCCGCCCGGCTTGGCCTGTCGGTGCAGGTGCTGGACGCCGGCGAGATCGGCCAGGGCGCATCAGGCTTGAATGGCGGTCAGGTCATTCCCGGCCTGAAATACGATCCGGAATGGCTGCTGGAGCATTTTGGCCTTGAGCGCGGCGAGGCGCTTGTCAATTTTGCGGCGTCGACCGCCGATGCGGTGTTCGAGCTGATCCGCGACGAGAAGCTGGCGGTGCCGTTCGTTCGCAATGGCTGGATCCAGGCGGCGCACACCGAGGCCGCGCTGAAGGCGGCGGGAAACCGTGACCGGCAATGGCGCGCACGGGGCGCGGATGTCCAGTTGCTGAACGCAGCGGAGATCGCGGCCAAGACCGGTGCGCAGGGCTATCTCGGCGGCTGGCTCGATCGCCGCGCCGGTGTTATCGATCCGCTCGCTTACACATCTGAACTCGCCCGTGTCGCGACCGCGGCTGGCGTGAGGGTAGCCGAGCGCGAAAAGGTCGTGCGGCTCACCAAGACCGCCGGCGTTTGGCGTATTTCGACCGAAAATGGCCTGGAATTGCAGGCAAAGGCGGTCGTTCTGGCGACCAACGCCCATACGGACGGTCTGATCCCCGGCCTTGCGCAGACGATCGTGCCGCTGCATTCTTTTCAGATCGCCACAGCACCGCTGTCGTCCGGTCAGGCGGCCCCGATCCTGCCGGAAGGGCAGGCGGTGTCGGACTCCAGGCGCATCCTCGTCTACTACCGCAAGAGCGCCGACGGCCGGCTGGTGCTTGGCGGGCGGGGTCGCATGGCGCTGCCGACGAGCGCCAGCGACTGGGCGCATCTCGAGCGGGCGCTGCGGCGGCTCTATCCCATGCTGTCCGGCATCGCCATCGAGAAGCGCTGGTTCGGCCGCGTGGCGATGACGCCGGACCATCTGCCGCACATCCACGAGCCGGAGCAGGGCCTGCTCGCCGTGGTCGGCTGCCAGGGTCGTGGTGTCGGCCTGATGACCGCTCTTGGCGAGCGCATCGCCGGCTATCTCCAAAGTGGCGACGCCAGGCATTTGCCCTTCCCGGTCTCGCCGATCCGACCGATCCCGTTTCACGCCTTCCGCCAAGTCGGCGTCGCCGCGACCATCGCCTGGTACCGGCTGCTCGATGCGTTGGAGCGCTGACCAAAGCAATTCCTGTCAATGGGTTTCCGTTTGGGATTCCGCTTGACAGTTTCATGGATATGAAAAACTCTAAGCCAATTTCAAATTCCGATAGGCAGGTCGATGTCGACCCTAGTTGCAACATCAGCGCCAGAGGCCCGGTCTTCTCAGGGCTTCCGGGTCGCCATGCTGCTCCCGGGCGCTCTGGTCACTTTCCTGCTGATCCTGTTTGCCCTCGGCCTCGTGCTTTTCCTCGCCTTCCGCAACAATGACGGTTCGCTGCTCGGTGCCGGTTTCAGCTTGGCGAACTTCGCAACTGTGGTGTCCGATCCGCTGTACTGGACGGTGACGCTGCGTTCGCTGATCATTGCCGCTCTGGTCACGCTGGCGACCGTCGTCACTGCCTATCCCGTCGCCTACTATCTTGCCTTCCACGCCGGCCGGCGGCGCGGCCTTCTGCTGTTTCTGGTGACGCTGCCATTCTGGACCAGCTATCTCCTGCGCGTCTTCGCCTGGAAGATCGTGCTCGCCTACAATGGCGTTTTGAACTCGGCGCTGATCGAAAGCGGCATCTGGTCCGAGCCGACATTGGCCTTTCTCAACACGCCGGCCGCCGTCGTCGTCACGCTGGCGCACGCCTACGCGCCTTTTGCCATCCTGCCGATCTACGTGGCGCTGGACACCATCCCGAAATCGCTGATCGAGGCCGCTTCCGATCTCGGCGCGCGGCCCTTCACCTCTTTCCGCCGTGTCGTGCTGCCCAATTCGATGCCGGGCGTGCTGGCGGCAGCCCTTGTCGTCTTCGTGCCGACGGTCGGTGACTATGTCACGCCGGCGCTCGTCGGCGGCCCGGCCAGCACCATGATCGGCACGCTGATCCAGGCGCAATTCGGCAAGGCCAACGATTGGCCGTTTGGCGCCGCACTCTCCGTCGCCGTCATGCTGGTCATCCTGTGCGTGGTGCTGGTCGCGCGTTTCGCCGACCGCAGATTTGGCAGCCGCACATGAGCGCTGCACGCACGCAGGGAGGCGGCCGCTGGCTTGGCGTCTACGTCGTCGCCTATCTGGTCTTTCTCTATCTGCCGGTGCTGCTGATCCCGCTGTTTTCCTTCAACAACTCGATCCAGGCAGCGTTTCCGCTGCAAGGCTTCACCTTGCAATGGTACGCGACTTTGTTCGGCAATTCGGCGCTGACCGGTGCACTCCTGAACAGCCTCGTCATCGGCGCCATTGCCGCCACGAGTGCGACGCTGTGCGGCATCACCGTATCCTACATGGACCTCTACGGCCGCTCGCCGCTGGCCGCCACCATCAGCGCCATCGCCCGGCTGCCAATCCTGATCCCCGGCGTCATCGTCGGCATATCGCTGCTGATCCTCATCAATCTCATTGGTCTGGGGCCATCGCGCATCGCCATCGTTCTCGGTCACATATTGGTGGCGCTGCCGACGACCGTGGTGATCATGCGCAGCCGCTTCGCCGCCATCCCGAAAACCATTCGCGAGGCGGCGCTCGATCTCGGCGCCTCCGACTGGACGACGTTCCGGCGGATCATGCTGCCGCTCAGCCTGCCGGCCATCGTTTCGGCCTTCATGCTGGCCTTCCTGATCTCCTTCGACGAATTCATTGTCGTCTTCTTCCTGGCCGGCACCGAGCCGACGCTGCCGCTCTACATC
The DNA here is from genome assembly GCF_040321775.1 of Mesorhizobium sp. M0243. Taxonomy (NCBI): domain Bacteria; kingdom Pseudomonadati; phylum Pseudomonadota; class Alphaproteobacteria; order Hyphomicrobiales; family Phyllobacteriaceae; genus Mesorhizobium; species Mesorhizobium sp. M0243. The sequence goes on along the minus strand of NZ_JAMYSF010000002.1, from coordinate 150,039 downwards.
TGGAGCCAGCTGCGTTTTCCAAAGTCGCTGCCGACGGTGATGGCGCTGGGCACGTCGATCCTGGCTGTGTCCTTCATCATCGCTGCAGCGGCTGAAATCCTGCGCCATCGCGGCTTGTCCGCCACGGCGCCAAAGCCCGCGGATCCGTCACAACCAAAACAAACCAAGAGAGGAGAACTGCAATGGCATTCGACCTGAAATCGATCTCTGCAAAGACTGTTTGCGCTGGATTGACGGCGTTCGCGCTGGCGCTGTCGTCGACCGTCGCTTTCGCCGGCGACAAGCTGCAATATTTCACCTGGTCGGGCTATGAACTGCCCGATTTCAACAAGAGCTTCCTCGCCGCGCACCCCGACGGCGTCGAGGCCTCGATCTTCGGTGACGACGATGACGCCTTCACCAAGGTCAAGGCCGGCTTCCGCCCCGACATCGCGCATCCCTGTTATGACAAGGTGGCGCGCTGGAACAAGGAAGGCCTGCTGCAGCCGATCGACACCAAGCGGATCAAGAACTGGGACTCGATCTTCCCGGTGTTCAAGAACCTGCCCGACCTGCAGGCCGGCGACGGCAAGGTCTGGATGGTGCCATGGGACTGGGGCAACACCTCGATCCTCTACCGCACCGACCTGGTGAAGAACCCGGAAGCGAGCTGGAACCTTTTGTGGGACAAGCAGTATGCCGGTCGCATGGCGACGATCGACGCGGTGCACGACACGCCGGTCGTTGCCGCACTGCTCGCCGGCGTTAATCCGTTCGACATGACGCCGGAGCAAATGGACAAGGTGGCCGAGAAGCTGCGCGAGCAGCGCCCGCTGCTCTCCAATTACACCACCGACATGACCTCCGTCGAACAGGCGCTGGCCAGCGGCCAATTGGTCGCCGCCATGACCTGGAACGCGTCGGCCACCTCGCTGAAGAAGCAGGGCGTGCCGGTCGAGTTCATGAAGCCGAAGGAGGGCATGCTGACCTGGGCCTGCGGCTTCGTCATGCTCAAGGACGCCAAGAATGTCGACCTCGCCTATGACTTCATCAACAGCCGGCTGGAAGCCGACTCCGGCAAATACCTGATCGAGGCCTATGGCTATGGCAGTTCGCTGAGCTCCGCTTTTGCCACCGTGCCGAAGGAGGAGCTGGAGAAATTGCAGCTGCCATCCGACCCGGAAGTGATGCTGAAGACCACCATCTTCACCGGACCGATGAAACAGAATGACGACCTCGCCAAGATGTTCGAAAAGGTCAAGGCAGGCGGCTGAACCCTAGAGCACCGCGCGGCGTCAGCCACGCGGTGTCACCCGAGACACTGCAAACGAGGTCGGGAATTGATGGACATACTGGACGAAGCTGCTGAGAAGCCGAAGGACGATGCCGATGTGCGGGTCGGCCGGCGCGTGCGGGCGCTGCGGCTGGAGCGCAACCTGTCGCTGGCCGATCTTGCGGCAAAAGCCGGCGTGTCGATCGGTGCGTTGAGCCAGATCGAACGCGGCATGTCCTCGCTGCGCGTCAAGGTGATCTGGCCGCTCGCCGCCGCCCTCGACATCGAGCCGTCGGCGCTGATCGCCGACGGCAACGATGCCGTCAACGATCTCTATTGCGTGCGTGCCGATAAGCGACGGCAAATCCCGGTCAAGTCGGAAGGCATTGCCAAGGCGCTGCTGTCGCCGCCGGGCGCGACGCTGACCGGCATGCTGGTGACGGTGGAAGCCGGCGGCGGCACCGCGGAGGCCTATGCGCATGCCGGTCATGAATTCGGCTTCGTGCTGTCGGGCGAGGTCGAACTGGTGGTTGATTCGACAAATTACGTGCTGAAGACCGGCGACAGTTTTGCGTTCAAGAGCACGCTTTTGCATGCCTTCCGCAATCCAGGCGCCGAGCGTTGCCAGATCCTCTGGGTCAACACCACGAAGCCATCCGAGGTTCGCGATGGCGCCTGATCCACTTGTGCGGCTACAGGCTGTCTCGAAGATTTTTCCTGGCGGCATCGTCGGGCTCGACGCCGTCGATCTCGACATTGTCGGCGGCGAGTTCATCACGCTGCTCGGGCCGTCGGGTTGCGGCAAGACCACCAGCCTGCGCGTCATCGCCGGCTTCGAAAGCCCGACGACCGGCAAGGTGTTGCTCGATGGTCGCGATATCACGGCACTTCGGCCGTTCGACAGGCCGGTCAACACCGTTTTCCAGGATTACGCGCTGTTCCCGCACATGAATGTCGCCGAAAATGTCGGCTTTGGCCTATCGCTGCGCAAACTGTCTGGAGCCGAACAGGCAAAGCGCGCCGGCGAAGCCCTTGACATGGTCGGCCTCGCCGACAAGCTTGGCGCCCGCGTCTCCGAACTGTCGGGCGGCCAGCGCCAGCGTGTCGCACTGGCGCGTGCCATCGTCTGCGAACCACGCGTGCTACTGCTCGACGAGCCGTTGTCGGCGCTCGATGCGCATCTGCGTGAACAGATGCAGGTTGAACTGAAGCGGCTGCAGTCGCGGCTCGGCACCACCTTCGTCATGGTCACCCACGACCAGACCGAAGCGCTGTCGATCTCCGACCGCATCGTCGTCATGAACAAGGGCCGCATCGAGCAGATTGCGCCGCCGGCCACACTTTATGACCGGCCCGCCACGAAGTTTGTGGCGAGCTTCATCGGCACCATGAATCTCCTGCAATCGCGCTTCGTCGGCCGAGACGGCGATCGCCTGCGCTTCGCCGCCGGCGCCCTACCGCTGGAGGCCATTTCTGAAACCGGCGAAGCTCTCGCCGAGGACGCCATGCACACCGTCGGCGTGCGGCCGGAAGATCTCCTGGCGATGACCGAGGCCGCGCCCGGCACAGCGCCGGCACGCGTCAACAGCATCGTCTTTCACGGCCGCACGTTGCGTCTGCACGCTGAACTCGGGCAGGGCGCACCTGTTGTCATAGACGCGCCGCGCCAAGCCGAGGGTTTTCAATTCCAGGTCGGCGACGTGGCGCATATCAGCCTGCGCCGTAGTGCCAACTGCCCGGTGCTACCAGGTTAGTTTCATCGATCAAATCCACGCTTGACTCCAAGGATTGTTCCTGTTTTGTTCTAACCGTAGATGAGAAACAGGAGCGTTCTTCGCCGGGCGTATGGGTATGTATCGGCAAGGTGAATTCGATTTCGGCATACCAGAGCCTCCGTGGCAACCGAAGCGGCCGGATCGTGCCTTCTTCGGGTTGTTCTTGCAGCCGAAGGACTATGGTTCATTCGCCAATCTGCAGACGCAGCTTTGTCATCGACATGAAGTCGGTGAATCGCTGCTGTCGGCTGAACGGTTCCATCTGAGCCTGCAACATGCCGGCGACTACAAGCGGCTGCGGTCCAAGACCGTCTTTGCGGGATCTCGATCGGGTCAGCGTGTCCACATGCCTGCTTTCGAGGTCACGTTTGGCCACGTCGGCAGCTTTCCCGGTCGCCCGGCAACAAGGGGCAGGCCACCTCATCGCCCATTTGTGCTTCTCGCCGATGATGGACCGGTTTTTGAACTTCACAAATTGCTTGGTGTCGAGATGCTCAGGAATGGGCTCAAAGCGTCGGATCATTTCGTTCCGCATCTGACACTTGCCTACGATCAAAAGTTCATCTCTCGGCAGCCCATCGAACCGATCAGCTTCGTTGCCCATGACTTCATCTTTGTTCACAGCCTGCGCGGCCTGACAAAATACCTCTTCCTGGATCGTTGGCCTTTGCCGTTGGCATCGTAGTTCGCAAGCTGGGCGATCCGTCCTGACACGGATTGTCAGCTACCGCACGTTCCGACGATGGAGGCCAGCAAGCTGTTCCCCATTTGCAGTGCGTCTGACAGGAGGAATACAAATGACCATCGCGGAAATTGCCAAGGATTTCACCGAGCTGCTCAAGCAGGGCGATAACGAAGCTGCTGCCGAGAAGTACAACGCCGATGATATAATCAGTCTCGAAGCCATGGCGGGGCCGATGGCCATCTCCCATGGCAAGGAGGCGCTCAGGCAGAAGGGCCAATGGTGGCAGGAGAACAATGAAGTGCATGGCGGCTCGGTCGAGGGCCCCTACGTCAACGGAGACCAGTTCGCGGTGCGCTTCAAGTTCGACATAACGCCCAAGGCTACCGGCGAGCGTGTCACCATGGATGAAGTTGGCCTCTACACGGTCAAAAACGGCAAGATCACCGAAGAGCGCTTCTATTATTGAGGCCGTGAAATACCATCGGCTTGCGGGAGCTCGGTCTCGTCGCTGAAGGTTGAAAAATAAGCATGGCGGCCGGGACGATGTCCCAGGCCGCCATGTGAGAGGCTCAAATGGTCTTCACGTACTGCGCAAGCTGATCGGCCACCGTGCCCCAGCCGTCGAAGAAACCCATCTCTTCATGGTTGTTGCGGGTCGCCTCGTCGCCATGGATGGCGGTGGCGGTGTAGCGCGTGCCCTTGCCGTCCGGCTGCAAGGAAATGACAGCGGTGATGAAGGGTTCCCCTGACGGCCGGTAACCCGGCAACAATGCATCCGTCCACACCAGCCGCTCGTTCGGCACGATTTCGAGATAGCAGCAATGGCGGTCGTTGACCTCATTGCCGTCGGGCGACTGCATGCGCGTCCGGAACAGACCGCCCGGCCTGAGGTCGATCTCGCAGTCGGTGATCATCCAAGGCCTAGGCGTGAACCATTGCTTGACATGCTCAGGCGTCGTCAAGGCGCGCCACAGCAATTCGCGCGGCGCATCGATGACGCGCTCCAGCACGAGGTCCAGCCTGGGATCCGGCTTGAGGGGATAGATCATTTTTCTGTCTCCTGGAGGGTCATCACATAGGCGTCGAACTGGTCGAGGCGGCGCTCCCACAGCGTGCGCTGTTCGGCCAGCCAGTTTTCGGCAAGCTTCAGCGGCTCGGGTGCCAGTTGATAGGTCCTGACCCGGCCGGTCTTTTGCGAGCGCACCAGCCCGCAACCTTCGAGGATTTTGAGATGTTCGATGAAGGAGGGCAGGGCCATGTCGAACGGTTGGGCAAGCTCGCTGACCGAGGCAGGGCTGCGGTTCAGCCGCTCCACCACGCGTCGCCGCGTCGGATCGGACAGTGCGCGAAAGATGCCGTCGATCGGTGGACGGCTCGGAGTTGTGGTCTGAAGGCTTGTCATTGGTCATCCCGGGTGTCGTCGAAAGCGGCTCGAAAATACTTAGGAAAATTCCTTAGTGTTGACAAGCCCAAAAACACTGGGACACCGGTGCGACCGCTGGCAAAGCGCGCAGAGCGTCCTTAATCTGCGGTCAGATTCGAAATCGGAAGGGCCGCTGTTTTGACGATCATCATCTACGGCATCACCACCTGCGACACCGTCAAGAAGGCGCGCGTCTGGCTGGAGGGCCATGATGTTTCCTACCGTTTTCACGATTTCAGGGCAGAGGGGCTGGACGCCAAGCGTCTTGACGGCTGGGTTGGCAAGGTCGGCTGGGAAAAGCTGCTCAACAAGGCGAGTACGACGTTTCGCGAACTGGCGGAAAAGGACAAGCAGGGCCTGGATGAAAAGAAGGCCAAGGCGTTGATGCTGGCCAAGCCGACCGTGATCAAGCGGCCGGTGCTGGAGGTCGGTGATCGGATTCTGGTGGGGTTCAAGGCTGATGTTTATCAGGCGGCGGTGAAGTAGCGTAGCGAGAAGGCGACGCTGCCAATCTCCCCCCTTGCGGGGGAGATGGCCGGCAGGCCAGAGGGGGGTGTGAAGGATCGCCACCCTTTGACTGTTCGTCTCAGAATTTGGCCGGTGATTGGCTGACAGGTCGGCGGGACAGCACCCCCCTCTGCCCTGCCGGGCATCTCCCCCGCAAGGGGGGAGATTGGCCAATCGCCGACCTTACAGATTGTGGGCACCCTTCAATCCGTCTTTCTGAGATACCCCGCCAGCGCCACCGCATTGTTATGCGCCTCATCATGCGCGCCGTAGAGCAGCGTCACCTTGCCGTGGCGAAGCAGGCCGCGCAATTCACCCACCGCATCTTCATTCCCGTCCAACTCAACTCGGTACTGCTTCTGAAACTCAGCCCAGCGCGCCGCCTCATGGCCGAACCATTTGCGCAGATCGTCGCTCGGCGCGATGTCCTTCAGCCACAGCGCCAGCGCGGCGTCCTCCTTGCTGACGCCGCGTGGCCAGATTCGGTCGACCAGAACCCGTTGCCCGTCATCGGGCGCGGGTGGCTCGTAGATACGCTTGACCGCCAGGTCGAAGGCCATCGGAACCTCCGTAAGCGGGTCAGGCCCACTCGCCCTTGCGCATGACGGGCACGCGGGCGCCGTCCTTGTGGACACCATCGATGTCGATCTTGTCCGAGCCGATCATCCAGTCGATGTGGATAAAACTCTTGTTGCCGCCGCGCGCCGCGATCTCGTCCTGGCTGAGCGAGGCGCCGTCGACAAAGCACTTCGAATAGCATTGGCCGAGCGCGATGTGGCAGGCGGCGTTCTCATCGAACAGCGTGTTGAAGAACAACAGCCCGCTCGCCGAGATCGGCGAGGAATGCGGCACCAGCGCCACCTCGCCGAGGCGGCGCGCCCCCTCGTCTGTGTCGAGTACCTTCTTCAGCACGTCCTCGCCCTTCGAGGCCTTGGCCTCGACGATCCTGCCTTCTTCGAAACGCACCGAGATGTCGTCGATCAGCGTGCCCTGGTAGGACAGCGGCTTGGTCGAGGAAACATGACCCTCGACCCGCCTTGCGTGCGGCGTGGTGAAGACCTCCTCGGTCGGGATGTTGGGGTTGCAGGTGATGCCGTTCTTGGCGGTCGAGGCGCCGCCCATCCATTCATGGCCGTCTGCCAGTCCAACCGTCAGGTCGGTGCCGGGTCCGGTAAAGTGCAGCGCATGGAAATTATGGCCGTTGAGCCATTCGGTGCGGCTGCGAAGGGCTGCGTTGTGCGCCTTCCAATTGCCGATCGGGTCCTCAACATCGACCCGCGACGCGGCGAAGATGGCATCGGCGAGCTTCACGACCGCGACATCGTCGGCATCGCCGGGGAAGACCTGTCTGGCCCAGGCGAGGTCCGGATAGGCGACGATGTTCCAGTTGATGTCGAAGCCGGTGATCTTTTCCAGCGCCGGCTGGTAGGCCATCGAATTCGCCTTGTTGGCGCGCGCCACTTTCGCCGGATCCTGAGCCGACAACAGCGATGGATCCTCGCCGCGCACGGCAAGCCTGGCCGCATTGTTGGCAAAGGCTTTCGCCATGCCCTCATAAAGCCAGCCGGCGGCGCGGTCGAAGCTCGCGTCGGCGCCGAAACGGTAGCGGGCCAGCGTCATCTCGTCATCGTTGAAGATTGGCGTCACCAGCCCGGCGCCGGCCTTGTAGGCATGCTCGACGATCCGCCTGGTCAACGGCAGTGCCGCGATCGACGAAGTCAACACCAGATCCTGGCCTGGCTGCAATTGCAGCCCGACCTTGATGGCGACTTCCGCCAGCCTGTCGAGCTTCACCGGGTCGATCGATGCGGAAACGCCGCGCGAATGTGTGGTCATGATCCTGCCTGTCGTAGTTTGATGTCCGACTCTACATAGCTCGGTGCCTCCGTCCTTTCCACCGCGATCGCGACGGTGGGTTCTGCGTTCGCGGACCCGAACCGCGCCATGGTTGCCTCGATCTCTTCCCTGATCCAGAGCTTGAAATCCCGGACCTTGCGGCTTTCCGCCTTGACGGACGAGGTCACCAGCCAATAGCCGAGCCCGCTCTGGGCGCGGATTCCGAAAGGCGCCACCAGCCGCCCGTCGGCCAGCGCATCCGCGGCGAGCAATTGCCAGCCCAGCATCACGCCATGGCCGGCAATCGCCGACTCCAGGCACAGCATCGGGTCGGTGAAACGCGCACCCTTGAGGAAGGTGACAGGTGGGACACCGGCCGTTTCGAACCAGCTTTCCCAGTTGATCATCGCCCGCTCGTCGGTAATCGCGCAGGTCTGGGCAAGGTCCTCGATCGATTTCAGTTTTTGGGCGATCGCCGGCGCGCAGACCGGGAAGACTTCCTGCGCCAGGAGCAGTTCCGTGCGCCCGCCCGGCCATTTGCCGTCGCCGAGCCGGATGGCGATGTCGATGTCCGAGTGATCGAGATTGGCCAGCCGCACCGAAGCGTCGATGCGCAGCAGCACGTTGGGATGCCGGTCGAAGTGGCGAGATAGCCTGGGCAACAGCCACTTCGAGGCAAAGGCCGGCGCCACCGAAACCACCAATGTGCATTGCGTAGCCTCGTCGGCCAGCGCCACGGCCTGGGAAAGCTCACGAAATCCAGCACCAAGGCGGGCCGCGAAGACGGTGCCGAACTCAGTCAGCACCAGACCGCTCGCCGTTCGCTCGAACAGCGCCTGGCCGAGCTGTTTTTCGGTACGGCTTATCTGCTGGCTGACGGCGCTGACGGAAACGTTGAGTTCACCGGCCGCCGCCGCCAGCGATCCGAGCCGGGCAACGGTTTCGACGGCGCGGAGGCCGTTGAGATGGACGCGGTTGAGCATGGCCATTGAGTTTTTCTAAACTGATCCGGCTGAAATCTCAATTGAAAGGCATGTCTAAACGGCAGATTTTGTCGGGAGAGACAGACCCGTGGAGCCGGAAATGCTGAGGATCTTGTCGTCATCGCTGAGGGTCTTTTTCGCTGCGACTACTTCGCATGAGCCGCGCCAGGACAGCGAAACGCAGAGATGGCTGATCGATCCGCTTTCGCATCCGGTGCTGAACACCATGTCGGAGCGCGAACTGGGCGATGTGCCGTTCAGGCTGACGGCACGGCGGACAGTGCACGAGACGGTTCCACTATGCGCCGGCGGTCGCTGCTGAGCAGGTGCCAAGCGTTCCGGCTCGAGGAAAGTCGAGGCGAGCACGTCCCGCGTACGCACTGGCCCAACAGATGGCGATTGTTTCAGCGATCCCTGCACTTATTGTGCAGTGCAATGACATCAGCCACCTCGACAGCGCTGCGGTTCGCTCTCGCCGGCATGATTGCCATGGCGATTGCCATGGGCATCGGCCGTTTCGTCTACACGCCGATCCTGCCCGGGATGATGCAGGAACTGCATCTGTCGCCTGCCGATGCCGGCTGGATCGCGTCGGCCAATTATCTCGGCTACCTCGTCGGCGCGTTGGCAGCGGCGGGCGGCTGGGCGCATGGGCGCGAGCGCCTGCTGATGCTGGCGGGGCTTGGCGCCAGTGCGGTCCTTGCCGCGCTGATGGGGCTGACCGAAGCGATGGCGGCCTTTCTCGCCATCCGCTTTCTGGCCGGTCTGGCCAGCGCCTTCGTCATGGTGTTCATGGCCAGCATCGTGTTCAGCCATATCGCGGCTGCCGGTCGCAACGACCTGCAGGCCTGGCATTTCGGCGGCGTCGGGCTCGGCATAGCGGCATCGGCGGCGATGATGGCGGTGCTGGTCGCCGAGCATTCGGGCTGGGCGGCAGGCTGGCTGTGGTCGGCGGCGATTTCGGCCTGTGGTTTCGTCCTCGTCGCTCTGTTGGTCAATGAGGGTCCGCTCGGCAACGGCGAAGTCACCCGCGAGCCGGCACTGCGGATGGACCGGTCGTTGGTCAAGGTCATCATCGCCTACGGCCTGTTCGGCTTTGGCTATGTGGTGACGGCGACATTCCTGGTCGCCATCGTCCGGCAAGGCGGCGGCAGCCGCATCTTCGAGGCCATGGTGTGGATGGTCGCCGGTCTTGCGGGCTTTCCCTCCGTCTGGCTCTGGCAGAAGATCGCCGCCCGGACCGGCCTCTATGCCGCCTATGCGCTGGCGTGCTTCATCGAAGTTGCCGGCGTCACCGCCAGCGTCGCCATCGGCGGAGCCACCGGGCCGCTGCTTGCCGGCGTGCTGCTCGGCGGCACCTTCATTGCCATCACCGCCTTTGGCCTGCAAGCCGCCCGGCAGCAGGCGCCAAGCGCGCCGCGGCGGATCTTTGCCCTGATGACGGCTGCGTTCGGCCTTGGCCAGATCATCGGGCCGGTCGCCGCCGGATTTCTGGCGCAAATGTCCGGCGATTTCTTCCTCGCCTCGATCACCGCCGCAATCGTGCTGGTCGTCTCCGGCGCCATCACATGGTCGGCTGCGCCAAAATCGCCATGATTGTGGGCTTGCTGTGCCGGGCATCGGGCACGGGCATTTTCTTTCCCACTAATGTGTGACTTTATGCCCGCCGTAGTCAGCTGATTTGCGCCCAGATCGAGGAATTCGCCACAGTGTTCGTATCGTTTTTTCCAAAGCCGAAGCTGTTTTTTAGCTCGGCGGTCGTCTGGAGCCTGCTTGCCGTCTTGCTCTGGTTCTACGCAGGGGAACGTTTTGGTGGTGTTTTCGGTATGCCTCCAGCTGCTCCCGATGCGCCGCCGATCATCGGTGTCTCATCATTCTGGTCACTGCCGTTTCTATGGTTCTACATATATTTTGCCGTCGTAGTGGCGCTCTTCTACGTCTTTTGGGCTTGGTATTCGCCACACCCATGGCAGATCTGGTCCATTCTCGGCTCTGCGCTGATCCTCTTCATCACCTATTTCCAGGTTCAGGTGAGCGTTGCCATCAACAACTGGTACGGGCCATTTTGGGATCTGATCCAGAATACCATTTCGGGCAAAATAAAGATCACCGCTGCCGATATCTACTGGCAGATTGCTACATTCATGGGAATTGCCGGTGTAGCCGTAGTGGTCAGTGCGCTTACTGTATTTTTGGTAAGTCACTATGTCTTTCGTTGGCGCACTGCGATGAACCAGTTTTACATGGAAAACTGGCAGAAGCTGAGGCATATTGAGGGTGCCTCACAGCGTGTCCAGGAAGACACGATGCGTTTCTCCACGATCATGGAGCAACTCGGCGGCAATTTGATTGACTCGGTGATGACCCTCATCGCCTTCACTCCGCTGCTCATAGCCCTGTCGGTTCACATCACGGAATTGCCGATCGTGGGTGTGATACCGCATCCGCTGCTATTGTCGGCTATTTTTTGGGCCTTGTTTGGCACCGTGCTTCTGGCTGTGGTCGGCGTTAAATTGCCTGGGCTTCAGTTCCGGAACCAGCGCGTTGAGGCGGCTTATCGAAAAGAATTGGTCCTTGGTGAAGATGACCCGAATCGAGCACAGCCACCTGCTGTGAGGGAATTGTTTGAAAATGTAAGAAGAAACTATTTTAGGCTGTATTTTCACTACGTGTATTTCAACGTATTTCGCTACCTCTATTTGCAAACGAACAACATATTCTCTTTGATATTGATGGCGCCGTCCATTGCGGCTGGTGCGATCACTTTAGGTTTGTTGAATCAAATCAGCAATGCGTTCTCCCAAGTGACATCGTCGTTCCAGTATCTTGTAAACTCGTGGCCAACTGTGGTTGAGCTGATCTCGATCTACAAGCGTCTGCGCGCTTTCGAAACCACTCTGCATGGCGAGCCGCTGCCGGAAATCGACCAACGCTATCTCGACCGCCAGGCACAGGCGCCCGATCCAGCTTGACTGGGATGTGAAAGTTGGCGGCTCAGCCGCCGACCGAGACCTGCCTTTGGCCAGCATCCTGGCGCGAAACATAGTCGCGAAAACTGATGCATTCGACATCCGCCTTGACGCAGACGTCGCCGGCAAAGCGCTCCAGCGCGTTCCAGTAGGCGCCGTCATTCATCAGCGCGAAGTGGAAGCCGAGTTCCAGCGGAATGCGTTTTCCCGCATACTGCCTGTCGAAGGCGGCGCGGAAGGCAGCATAGGTCCGGTTGGCGAACTCGCCCGCTTGGCTTGGCCGCTCGAAGCCGCCGGAATGCCTGACATAGAGATTGTAGTCCATGGCAATCACCGGCCGCGACTTCGGTCCTTCGGGAATCTGAGGCAGGGAAAAGTGCATGATGCCGTTGCTGGACGTCGGTCGGGCAGGGCCTTGCGAGACGCCGCTGGCATCGAATTGATATCCGGCCGCCGGCAGCGCTTCGTAAAGCGCCTTGCTGGTCGACAGGTACGGCGCGCGAAAGCCGACCACCGCATGCCGCGCGAAATCGCGCCAGCCCTGTGGTTCGGGTGCAATGCCGTTGATCGCATAGGCGTTTTCGAGAATGTGCTCGAACGAACTGAACTCTTTCAGCCAGTCCGCCTTGCTCCAGTCCTTGCCGTCGAAATGGCCGCAGCCATGGCTGGCGATGTCGTGGCCTTCATGCGCGGCAAGGCCGATCTGTTCGAGCCGCTCGGTGACTTCCTGCTTGGAGGCGGCAAAGCCGATGTTGGATTTGCCGGCGCTTTTGCCGGGTGCGGTGTACTCCTTGCGCGTCTCCGTCGACAGCAGGAAGACGCAGGACAGAAAATAGGTGAAATGCGCGCCGGTGCGCTCAGCCAATGCCCGGCTGCGTTTCCATTGCGAAATATCGCGGGCGCTGTCGAATGAGATGATGACGACCTGTTTCGGCTTTGCCGGCACCGGCGGATCGGCCAAAGCCCCGCCACCAGTGGTGAGCGCGGCAAGCGAAAACGCAACAACGCGGAACGGACGAAGCATAGGCAATCTGATCTTCACTCGGGGAACGTCTGCACGCCGGCTATCGCCTAAATGTGGCGTGGGTGCGATGAGCCTTTTCGGCTGCTTGTCCGGGGCAAACATCCGTTTGCCCCGGACAATAGGCGATTTTCCGGTTGAACCCCTTCCATGCCGGCAAAATTTCGCTAAAACGCGGGCTGACAAAGGCCCGACGGGGCAGGAATGGTTTGATTTGATGTCCGACGACAGTTTCATCCGTGAAGTCAACGACGAGATCCGTCGCGAACAGGCGCAGGCGCTGTGGGACCGTTTTGGCCCCGCTCTGATTGTCGTTGCGATCCTCGTGGTGCTCGGCACCGCCGCCTTCGTCGGCTACCGCTATTGGGACGAGACGCGCGCCAACCGCTCGGGCGATGCGTTCTCGCAGGCGCTGAAGCTCGCCAATGACGGCAAGAACGATGAGGCGCTGACCGCGCTCGATCAGTTGGAGAAGGATGGCTACGGCGCTTATCCATTGCTCGCCCGCATGCGCGGCGCGACCGTCAAGGCGAACAAGGGTGACGTCCCCGCCGCCGTCAAGGATTTCGACGAAGTCGCCGCCGATACGGCCATTCCCCAGGGCATTCGCGACATGGCGCGCCTGCGGGCAGCACTGCTGCTTGTCGACCACGGCTCCTTTGCCGACGTCTCCAGCCGTGTCGAAGCGCTCACATCCGACACCAACACGCTGCGCCACACGGCGCGCGAGGCACTCGGCCTTTCCGCCTGGAAGGAAGGCAAGACGCAGGATGCGCTGAAACTGTTCGACCAGATCGCCGCCGATGACGGCGCCCCGCGCAACACCCGCGAGCGCGCAACATTGATGTCCGAGCTGATCCGCGGGTCGGGCAGTGCGTCGTGACCTTCAAAGTCGCCATCATCGGCAGACCTAACGTCGGCAAATCGACTCTTTTCAATCGGCTGGTGGGAAGGAAGCTGGCGCTCGTCGACGACACGCCGGGCGTCACCCGCGACCGTCGCGTCCATGCCGCCAAGCTCTACGACCTGCATTTCGATGTCATCGACACCGCCGGCTTCGAGGACGCTGGCGCCTCGACCTTGCCCGGCCGCATGCGTGCGCAGACCGAGATCGCCATCCGCGAAGCCGACCTGATCTTCTTCACCATCGACGCCAAGTCCGGCCTGTTGCCTGACGACAGGACCTTCGCCGAGATCGTGCGCAAGTCCGGCAAGCCGGTCGTGCTGGTCGCCAACAAGGCCGAGGCGAAGGGCGCCCAGGGCGGCATGCTGGAAGCCTGGGAGCTCGGCCTTGGCGAGCCGATCCCGGTTTCGGCCGAGCATGGCCAGGGCATGCCCGATTTGCGCGACGCCGTGATCGGCGCGCTCGGCGAAGCGCGCGCCTTCGGCGAAGAAGAAGATGGCGAAGACGAAGACGTCGCTGCCGGCGAGGTGCTGATCGGCGAGGATATCGCCGATCCGGATGCCGAGCACGCCTATGACGACACCAAACCGATGCGCATTGCCGTCGTCGGCCGCCCCAATGCCGGCAAGTCGACGCTGATCAACGCGCTGATCGGTGAAGAGCGGCTGCTCACCGGACCGGAAGCCGGCATCACCCGTGATTCGATCTCGGTCGATTGGGATTGGCATGGCCGCCGCCTGAAACTGTTCGACACGGCCGGCATGCGCCGCAAGGCCAGGATCCACGAAAAGCTGGAAGTGATGTCGGTGCAGGACGGTCTGCGCGCCATCCGGTTTGCCGAGATCGTCATCATCGTCCTCGACGCCACCATCCCCTTCGAGAAGCAGGATCTGCAGATCGCCGACCTGATCATCAGGGAAGGCCGGGCGCCGGTGATCGCCTTCAACAAATGGGATCTGATCGACCATCCCCAGGAGCTTCTGGCCGAACTGCGCGAGAAGACGGAACGGCTTCTTCCCCAGGCGCGCGGCATGCAGGCCGTACCCGTCTCGGCCGAGACCGGGCGCGGCCTCGACAAGCTGATGGATGCCGTCATCAAGACCCACAAGGTGTGGAACAGCCGCGTCTCGACCGGCAAGCTCAACCGCTGGCTGGAGGGCATCCTGGCGCATCATCCGCCGCCTGCTGTTGCCGGGCGCCGGCTGAAGGTCAAGTACGTCACCCAGGCCAAGACCCGTCCGCCGGGCTTCGTCGTCCAGTGCTCGCGGCCCGACGCGATGCCGCAATCCTATGTCCGCTACCTCTCCAACAGCCTGCGCGAAGCCTTCGACATGCCCGGCGTGCCGATCCGCATTGCGCTGCGCACGTCGGACAACCCGTTCGCCGGCAGGTCAAACAAGAAACGCAACTGATCGTCGGCGCCCACCTGGCGCTTCATGATCACGCCACGTTGCGCAGGCCGTTGTCGCTGACCCGCGCATTTTCGGGCAGCGCTTGCCGTGCGGCGTCCAGCAGGATATCGCCGAGGCGGGCCGCCACCGGCTCCGCCTCGGCGTCCTTGCGATGCAGGAACAACGCCATCTTGGGCAGGGCGGGCAATCCGGCGATCTCCGGCGTCATTGCGCTGACGCTGGCCGGCAGGCCGATGTCGGTGCGGATCGTCAGCCCCAGCCCCGCAGCAACCGCGGCCCAGATGCCGCCAAGGCTTGGGCTGGAAAAGGCCATCCGCCACGACAGGCCGGCACGGTCGAGCGTTTCAGTTGCAACCGTACGCAAAAGGCATGGCGCCTCGAGCGCCACCAGCGGCAGTGGCTCACCGTGGCGCAGGCTGGTCTCGATGCGCTTTGCCGGCCCGATCCAACGCATCGGCACATCGGCGACATGCTGGCTGTAGGGCAGCGTTTCGCCGCAGTGCCAGGCGAGCGCGATGTCGAGACTGCCTGACATGACCCTTTCGGCAAGGTCGTGGCTGCGTGCGATCCTGGCTTCGATCTTGACCTTGGGGTGCGCCCGGGCAAATCGGCCGAGCACGTCCGGCAGCACCGCCTCGCCGAAATCTTCCTGCAAGCCGAGCCGTACCCAGCCTTCCAACTCGACATCATGGATGGCGGATGCCGCCTCGTCATTCAATTCGATCAGCCGGCGCGCATAGCCGAGCATAGTCTCGCCGGCCTCGGTCAAAGCTAGGCCGCGTCCTGATTTGCGGAAGATCGGCGTCGCTGCCTGTTCTTCCAGTTTCTTCAATTGCGCGCTGACCGCCGACGTCGACCGGCCAAGCCGGTCAGCGGCCTTGGCAAAGCTACCCAGTTCCATACCGGTGACGAAACTGCGCAGGACGTCGAGGTCGAAAGTTACGCGTCGCATGTGTGAAGTCCCGATTTTCAGGATTGTATGTCAAAAACTTCCTGATTTTCAGGATGAAATTATGGCGGTAGGGACAGATCGTCAAGGCGGGACCACTGGCCAGCACGGGAAATGAAGTCATGTCCGCCATTGTCAATTGCGCCGACCGGCAGCCGTCAGAACTCCTGGAAGATACGGCAGCCGGTTCCGCCGAAAGGGTATTCAAGCCCGGCCATCGCTGGAAGGTTCTGGGCATCGGCGTCGCCGCCAATGCCGCCTTTTCGGCTACGTTCTCCGGCATCCCGGCGACGGCGGTCGTTCTTCGCCAGGGCTATCACCTGGGCAATGCCGAGCTCGGCCTGGCGCTCGGCCTTCTCGGGCTGGGGGTCGCGCTCAGCGAACTGCCCTGGGGCCTGCTCACCGATCGCTGGGGCGATCGCCGCGTGCTCCTGATCGGGCTCGGCGCGACGGCGGTGTGGCTCCTGGTCATGGCGATGCTGGTTGTGCCGACAAAGGCCGGTACTCCCGGCGTCACGCTGCTCGCCGCGAGCCTGCTCATCACCGGACTGCTCGGCGGCAGCGTCAACGGTTCGAGCGGCCGCGCCATCATGGGCTGGTTCCGGGAAAACGAGCGCGGCTTTGCAATGAGCATCAGGCAGACGGCGGTGCCGCTCGGCGGCGGCCTTGGCGCCCTCATACTGCCCTCGCTTGCTCTGGCTTTCGGCTTTGGCGCGGTGTTCGGGGTCCTGGCGGGTGCATCCGCTCTGTCTGCCCTGTTCGCCTGGCGCTGGCTGCACGAGCCGCCGACGGCGGGCAAGGATCATCTCGCTGCGGCTTCTGTGGCCGGACCGGCGCCGCTGCGCAATCGCGATGTTTGGCGTATCGCGACCGCCATCGGCCTGCTCTGCTTTCCGCAGGTGGCCGTGCTCACCTTCGCCTCCGTGTTCCTGCACGATTTCGTTGGATTGGGAACGGCGGCGATCAGCGCGAGCCTCGCCGCCGTTCAGATCGGCGCCATGGTCATGCGCATCTGGAGCGGCCGCTTCACCGACCGTCACGGCAACCGCCGCCAATTTCTTCGCTTGTGCAGCGCGTTCAGCGCCCTTGCCTTCGCCATGCTTTGGCTGCTGGTCCTGTTCGGCCCAACCGTTCCGGGCGGCCAGCTCATCTGCTTGGCGGTCCTTCCAGTCGTGCTTATTGTCGCAGGCATCTCCGTCTCCGCCTGGCACGGCGTCGCATACACCGAGCTTGCCACCCTTGCCGGCGCCAGCCATGTCGGGACCGCGCTCAGCCTTGCCAACACCTTTGTTTTTGTCGGCTTCTTCCTGGTGCCGGTGGCCATTCCGGGGCTCTTGCACCTCTGGTCCTGGTCCGGCGTCTGGCTGGCGGCCGCCATCTGCGCGCTGATCGCCCGGCCGATCTTCCTGCGTCCGGCCTGAATAGCCGGCCGCAAAATCGCCTGACTTCGCAACCACGACCTCGGGTCGGCCGGGAAAACCCGATCGAAGCCGTTAACGTCCCATCAAGGTTAATGCATCATTTTGCTCTCCAGTGGGGTCAGTCGCGTTCCTGGAGAGTGTTCCGTGCATCGACGTGTGTTGAAGCGGCTGGTTGCCGCCGCCGGTGAGAGAAAACGTGGCTTTCTGGCTCCGCTCGTCATCGGTTTCGGCATCTGGATCGGCTTTCCGACGGTCGCCGCCTATCAGGACATGACGAGCCTGGTTTCCGGCCTCGAAGCATCGAGCACGCGCTGGAATTCCTATGTCGAGAAATCCGTCGCCGGCTCCACCCATGCGGCCGAGATGCCCTTTGTCGATTCCGATGTCACCGGCTCCATCTCCGGATCGGGTGTCCACCTGGCCGGTGTCGGCAACGTGTCGTTTCGCGGCAAGGGCGGCAAGGTCAGCGGCACGCCCGATGAGGACCGCGTCGTGCGCGCCGAGAAGAAAGGGCGCATCGTCCAGATGTCTCCCGTCGCACCGCCGAAGAACTTCAACGCCGGCTCGATCTTCGAGCGCACCTCCTCCTTGCTGCGGCCCAGCATGGACAGCGGCCTGAAAATGGCTTTCGCCAAGCCGCAGATCAAAGGCAAGGAAATCCAGATCGCCGCGGCATTCCATGCGCGCGAGGACAAGAAGCCGGATCCCGGCGTGCCGGCCATGCTGGCAGCGCTGGTCAACAACGACCATCCAGACGTGCTGGCCACCGCCTACGCGCAGTCCGAGCCTGATTATGCCAAGGCATCGCCCTTCGAAGCCCTGCTTCAGGACGAGCAGCCCAATGAGGGCCGCTTCATTCCGCCGATGGCCAAGGGCGATCATTCGTGGATCCAGAACCCGCTGCCGGCGAGCGTCTTCTCCCAGAAGGAGCAGGCATGCCTTGCCAACGGCATCTATTTCGAGGCGAGGAGCGAATCCGTGCGCGGCCAGGCCGCCGTCGCCCAGGTCATCCTCAACCGCGTCCGCAATCCGACCTATCCGAATTCGATCTGCGGCGTCGTCTACCAGAACGACAGCTGGTTCAACCGCTGCCAATTCTCCTTCGCCTGCGACGGCAGGAAGAAGCGCATCGATAGCCCAGCCGCCTACAAGACCGCCCAGGAGATCGCCATGGCCGTCACTGCCGGCAAGATCTTCATCCCGGAGGTCGGATCGTCGACCCACTACTATGCCCAATATGTCCATCCCGGCTGGGCGCGCACGATGCAGAAGATGACCAAGATCGGCCTGCATATCTTCTATCGGACCTATGGCGGCGGCTGGAGCTGAGTGCAGAGCAGCCGCTGATCTTTGATGTGGCGCGCAGCCTATCGAAGAGCCATTGCGCAGGGGATTCGCGCCATGCATCCTCGTCATCATGGCGGGCACGATGTCGCACCTTTCTAATTGATTGATTTTATTGCCTAAAATACATGGCAATGAACTTCCGCCCGTGGCTTGACGGGCGCAAACCCTCTAACTATGTTGCCGGCGACTTTAGAAGCGGACGGACGGTGACGGTCTGACCGGGCAGGGGGGTTGCGATGGCCGACAAGAATGGGCCAGACGGAACCGGAAAAACCGGCCGCGGCAATCAGCATGAACCCGATATCCGCGACGACGATCTTGAGCGCCGCCGCCGTGACCTTGAAGCTTCGCTTGCGACAAGGCGGCCGGGCCGGCTCGAGGGGAAAGACGACGCGAAAGCGGGCAGTGTGGCCGGTTATGGTCAGGCGCTCAAACTCTCCAGCGAGTTTATCGCCGGGGTGGTGGTGGGTGCCGGCATCGGCTGGATCATCGACCGTCTGGCGGGGACATCGCCATGGGGTCTGATCGTGTTTCTGCTGCTTGGTTTTGGCGCCGGAGTGCTCAATGTGATGCGTTCCGCCGGCGTTGTGGCAGAATTTGGACAGGGCGATAAATCGCGCCGTGACCAAGACGACAAGAAATGACCGCGCTTCATGTGCGGTAATGGTAACGAGGCCGTACGCGGCATTGACGGGGTTTGAACGTGGCAGCTGACAAGGTCGATCCGATCCACCAGTTCCATATCAACAAGCTGATTCCGATCGACATCGGCGGCTATGACCTGTCTTTCACCAATTCGGCGCTGTTCATGGTCGCAACCGTGATCGTCGCGGCTGGATTCCTGTTTCTCACGACGTCGAGCCGCAGCCTGGTTCCCGGGCGGCTTCAGTCGGTCTCCGAGATGGCCTACGAGTTCGTCGGCAACATGTTGCGCGATGCCGCCGGCACGCAAGGCATGAAGTTCTTCCCTCTCGTGTTCTCGCTGTTCATGTTCGTGCTCGTCGCCAATCTGCTTGGCCTGTTCCCGTATTTCTTCACCGTCACCAGCCACATCATCGTCACCTTCGGCCTTGCTGTGCTGGTGATCGCAACCGTGGTCGTCTACGGCTTCATGAAGCATGGTTTTGGCTTCCTGAAACTGTTCGTGCCGCATGGCGTGCCGGTCTTCCTGCTGCCACTGGTGGTGCTGATCGAAGTGATCTCCTTCGTGTCGCGCCCGGTCAGCCTCTCGGTTCGTCTGTTCGCCAACATGCTCGCCGGCCACATCACGCTGAAGGTGTTCTCCGGCTTCGTGGTCAGCCTGAGCGCGCTCGGCGCGGTCGGCGTCGCCGGCTCTATCCTGCCTCTGGCGATGGCGGTGGCGCTGACGGCACTGGAACTGCTGGTCGCCTTCCTGCAGGCCTACGTCTTTGCCGTGTTGACCTGCATGTATCTCAACGACGCCCTGCACCCCGGGCATTAGGTCCAAAAGTTTCCGGCCCAGGAATTTCCAACATTGGCGCCGGATGGAATCGCAACGGAATTTTAGATCCAAAGGAGTTGAACAAATGGACGCAGAAGCAGCAAAGTACATCGGCGCCGGCATCGCTTGCCTGGGCATGGGTGGCGCGGGCATTGGCCTCGGCAACATCTTCGGCAGCTACCTGGCGGGCGCTCTGCGCAACCCGTCGGCTGCCGATGGCCAGTTCGGCCGCCTGATCTTCGGCTTCGCCGTGACCGAAGCTCTGGGCATCTTCTCGCTTCTCATCGCGCTTCTGGCCCTGTTCGGCTGAGCACTCGGGAAGATTGGACAGGCCGGCCGCGCAAGCGGCGGGCCTGAATTTCGGGGATAGTCCATGTTCGTGACATCTGCCTTTGCGCAAGAGTCCGCGCCATCAGCCGATACCAGCCACGCTGCGACGGAAGGCGAAACGCATTCCGGCACCAGCGTGCCTGCTGAAGCGCATGGCACGTTTCCGCCATTCGATCCGGCGACGTTCCCGTCGCAGCTTCTGTGGCTGGCGATCACCTTCGGGCTGTTCTATCTCTTCCTGAAGCGGGTGGTGATGCCGCGCGTCGGCGGCATCATCGATGTCCGCAACGATCGCATCACGCAGGACCTTGATCAGGCGGCCAAGTTGAAGGGCGAGGCCGACGCCGCCGTTGCTGCCTACGAGCAGGAACTGGCGGAAGCCAAGACCAAGGCCAACGCGATCGGCCAGCAGGCCAACGACGCGGCCAAGGCCGAGGCCGACACCGCGCGCAAGAAGGTCGAGGCCGCGCTCGACGCCAAGCTTGGCGAAGCCGAAGCCCGCATTTCTTCCATCAAGGCCAATGCCATGAAGGAAGTCGGCAGCATCGCCGAGGATACCGCTTCGGCGATCGTCGAAGCCCTGGCTGGCGGCAAGGCCAGCAAGGCCGAGATCGCGGCCGCGGTCAAATCCGTGGCCCGGTGAGGAGCGCATCATGGATTACACATCTCTCGCGACGCTCTGGGCCACGGTTGCCCTGGTCATCTTCCTGGGCATTGCCGTCTACATCAAGGTGCCTCGCCTGATCGCCAAGGCGCTCGACGCCCGCGCCGCCAGGATCAGCAATGAACTGGACGAAGCACGCCGACTGCGCGAGGAGGCCCAGCAACTGCTTGGCCAGTATCAGCGCAAGCGCAAGGAAGCCGAGCAGGAGGCCGCCGACATCGTCGCCGCCGCCAAGCGCGAAGCCGATATGCTTGCCGCCGAGGCGCACAAGAAAACCGAGGACTATGTTGTCAGGCGCACCGCGCTTGCCGAACAGAAGATCGGCCAGGCCGAGCGTGACGCCATCAGCGAAGTCCGCGCCAGCGCCGTCGATATCGCCGTCGAGGCAGCGCGCGCGCTGCTTGCCGGCAAGATCGACGCCAAGGCCGGTGCCGATCTGTTCAAGGCTTCGCTTGCGGACGTGAAGTCGAAGCTGAACTGAGCCCTCACAGCCCTCATACAATTAAAGCCGCCCGGGCAACCTGGCGGCTTTTTTGCTTGGAGAGTGCGTGAGACGCTGAAGCGGTCAATCTCCCCACAAGGGGGAGATTGACTTGTCGCTGCTGCCGTTGCTCAATCCAGCCCAGCAAAGCTCTCTTCTTCGACCACTTCAGCGCCACCCAGCCTGAACGGCGAAAACGACACGCGATGCAGCCGCGCCACCGGGCCATGCGCTTCGATCGCGGTGCGATGGCGAACCGTGGCGTAGCCCATGTGGACTTCGAACCCGTAGCGGTCGTGATGATTGCCGCAGCCGCACATCATGCGGTCACGCATCACCTTGGCGACGATCGAGGCGGCAGCGATCGATTGCGAACGCTGGTCGCCCTTGATCAGCGCGCGCCCTTCACAAGGCAGCCCCGGCGGCACGTCGCGTCCATCAGCGAGGGCTAGTTTCGGTCGGACCGACAGTCCGACAAGGGCGCGCCGCATGGCTTCCAGGCTTGCCTTGAGGATGTTGCTGCCGTCGATGCCCTCGGCACTGATTGAGGCCATCGAGACCGCCTGCGCGGAGCCAAGAATTCGCAGGAACAAGGCCTCACGCTGCAAATGGCTGAGGCGTTTGGAATCGTCGAGGCCGTCCGGAATGTTGGCGGGATCAAGCACCACGGCCGCGGCGACCACCGGCCCGGCCAGGGGGCCACGGCCGGCCTCGTCCATCCCGGCGACCGGCCACAGGCCCTCCGCCATCGCCTTCGTCTCGAAGGAGAAGTCAGGCTTCTCGATGATCTCAAAGAGAGGCGGAGAATCAGAACGCGCGCGAGCCATGTTGCGGCGAGGTTCGCATCGGCTCTGATTCTCCGCAAGTCCCTCCGGGTCGGGTGGGGCGCCGGACCGGGAGGGCACCGTCTGCAGGCCGGGGCAGGCCGGACGGGATTCTGGTGCCGCGACGGATCAAACCACCGCGACGAATTGTCTCTCAAAGCAGCGTCAGCTGCACCTGGTCTTTCCCGGCGGCAACGAACTGGTCGGTCCGCAGCGTGCGCCGTTCGGCATTGAGGCCGAGCCGCTTGGCTGTGATCTCGAAGCGCCGGCCGATCTGCCAGGCGTAGGGACCGGCGCCCTTCATGCGCTTGCCCCATTCCGAATCGTAGTCCTTGCCGTCGCGCATCGAGCGGACCAGCGACATCACATGGCGGTAGCGGTCGGGATAATGGCGCAGCAGCCAATCCTTGAAGATCGGGCTGACCTCCAGCGGCAGGCGCAGGATCACGTAGCCCGCTTCGCGCGCGCCGGCCGCACGTGCGGAATCGAGGATGCGTTCCATCTCCGGATCGGTCAGGCCCGGAATGATAGGAGCCACCATGACCGACGCCGGAATGCCGGCATCCGAAAGCTGCCGGATCGCTTCCAGCCGCTTGGTCGGTGTCGACGCGCGCGGCTCCATGGTGCGCGCCAGCATACGGTCGAGCGTCGTCACCGACAGCGCCACCTTGGCGAGCCCGCGTTCGGCCATGCGTGACAGGATATCGATATCGCGCGTCACCAGAGCGGACTTTGTCACGATGCCGACTGGATGGCCGCGCGCTTCCAGCACTTCGAGAATTTCGCGCATGATCCGGTATTGCTTCTCGATCGGCTGGTAGGGGTCGGTGTTGGTGCCGATGGCGATGGTGCGCGGCTGGTAGCTGTCTTTCGAAAGCTCCTTGTCAAGCAAGCGCGCCGCATCAGGCTTGGCGAACAACTTCGATTCGAAATCGAGACCCGGCGACAGGCCCATGAACGCGTGCGTCGGGCGGGCAAAGCAATAGACGCAGCCATGCTCGCAGCCGCGATAGGGGTTGATGGAACGGTCGAAGGAAATGTCGGGCGATTCGTTGCGGGTGATGATTGTGCGCGGCTTCTCGACCTGCACTTCGGTCTTGAAGGGCGGCAGTTCCTCCAGCGAATTCCAGCCATCGTCGAACACGTGCCGGCTGACCGGCTCGAACCGGCCGGACGGATTGATACCCGCTGACCTGCCGCGGTTGCGGTCCGGGCGGACACGCATGCCGCTCTGCTCGACCATCGCGTTGGCCATCTCGGCTCTTCCTGCTCCGAAAGCTGCAATGTCGGCGCGCACGATCTGTTCCATTTTCGCCCGCTCCCAGGGACTGTCCATGTTGTGTCGAATCGCTCTGCTCATGAAATTATTCCTATTTCGTTGATAAGAACAAAGCAAGAACTTTCTATGGTGCGATGCAAAACTGGCGCTGTCGGGCGCTTTCCGCTATTCGGCTAAGGATGCTCAGTGTTCTCATCGAAACCCGCAACGACGAGGAGGGCCTCGCCCGCACGCTCGCCTCGTTGATTGGCGGCGCGGTCGAAGGCGTGGTGCGTGAAGTCATCGTCTGCGACACAGGCTCTACCGACCAGACGCATCATGTGGCCGAGCATGCCGGCTGTCAGTACGTGACGGGCGGTGTCGCTGCCGGCATCCGCCAGGCCAAGGGGGATTGGTTGCTGCTCCTGGAGCCGGGCGCGCGGCTGGTGGAGGGCTGGATCGATGAAGTTGTCGCCCATACGGCCAGGCAGACCATGGCGGCACGGTTTTCGCGCACGCGAGCCAGTCGCACGCCATTCCTGGCCCGGGTCTTTTCGGGAAACCGCGCCTTGGCCGACGGCTTGCTGATCAGCAAGCGTCAGGCGGCGGCCGCGGCCAAGAGTGCCGGCAGTGCCGAGGCCATCGCCCGCGGCCTCGCGACGAAGCGGCTCGACGCCGAAATCTGGATGGCGCCGGCCAAGCAGGAGCGCCGCCCCTCGACGTGATTTTTTGCAGTTGCTCAGGTCATTGTGCATTGCACAAAGTTTGACGCGGGGTTAGCTTCCGTTCAAGCGGGAATTGGGTTTGGGTCATGCCGAGAGGCGAGCACCGATGCGGCATCGGTGGTGCTCTCATAGCCGAGGACCCAATGAAGCTTTTAACCCCCGACACATCCGGCGCGGCCAGTCTCGAGGCCATTGCGCGCAACGGCAGCCTGCTGCGGCGCATCGCCGTGCGTATTCCAACCTATCTGACGGACCTGCGTGAGAACCCTGCCTGGCTGCCGATGTTCGTGTTGGCGCGCACCATGCCCGGACGCCGCATGCATTGGCTCGGCGCAAAGCGCGCCCGCCCGGTCGCCAATGCCGGGGATACGATGTTTGCCGGTGTCGAACGGGGAGCGGTCGTCGATGCGTTGCGCTCCGACGGGCTGTTCTCAGGCCTGGTCCTGCCGCCTGATATCCATGAAGAGATCGCCGACTTCGCCGGGCGCACGCCTTGCTTCGGCAATTTCGACCGCCGTCTCGAATTCATGCCGGGGGAACATGCCGAGGCCGAGAAACGCCTTGGCCGCTCGCTGCTTAGCGGGCATTTTTTCGAGCGCATCCTCGACTGCCCGGCGGCGCTTGCCATCCAGCGCGATCCGCTGCTTCTGGATATTGCCGCGCACTATCTCGGCGGCCAGGCGAAACTGATCACGACGCGGGTCTGGTGGAGTTTTCCCACAGGTGCCGCTTCGGATGCCGACAAGAACCTCGCCTCGCTCGGCAAGTATCATTTTGACCTCGACGACTGGCGCATGCTGAAATTCTTCTTCTACCTCAAGCCGGTCGACGCCGACACCGGTCCGCATGTCTATGTCAGGGGCAGCCACAAGCGCCGCAGCCTAAAGCATCAGCTTACCCTTCTGGTCGGCCATCCCGCGCAACAGGTTCTGGATGTCTATGGCGAGCAGAGCCCGGTGACGCTGACCGGCGAGGCCGGTCTCGGCTTCGTCGAGGACCCCTTTGGCTTTCATATGGGCACCGTGCCGGCACGCACGCCGCGACTGATGATGGAAGTCGGCTTCGGCGTATCGCCGCCGTCGCGCCGACGGTTTCATGGCGAGCCGGTCATCCGCTGAGAGCTGCCTATCCGAAGCTCATCTCGACAGGCGTCCAGTGAGCGCGGCGCCTGGCTTGGCGCTGTGCCCGGCTTTCGGCATCGAAGTCGACACGAGCCGGCTCCTGATTGAACCGCTCTCGGTCGTCCAGGGCGTTGATGATGACGATCGCCCTTGCGTCATCCTCTCCGGCGATTGCGGCGACATAGACGCCGCAATCCCGGCAGATCAAATAGTCGGCCGTCCTCAGCCCGAACTGATATTTTCGCAATCGCGCCTCATCCTTGACCGAGATGGTCAGTCTGCCGTCCGGATCGGCAATGGCGCGCGAACCATGTCTGACACAGAACGAGCATTGGCAGGCGCGAACTTCGATTTGCGATGGGTCGAGTTCGGTTGAAAATGCAAGGCGTATGTTGCCGCAATGGCATCCGCCGGTATGCGTGGTCATGGTTCTGCCTTGTCGTGATGGCGATGATCGCCTTCAGGCAAGGTACTTTTCCGAGGTTCGGTTTGGAATGGTGTTTCGAAGGCACCGGTGCTGTTCTGCCTGCAAAAGCGGCGTGGAACCGACGCTTTGCCTGGCTTTTACAAAGCCGATTTGCCGCGCCGTAAATGCTCGTCCAGGCGCGGCATGATCTCGACGAAGTTGCACGGCATGTGCCGGTAGTCGAGCTGCGCTTTCAGGATGCCGTCCCACGCGTCCTTGCAGGCGCCTGGCGAACCCGGCAGCACGAAGACGAAGGTGGCGTTGACGACGCCGCCGGTCGCCCGACTCTGGATCGTCGAGGTGCCGATCTTGTCGTAGGAAATCCGGTGGAACACTTCCGAAAAGCCATCCATGCGCTTTTCGAAGATCGGCTCCAGCGCGTCCGGCGTCACGTCACGGCCTGTGAAGCCGGTGCCGCCGGTGGTGATGACGACATCGATATTCTTGTCCTGTGACCACGCCAGAACCGTGTCGCGGATTTTCTCGCGGTCGTCGGTGACGATATTGCGGGCCGCCAGCAGATGGCCGGCCTCGGTGATGCGGTCGGCCAGCGTCTGGCCGGATTTGTCGTCGGCGAGGCTGCGCGTATCCGAAACGGTCAGCACCGCGATGCGCACGGGAATGAAGGAGCGGCTCTCGTCAATTCTGGCCATCTGCGCCCTCCGATGCGATGCTGCGCGTCGCGGCAACGAACCAGTCGGGCTGGCGGCCGCGGATTTCGGCGGCGGCGCGCTTGGCGACATTGCCGGTTTCGAACAGGCCGAAACATGTCGCGCCGGATCCCGACATCCGCGAGAACCCCGATCCGGCCTTGTTCAGCCAGGAAAGCGCCCTGCCGATTGCGGGTTGCACCTCCAGCGCCGCGGGCTCGAGATCGTTGCGGGTGATCTCCAGCCAGTTGCGCAGGCTGTGAAAATCGATGCTGCGCGGCAGCGGCGGCAAGGCCTCATTGTCGCGCCGGGAAAGCGCTGCAAAGACATCCGCCGTCGACACCGGGGTGCCTGGATTGACCAACACCAGGCCAAGCGCCGAAAAATCCGGCACCATCGACAGTTCATCGCCGATGCCACGCGCCACCAGCGGCTTTGCCGCCAGGCACATCGGCACATCGGCGCCAAGCGAAAGGCCGATCCGCGCCAGCTCGCTGCCATCGATGTCCAGCGCCCATGTCTCCACCAGTCCGCGCAGCACGGTCGCCGCGTCGCTCGAACCGCCGCCGACGCCGGAGGCTACCGGCAGGTTCTTTTCCAGCCGAATAGCGACCGGCGGTGTTCTCTCGTGCCCGGCTGTCTGCCGCAGGGCATCGCGCGCCTTGAGCACCAGATTGCTGGCGTCGAGAGGAACGGCCGGGGCGTAACGGCCGGATACGGTAAACTCATCGCCGTCGGCGGGCGCGATTTCGACCCTGTCGCCAAACCGTGTGAACACCGCCAGGCTCTCGATCAGATGATAGCCGTCAGGGCGCCTGCCGGTGACATGCAGCGCAAGATTGATTTTGGCGTGTGCGTGCCAGCTACGCGACCCGATGTCGGTGTCCACAATCGTCTGCGGGATGATGCTCAGTCCTTGGCCAGCCGGTATTCGCCGGTCTTCGGATCCTTGACCAAAGTGCCGATCGCGCCGTTGGCCGTTTGCTTTTCTGTGCGCCGCACCTTGGCGGTCACGCGCTCGGCTTCCCTAATGAAGGTGCGGTAGCCGAAATAGGCGGCAACGCCAACGACGGCGAAGAAAATGATCTGCGGCATGCCAAAACTCCTCCCACGCTGGGCCGGCGAAGGCGGCCGGTCGGGTAGGTTGATGCATGTCGACCCGCTTTTGGGAACACGACATGCATGAAACTCAAGCTCTCATGCTAGACGGTTTTGCCGGGTTTTCAAAGCCCGAAGCGAGACCACAATGCGCGCTCTTCCGCCGCATCGATCACGCCGCTGGCGGCAGCGGCTGCGATATCGGGCGCTGAAAAGCCCTTGCTTGAGCCGAACAGGCCGAAGCGGCTAAGGAAACCGCGCGGTGTCGTGATCAGCCTGAGTTGGGTTTTCGCCCCGAAACGGGTCTTGAGCACAGTGCGCATGTCGCCGAGCGCATCGACCAGCCCGAGTTCGAGGCCCTTGATGCCGGTCCAGAACAGGCCGGTGAACAGGTCCGGATCGTCCTTCAGTTTCGTGCCGCGCCGCTCCTTGACGAGGTCGATGAAGGTGCCGTGCACCTCGAGCTGCAGCGCTTTCAGGCGTTCGACGTCTTCCTTCTTCTCGGGCTTGAACGGATCGAGCACCGCCTTGTTCTGGCCAGCTGTGTGGACACGTCGCTCGATGCCGATCTTCTTCATCAGTTCCGGGAAGCCAAACGAAGCCGAGACCACACCGATCGACCCGACGATGGACGACGGGTCGGCGAAGATCTCGTCGCCGGCGACCGCGATCATGTAGCCGCCCGACGCCGCGACGTCCTCGACGAAGACCAGCACCTTTTTGTCCTTTTCCGTGGCCAGGTCACGGATGCGCTTGAAGATCAGCCGAGACTGCACCGGCGAGCCGCCCGGCGAATTGATCGAGATGGCGACCGCCGGCGCGTCGTAGGAAAACGCCTTCTCGATGAGGCCGGCGGTGGAAGCCAGCGACAGGCTCGGCCGAAACTGGCCACCGCCTGCCATGATGGTGCCGTGCAGCCGGATGACCGGAATAGTGACGGCGGTGGAGCGCCAGGATTTCGGCAGCAGGCGGTTGATAAGGCGTTTCACGAGGGCGCAGTCTCCGGTCGATGGGTTGCAGGCATGTAGGGATTTCCCGGCCAACGGCAATGTCGCCGGGCAGAATAGCTCAATCTCCGAACAGCGAGGCGAGGCCGTTGGCGATGATTTCGCTGCGCTCGTCGGGGCCGTTGCCTGATTGCGCGTGGAGCATCAGGGGCGGGCGTATGGCGAGCTTTCCCCGTGCCCCGAGCGCTGCCCGCACGACGATGCGGATCGCCGCCGCATCGGGACGAGGGTGGACGGCGAGCATCTCGGCATCGCCGAAGCGGCCTGTGATCGCATCGAGAATGGCGCCGAGCTGTTCGGGCCGGGCGATTACGGCGAGCCCGCCGCGCGGCTTGACCACCGCCGCCGCACTTCTGATCCAGCTCTCGAACAGCCCGTCCTCCATGACATGGGCTTCCTTTCGCAGGCGATCCGATGTGGCGCGGTCCCGGGGAGCATTGAAAGGCGGGTTCATGATGACGAAGTCGAAGTCGTTGTCGGCGAGGCCGGCGGCCGCCCGCGCCCGGCCCGATACGGTGACATCGGCGACCAGCACGGAGGCGCGATCGCTGAGATGGGCATTGCCGGGATGGGCAAGCGTCGCCGCCGCGAAGGCCGCCATTTCCGGCGCGCGTTCGACAAGCACCGCCTCTGCCGCCGGGCAGCGTGACAGCACCGCCAGTCCGGCAGCTCCGGCTCCCGCGCCGAAATCGGCCAGGCGCCTGCCAAAGGTCGATGGCACGGATGCCGCCAGCATCATCGCATCCATGCCGGCGCGATGGCCGCCCTGCTTGGGCTGGACGAGCCAGAACCGGCCGCGATGGAAAGCGTCGACCGTATGGGCCGGCGTGTCCGGGACAAGGGCGGCGGGCGCGGCGGACATTATTTTCCGCGGATTTCGTTGGCGATGCCGGCATCCCTGAGGATGCGCCGTGCCGCGTCGGCCTGGTCGGCATCGACCATGACGCGTTTCTGCAAAAGGCCGATCGACCCTTCGAGAATGCTCATATTCTGATCGGCGACAAAGCAGGCGATGCCGGCGTCGCGCATCAGCGATTCAACAAAGGAGATGATCACGGCATCGTTGGTGCGGACAAGTTCTATCATCGTATGAAACTCGCAGTTTGCGCTATTGATGTAAACGGGCAGGGGATTCCGAGGCAGAGCCCCGTTCCCTCTCGGGTCCCCGTTCCCTCTCGGGTCGTTGACATTCCGTCATCGACGCCGCGCCAATTCGCCACTTGCCGTGGCCATGTCCGCCGCCCTAGAGTCCATGCAGGGACTAAGGGTGCCGTCGCACGCTCTATACCAAGACGGGAGTGATTGTTGTGGGTGTCGTTCTCAACATCGAAAACGGGAAGCGGGAGCCCGCCTCCATCAAGGATCTGATCGATCTGACGGCGGCCGATATGGGACGCGTCAATGAATTGATCCTGTCCAAGGCCGGCTCCGACGTCGAGATGATCCCGGAGGTTGCCAACCATCTTATCTCCTCCGGCGGCAAGCGGCTGCGGCCGATGCTGACGCTCGCCGCCGCGCAGATGTTCGGCTATGCCGGCGAGGGCCACGTCAAGCTCGCCACCTCGGTCGAATTCATGCACACGGCGACTTTGCTGCACGACGATGTCGTCGACGAGAGCGGCATGCGCCGCGGCAAGAAGACCGCCCGCATGATCTGGGGCAACCAGGCGAGCGTGCT
Source organism: Mesorhizobium sp. M0243 (assembly GCF_040321775.1). Taxonomy (NCBI): domain Bacteria; kingdom Pseudomonadati; phylum Pseudomonadota; class Alphaproteobacteria; order Hyphomicrobiales; family Phyllobacteriaceae; genus Mesorhizobium; species Mesorhizobium sp. M0243. The sequence goes on along the minus strand of NZ_JAMYSF010000002.1, from coordinate 119,791 downwards.
GGTCGGCGACTTCCTGCTCGGCCAGGCCTTCCGCATGATGGTCGATGTCGGTTCGCTCGAAGCGCTCGACATCCTGTCGAGTGCGGCCTCGATCATCGCCGAGGGCGAGGTCATGCAGCTTGCCGCCGCCAAGAACCTCGAAACCACCGAGGATGAGCATTTCGCCGTCATCAAGGCCAAGACCGCGGCGCTGTTTTCAGCCGCCGCCGAAGTCGGTCCGGTCATTGCCCAGGCGACGCGCAACGACCGTGCGGCGCTGCGCTCCTATGGCATGAACCTTGGCCTTGCCTTCCAGCTGATCGATGACGCGCTGGACTATGGCGGCACCAGCAAGGATCTGGGCAAGAATGTCGGCGACGATTTCCGCGAGGGCAAGGTGACACTGCCGGTCATCCTGGCCTATCGGCGCGGCACCAAGGCCGAGCGCACCTTCTGGAAGCGCGCCATCGAGGACAATGTCACCGATGACGCCGGCCTGGAAAAGGCGACCGGCCTGATGACCCGCCACGGCGCCATTGCCGACACGATCGGACGCGCCCGCCATTTCGGCGAGATCGCCCGCGACGCGCTGGCGCCGCTGGAAGCGACGCCGCAGAAATCGGCGCTGATCGACGTCATCGATTTCTGCATCAGCCGGGTGAACTGAGCGGCGTCACCCGGTTGCCGGCTACTTCCCCTTTCCCGGCAAAGCGAAGGCGGCCAGCAGGCTGACAAAGATGCCCGCCGCCGCCAGCCAGAAGGCGATCTGTATGCCGTCGGCTATCGCGGCCTTCAGTGCATCGCCGCTCAATCCGCCGACATGGCTGTTGGCGATCGCGATCAACGTCGCCATGCCGATCGCGTTGCCGATGTTGAGCGTCGTGCAGGCCATCCCCGAGGCGACGCCCTGTTCGTCGTGAGCCACGCCCGACGCGGCCGCGATCCACATGGCGGTCCAGACGATGCCCTGTCCGACACCGGAGATGATCAGCCCTGGAACGAGAGCCAGATAGAAGCTGTTGGCTGATGCTCCAAGGACCATCAGCGCCGTGCCGGCCGCCCCTATGACCATGCCGCCGACCAGGGTCGAGCGGGTTGAAAAGCGCGTTGCCAGGCGTTCACCGAGCTGCGTGCCGGCGGCGATGGCGATCGACGGCACCAGGAAGGCGAGGCCGGTTTCCAGCGCGGTAAAGCCATGCACGGTCTGCAACAGGACGGTGAGGAAATAGGGCAGGGCCCCGAACGTTCCCATGAACAGGAAGGTGATCGTCATGCCGGCGACGAGGCTGCGATTGCGGAACAGCCGCAGCGGCATCAGAGGGTCGGCGCTCCTTGCCTCTATCAGCGCGAAGGCGATGATGAAGATCGCTGCCAGCGCGGCGCTGGCGATGATCGCTGGCGAACCCCAGCCATATTCAGGTCCCTGGACCAGCGTGAAGACCAGCAGCGTGGCGCCTGCGGTGACGGTCAGCGCGCCCGGCAGATCGAAGTTGCGGTGCTCGCGCCGCTTGGGGTCGCGTGGAATGATGGCAAAAGCGGCGATGATGGCGAAGCCAGCCAGCAGCACATTGACGTAGAAGACCGACGACCAGCCGAAGGCGCCTGTCAGGAATCCACCGGCCAACGAGCCAAGGGTGAGCCCGCTCGCGCCGGCGCCGCCCCACACCGCCAGCGCCCGGTTGCGTTCCGGCCCTTCGGCGAACAGGCGATTGACCAGCGACAATGTCGCCGGAAACAGGAAGGCGGCGCCGATGCCTTGGACGGCACGCGCTGCGATGATGATCCCGGGCGACCAGGCGAGACCGCCGAGCAGGGATGACAGCGCATAGAGCCAGAGCGCGAAGATGAAAATGCGGCGCTGGCCGATGAGATCGGCGGCGCGGCCGCCGAACAATAGAAAGCCGCCGGTAAACACGGTGTAGGCGCTCACCACCCATTGCAAGGTCTGGCCGGAAAAGCCCAGCCCAGCCCCGATTTCGGGCAGCGCCACGAAGACGATGTTGATGTCGAGAGCGATGATAAGTTGGGCGAAGGCGAGCAATGCCAGCGTGGCGCCGCGCTTCGCGCCCGTTCCTCCCTGTGTCGCCGTGGCGCCGAACGGCACCCCTTGATCGAGTGTGCTCATGCCAATCTCCTTTTGATTCTTGATCGATCGACAAAGAATTGAATTTGCAATCCTGAGTCAAGCGGATTATTTGTTGATCGATAAAGAAATGGAGACTGCGATGGCGGGACGGCCAAGGGAGTTCGACAGAGCCCAGGCTCTGCAGAAAGCGCGCGATGCCTTCTGGACGCGCGGCTACGAGGGCACCTCGATGGCCGACCTGGTGTCCATGCTTGGCCTGGCATCGGCGCGGATCTATGCCGCCTTTGGCTCGAAGGAGGGGCTGTTTCGGGAGGCCGTTGTTCTCTACGAAACCAGCGAAGGAAGCTTCGCCACCAGTGCGCTAGCCGAGGAGCCGACCGCAAGGCTATTTGTCGAAAGGCTGCTGCGCAATGCTATCGATATCTATACGAGGCCGGATCTGCCGAAGGGCTGCATGGTTGTCTCGGCCGCCACCAACTGCGCCACTGAAAATGACGGCGTGCTGCATTGGCTGGCCGAGCGTCGCCTGGCGCGCAATGCATTGATTGTCGAGCGCCTGAGAAAGGGCGTTCGCGACGGCGACCTCAAGCCGGATACTGATCCGGAAGCGCTTGGCGACTACTACACCACGCTGTTGTTTGGCCTCTCTGTGCAGGCGCGCGACGGGGTGCCGAAGAAGCGGCTGCATGACCTGATCACCGTGGCGATGCCTGCACTCGACGGTTTCGTCTCGCAGCCTTGAGTCTTGCTTCTGGCGCCTCGCGATTTCGACTGCAATTGGCTCGACAAGCTGCCCTGCCGCAAATTATCTATAAACATGGCAAAGGGCACGGACGACACCATCGCGGTGCGCATCAGCAAGGTTCTGGCGGACCGCATCATTTCCGGTGCGATCGAGCCAGGGGCCAGGCTTCGGCAGGATCATATCGCCGAGGAATTCCAAACCAGCCATGTTCCGGTGCGCGAGGCCTTCCGCCGTCTCGAGGCGCAGGGACTGGCCATCGGCGAGCCGCGCCGCGGCGTGCGTGTCGCGTCTTTCGATCTGGGCGAGGTCAAGGAGGTCGCCGAAATGCGGGCAGCACTCGAAGTGCTGGCGCTGCGCCACGCCGCGCCGCATCTGACATCGGCCATTCTCGATCTCGCCGAGGAGGCGACCAAGGCCGGCGACAAGTCCCGCGATGTCAGGTCGTGGGAAGAGGCCAACCGCGCCTTCCACCGCTTGATCCTGTCGCCATGCGGCATGCCGCGCCTGCTCGCGACCATCGACGACCTGCACGCGGCAAGCGCCCGTTTCCTGTTCGCGGCATGGCGGTCGGAGTGGGAGACGCGCACCGATCAGGACCATCGCGCGATCCTCACCGCCTTGCGGCAGGGAAACACCGAATCCGCGGCCGTCACACTGGGGCGGCACGTCCAATGGATTGGCCGCAAGCCGGTCAGGACGGCTTCCGGAACGACGCGCGAAGCTTTTGCCATCGTGGGTTAGACGGCCTCCGCCAAAGCCAGGGCTTGCAATCCCCAGGGAAGTGTGGATTCGATAATAGATCGAAAACAGAAATTATCTATAATTTGCAATCGATCGAAGGAATCCCAATGACAGACGTCGCATTCTCACCCGGCAAGCCGTCGTTCAGTCCGCTCCGGCTCCAGGATCGTTCTCTTGCCTGGCAGGTTGGAGCCGTCGTGCTTGGCACGCTGTTCCTGGCGCTGGCGTCCTATATCGAGGTGCCGATGGTGCCGGTCCCGGTAAACATGCAGACCTTTGCGGTGACCCTGATCGGCGCCCTCTATGGCTGGCGGCTTGGCGCGCTGACCATCGTCGCCTGGCTGGTCGAGGGGGCCATCGGCTTGCCGGTTCTGTCCGGAGGGGTAGGGGGCGCGTCGTATTTCGTCGGGCCGACGGGTGGCTATCTCTTCGCCTTCCCGCTTGTCGGCGCGCTGGTCGGCTGGCTGGCCGAACGCGGCTGGAACGGCAAAAGGGTGATGCTTGCCTTCGTCGCCATGCTGCTTGGCAACCTTGCCTGCCTTGTGCTTGGCACAGCATGGCTTGCCATCATGATTGGAGCCGAACAGGCCGTTGCCTTCGGCTTCCTGCCGTTCATCGTCGGCGGCTTGCTCAAGTCAGCGCTGGGTGCCGCGACCCTCATGGCCCTTCCCGGCGGCAAGGCGAAGCCGGCCAATCCGTGACGATCAGGCTGCGCGCCCATCACCTTCTTTGCCTGCTCACCTATGTGGGCAAGGGATACAGCCCCGCCTTCATCGCCAATTATGATCGCGTCGCGGAGCGCCTGAGCCGGGGCGAGGACATCCTCCTCGTTTCCGGCCCCGACGATGTCTGCGCTCCACTGCTCGACGAGCCGGAACCTCACTGCTTCAACGAGAGCGTCGTCGAGCGGGACCGGCTCGCCGCGCTGGATGTAGAGGAATTGCTGGCGCGGCCAATCCGTGTCGGCACCCACCTCGATCTCGACACGGGGACCTTAGCCCGGATGCGGCAGGCGTTTTCGGCTGGCCTTGTACGCAAGGCCTGCGGCGGCTGCGAATGGAACGAACTGTGCAGCACGATAGCGGCCGGTGGACATAGCGACGCGCTGGTGCAGCGGTCCGCGTCGCCAGCCGAGGGCTGATATTGGCCCCGAGCCTTAGCGGTCGAAGCCGAGCTCAAGGGTCGAAGCTGTGATATATTCGGCGCTGCGCAGGGCCATGGCCGAAATTCAAATCGGAAAACTGCCCCCTGTCGCAATGGTTTGTTAATCGGGTGCCCGGATTGTGAATTCGAGGCGGATTGAAGCGCGACCCCAAAAAGGCCATGCTTTGCCTGGAAAGATCGAGTCTACGCCGATCCCGCTGACGCGGAGATGGCGCCTGGCTGAAAGGGATACGATGCGGCAAGGATGTGCGCGCTGGCTGACAAGGCTGGCAATTGTGACAGGCATGGCGATCTCGGCTTTGCCGGCCTATGCCAAGCAGACCAGCGAACCGGTCAAGATCACGTCGTTTTCGGGCGCCTATCTGGCAGCCCGGATCGCCGAAGGCGATAACGACCTCGACAGCGCCATCGCCTACTACAAGCAAGCATTGGCCTTTGACCCGAGCGACACCGGCCTGCAGCAGAGCCTGATGCTGTCGCTGATCGCGCAAGGGCGCTTCGACGAGTCCCTGGTCTATGCCGACAAGCTCAAGGAAGTGCCTGACGTCGAGCGTTTCTCGCGGTTGGCGCTCGCCGTCGATTCCTTCCACAAGAAGGATTTCACCAAGGCGCAGTACTGGCTCAAGCTGTCGCTGGAATCCGATCTCGACCGGCTGATCTCCGGGGTGATGTCCGGCTGGGCGCAGCAAGGCGCCGGCGAGCCTGCCGATGCGATGGCGTCCATCGACAAGCTGCAGGGGCCGGATTGGTTCGGCCTGTTCAAGTCGTTCCACCGTGCCCTGATCGCTGATGCATCCGGCATGCCCGAAAAGGCCGAGGCGATCTATGCCGCGACCATGCAGGACACCGCCGCCGGTGGTGCCGCTCCCGAAACCTGGATGCGCAACGCCCAGGCTTACGCCTCGTTCCTGGCTCGCAAGGGCGACAAGACCAAGGCCCTGTCGGTGCTCGACCAGGCCGAGGCGTTTTCGCCGGGCAAGCTGGAAATCGTCGCCTTGCGCGACCGAATAGCAAAAGGCGACAAGATTGCGCCCCTGGTTGCCGGCCCATCCGATGGCGCCTCCGAAATCCTGCTCGACCTCGCCACCGCGCTCAACCGTGGCGGCGGCGAGCCCTTCGTCCGCCTCTATCTGCAATATGCGCTTGCTTTGAAGCCAGATAGCGACGCTGCCCTTGTGCAACTCGCCGCCGTGTCCGAGCAATTGAAGGACGGCGAAGGTGCCATCGCGCTCTATCGCCGGATTCCCGCCGCTTCGCCGCTGAAGGAGCTTTCGGACCTGCAACTCGGCCTCAATCTTGCCGACCTTGACCGTCACGAAGAAGCGATCACCCATCTGAAAGCCTTGGTCGACGCCCATCCCAATGACATGCGCGCCTATTTGGCGCTCGGTGGAGTCTATTCCTCGAAGGACGATTTCCGTTCGGCCGCCACTCTCTACGATAAGGCCGTCGAGGTGCTGAAGGCGCCGACCGCGGCCAACTGGAACATCTTCTACCAGCGCGGCATCGCCTATGAGCGCCTGAAGGAATGGCCCAAGGCCGAGCCGAACTTCCGCAAGGCGCTGGAACTGTTCCCCGACCAGCCGCAAGTGCTGAACTATCTCGGCTATTCCTGGGTCGACATGAACATGAACCTCAAGGAAGGCCTGGCGATGATTCAAAAGGCCGTCGACCTCAGGCCGAGCGACGGTTACATCGTCGATTCGCTGGGTTGGGCCTATTTCCGCCTCGGCAGGTTCGATGACGCGGTACGCGAAATGGAACGCGCCGTGTCGCTGAAGCCGGAAGATCCGGTTCTCAACGATCACCTCGGCGATGCCTACTGGCGCGTCGGTCGCAAGCTGGAAGCCACCTTCCAGTGGAACCAGGCTCGCGACCTGAAGCCGGATCCCGATGTGCTGGCCAACTTGCAGCAGAAGCTGATGAAGGGCCTGCCGCCGATCGAATCCAACACGGCGCAGGAGACCCCGAAGGTCAAGCCGGAGCCGGTGCCCGCCCCGAAGGGATGAAGTCAGCCATTTGAATTCAACGCAAACGGGGCTCTTTCGGAGTCCCGTTTTCGTTTGAACCGTATTCGGCTGGCTGCCTCAGAAGAGCTTGCGATAGACGACGAAGCCGGAGTGTTCGGCGACCTTGTCGTAAAGCTTCATCGCCGTGTGATTGGTCTCATGCGTCAGCCAGTATACCCGGCCTGAGCCGGCCGCCTGGGCGCGCTCATAGACGCCCTCGATCAGCGCCCGTCCGATGCCTTTGCCACGCGATGCCTGCGTGGTGAAAAGGTCCTGCAGGTAGCAATTGGGCGCAATCGCCGTGGTGCTGCGATGGAAGAGATAGTGCACGAGGCCGAGAAGCTGTCCCTCGCCTTCGGCCACCAGCGCGTGGACCGGCTCATAGGCATCGAAGAAACGAGACCATGTCATCTGGGTAATCTCACCCGGCAGGGCCGTTTCGCCCGAGCGGCCATAAAATGCATTGTAGCCGTCCCACAGCGGCAGCCATCGCTCGAAATCCTGTCGCGCGACAGGGCGGATGACGATCGGGCTGGGCATGGCTGAAACCTGTTGTCGTTGCTGCACAGGCAAACAGAGCGTAGGCCCGAGAGATGGGCAATGGGCCAGCCCCTGCAAAGCTTTCAACATTGTCCATAATGTCGGGGTGACGGCATCGGCGTGCCTTGCTTGACGCTTTGCTGCTGGGTCTCTAGGACGTGCCGGCAAGCTAGCCTGTGCTGTCGAGGCCACCCGTGACAATTGAAATCCCCGCCCATATGCATCCCAGCCGCTCGTTCCAGGGGCTGATCCTGACCTTGCACAACTACTGGGCGGCCTATGGCTGCGTCATCCTGCAACCCTATGACATGGAAGTCGGCGCCGGCACCTTTCATCCGGCAACGACGCTGCGCGCGCTCGGCCCAAAACGCTGGAACGCTGCCTATGTCCAACCCTCGCGTCGTCCCAAGGATGGCCGCTATGGCGAGAACCCGAACCGGCTGCAGCATTATTACCAGTACCAGGTGATCCTGAAGCCGAACCCGCCCAATTTGCAGGAGCTCTATCTCGGCTCGCTGGCGGCGATCGGCGTCGATCCGCTGCTGCACGACATCCGCTTCGTCGAGGATGATTGGGAAAGCCCGACGCTGGGCGCCTGGGGTCTCGGCTGGGAATGCTGGTGCGACGGCATGGAAGTCTCGCAGTTCACCTATTTCCAGCAGGTCTGCGGCATCGAATGCGCGCCTGTGGCCGGCGAACTCACCTACGGGCTGGAGCGGCTGGCCATGTATGTGCAGGGCGTCGACAATGTCTACGACCTCAATTTCAACGGCCGCGAAGGCGCCGACAAGGTCACCTATGGCGATGTCTTCCTGCAGGCCGAGCAGGAATATTCGCGCCACAATTTCGAATACGCCGACACGGCGATGCTTCTGCGCCACTTCGAGGACGCCGAGGCCGAGTGCAAGGCGCTGCTCGACGCCGGCGCGCCGGCATCGAACGACAATCTGCCGATGCACCGCATGGTTTTCCCGGCCTACGACCAGTGCATCAAGGCCAGCCATGTCTTCAACCTGCTCGACGCACGCGGCGTGATTTCGGTCACTGAGCGGCAGAGCTACATCCTGCGGGTGCGCAATCTGGCCAAGGCTTGCGGTGAGGCATTTTTGAAGACGCAGGCGGGTGGCTTGGCGGCCTGAGCTTCAGGCCCGCTTCATCATCTCGAGGGAAACGTTGATCGGCGGTACGGCCTGACCGCCGGCACCGTCGATGGTGCGCAATGCCTGCCGCACGCCCGGCATCGAGAAGGCGCCGTGAGCCTGCGCCGTGAAGCAGGCGCCGAGTGCGAGGATCTGCAGAAGTCTGGATGCCGTTTTCATGATCGTTGAGCCAAATGTTCCCTGCCTGAGCGTGGGTCGCTTCAGCGCTGCGTCCGGTTCATGGAAATCTTTGATCCAAGGACGGGTGGCGTGGTCTCGTCCCGACAGGGCGGTCAAAATTTGTGTAAAGGGTGACAGCAGCCAGCCGAGTTGCTATGCCCCGCCCGGACCACTCTCCCGCATGAGCTGACCCCGATGCCTGACCTGCTTCTAGAACTTCGCTCCGAGGAAATCCCTGCGCGCATGCAGCGCAAGGCGGCGGGTGATCTCAGGAAGATGCTGACCGACGGTTTGGTCGAGGCGGGACTGACCTATGAGGCGGCGCGCGAGTACTGGACGCCACGCCGGCTGACGCTCGATATCAGGGGTCTCACCGCACGCTCGAAGGATATAAGCGAAGAGATCAAGGGGCCTTCGACATCGGCGTCTGAACAGGCGGTCCAGGGTTTCCTGCGCAAGGCCGGACTTTCCTCGATCGCCGAGGCGCATGTCCATTCCGATCCGAAGAAAGGCGATTTTTATGTCGCCCACATTTCGAAGCCGGGCAGGGCGGCGGAGGAGATCATCGCCGAACTGGTGCCGGGCATCATCCGCAATTTTCCGTGGCCGAAATCGATGCGCTGGGGGCCGGCCTCGGCCAAGCCCGGTTCACTGCGCTGGGTACGGCCGCTGCAATCGATCCTGTGCACCTTCGGCCCGGAAACAGAGGAGCCTGTCGTGGTCGATTTCGAGATCGACGGCATCCGCTCCGGCAACATCACCTATGGCCACCGCTTCCATGCGCCTGATGCCATTACGGTGCGCCGCTTCGACGACTATGTCTCCAAGCTGGAAGCGGCCAAGGTCGTGCTCGATGCCGACCGGCGCAAGGAGATCATCCTTGCCGATGCCCGCAATCTCGCCTTCGCCAACGGGCTTGATCTGGTTGAGGACGAAGGGCTGCTGGAGGAAGTGTCCGGGCTGGTCGAATGGCCGGTCGTGCTGATGGGCGAGTTCGAGGAGGCATTCCTCGCCATTCCAGCCGAAGTGATCCGGCTGACCATTCGCGCCAACCAGAAATGCTTTGTGACGCGGCCGCAGGGTTTCGACGACGCGCTTTCCAATCGCTTCATCCTCACCGCCAATATCGAAGCGAGGGATGGCGGCAAGGAGATCGCCCACGGCAATGGCAAGGTGGTGCGCGCCCGCCTGTCCGATGCGCTCTATTTCTGGACGACCGACCAGGGCGACTTGCCTGACCTGCGTGAGCTCGAGGCATCGGCGGAAAAATTCGGGCTTGATCTCAAGAAGCCGCTCGACCAGCGCATGGCCCGCCTCGACCATCTCGGCGTGACTTTCCACGCCAAGCTCGGCACGCAAGGCGAACGGGTGGAGCGGATTGCGCGGCTTGCCGAGGAACTGGCGCCGATCATCGGCGCCGATCCGGCACTGGCGCGGCGCGCTGCCGTCTTGGCCAAGGCCGATCTCACCACCGAAGTCGTTGGCGAGTTCCCAGAACTGCAAGGCGCTATGGGTCGCAAATATGCGCTGCTTCAGGGCGAGCATGCATCGGTCGCCGCTGCAGCGGAGGAACACTACAAGCCGCAGGGCCCGTCCGATCGCGTACCGAGCGATCCAGTGTCGGTCGCTGTCGCGCTCGCCGACAAGCTCGATACGCTGGTCGGCTTTTGGGCGATCGATGAAAAGCCGACCGGGTCGAAGGATCCCTACGCACTGCGCAGAGCTGCTCTTGGGGTGGTGAGGCTGGTGCTGGATAACGAGACGCCGGTAAGCCTTCTTTCGATCGTAGCTGAACATCGAAGAATCATTGAAGACCAGATCGACCGCCGGCACGCTGAAGAGCAGGTCAAGTTGGGTGGCGACTATGTGAGTGCACGGGCGCACGCCGGCGACGGAAAGTCTGGGGATCGCGACCTCCTGGCCTTCTTCCACGATCGCCTAAAGGTCTACCTCCGCGATCAAGGCGCTCGGCACGACCTGATCGATGCGGTGCTGGCGACAGGTTCGCGCCCGATCTCCCCCCTAGAGAGGGAGATGTCGGCGAAGCCGACAGAGGGGGGCGCTGTCCCGCCGTCCTCTCAGCGCCAAGTACCCCCCTCTGCCCTGCCGGGCATCTCCCCCACAAGGGGGGAGATTGGCCAATCTCCCAATGACGACCTCCTGCAGATCGCCCGCCGCGTCGAAGCGCTCGGCTCCTTCCTCGACACAGACGATGGCAAAAACCTGCTCGCCGGCACCAAGCGTGCGGCCAACATTCTGGCCGCCGAGGAGAAGAAGAAAACGGTGGTCGCCGAAACCGTTGAGTCGGCACTCTTGCGCGAGGATGCCGAGAAATCGCTGTTTGCGGCGGTGAATCAGGCTGAGAAGCAAGCCGGCGAAGCGATTCAAAACGATGACTTTTCCGCCGCCTTGCTGGCGCTTAGCGTGTTGCGCGAACCGGTTGATTCATTCTTTGAGCATGTTCTTGTAAACGATGAGGATCAGGCGGTGCGTGCCAACCGCCTGGCGCTGCTCGCCTGCATCCGCGCGGCCACCGGCCAGGTCGCGGATTTCTCGAAGATCGCAGGTTAAGGCGAAGAAAATATTCTTTGCCGCCGGCCGTTCGAGCCGGCTTACAGTCATATGGCGATGATCTCTCCGTGGCAAAAGGGACATGTTCCCCAACCCCACGGAGGCTTCTATGAATTCCGATCACGACATCGAAGTGACAGAAGAAACCCCGGCTTCCGCCGAGGCGCTTGAATCCGCTTCCGAAACCATCCTCGATCATGCCGCCGCCGCAGCGGTCGAAGCCGCTGACCTGTCTGATGACGACGAAGACGGCGACGATGAAGATGGCGAAGAGTCCACCGAAACTGCCACGCTCTCGGATGACGACGAAGATGAAGACGACGAGGACGAAGACGAAGACGACGCCGAGGATAGCGTGAAGGCTGAAGGCGACGAGTCCGAAGAAGACGATGACAAGGAAAAAGCGGCCTGATTTTTTCAGCCGCCGGTTCCATCGATGGCAAGGCGGTGCTGAGGCGCCGCCTTTTCCTGTCAGTCGTCCCCGAAGCCGACTGTCAGCCGCCCCGGGCGACGGCCCGGTCAGTTCTCGAGAATGCTGACGCGCACGCTGTTTTCGTAGACATCGACCTGGATCAGCGGTTCGCCATTGACGATGGCGCGCTTGGTCGAGGAACTCATCGCGCCGCCGCGTTCCAGCATGCGTTGCAGGTCGGCGCGCTGGCCGTTGGTCCTGAACCAGCCATCACCCTCGTCGTCGCTGTCACGGCGGTGGAATTTGTGCCAGTTGGCGCGGTCCTGCCGCACCATCTGCGCGGCATTGTCCAGCGCATAGCCGTCACTCGCCTGATGGTCGCGATCGGAAATGCGCGCGACATAAGATCCCAGCATGTCGTCGGCGTGAGCTGCGACGACGCCAAGCAGTGACGCCAGCAGAAGGCCAGCCCCGGTTACGATTCCAGCTTTTCTCATGGTCCCCCCCTTTACCCCCTAGTGATGAAATCCCGTCTGCCAAAACCGCCTGGCGAAATACAGGCGATGGCGTCCTGCGGCTGACATAAACCGAAACGGGGTTTGCTTGGCAATGGTGCGCCGGTCGCCAGACCGCCGTCAAGTCACGCCATCGATGTCAGCCTGTCTTCAAGCCGGGGCTATTTGGTGTAGCCGTTGGGAGGCATGCGCTGACCTGCAGCCGGCGCCGGGGGACTCGGCGGGGTGGGTTGGTTCTCGGTCCCCGAAGGGGCTGCGGAGGCGGTGGCCGTTGCCGGCGCCGTGCCAGCGGCCGGCGCAGTACCTGTCGCTGGTGCAGCGGTTGGCGCCGGTGCCGGGAAGTCGGGACCGGTAACGCCGCCACGAATGACCATCGGGCCCGGCTGGAAGCCGTGCCCGGTCGCGGGCTTGTCCGGGATCGCCGCCACCTTTTCATCGGTGACGTCGGGCTGCGCTTCCCCTTTTGCCACCACCGACCGCGCATCGCTGGCGTTGACTGCATCGGCGGTTCCAGGCTGGTTGGGGGCGCCGATCCTGACGATCGATGGTGTGGAGGATGGCGTGCCTGGAAAAACCAGGGATGACGCCTGGGCTTCGCCGGCCGCAGCAGCAAGAATGATACCCAGCAAGATACGCGCAGACACTGATATCGCTCCCCTTTGCCCAGAAGCTGTTCGATAGCAGGCCGGAATTGATGCCGGCTTTCGTGGAAACATAGCATTTTAGGGATTGATAAATCGCCAATGCTCCTGCTCGCCAACAATCGGTTACCCAACAGCCGACTTGCCCAACGGCCGCCATCGTACTACGCACCCCGCATCTGTGAGGTGACGAGAGTGGCTGAAATACTTGGCTCGGGCGAGGCGCTGGAGCGGGCGCTGGCGCTGCTCAGGGAGGGCGATGTCGTCGCCATCCCGACGGAAACCGTCTACGGGCTGGCCGGCGACGCCACCAACGGCATCGGCGTGGCGCGCATCTTCGAGGCCAAGGGCCGGCCACGCTTCAACCCGCTGATTGCCCATGTCGCAGACATGGCGATGGCAGAGCGCCTCGCGATGTTCGATCCGCTGTCCAGGAAACTGGCGCTGGCATTCTGGCCAGGTCCGCTGACGCTGGTGCTGCCGCAACGGCCCGGCAACGGCATCCATCCGCTGGTCACCGCCGGGCTCGATACGATTGCCTTGCGCATGCCGAGGGGCTTTGGCGGCGACCTGATCGCCAGGCTCGGCCGCCCGCTTGCCGCGCCCAGCGCCAATTCATCCGGCAGGATCAGCGCGACGACCGCGCAAGCGGTGGCGGCCGATCTCGGCGCGCGGATAAAGCTGGTGGTCGATGGCGGGGCGACGCCGGTCGGGCTGGAATCGACGATTCTCAAGGCCGAGGGGGACAGATTGCGGCTGCTGAGGCCCGGCGGCATCGCCGCCGCGGAGATCGAGGCGGCCATCGGCATGGAATTGTTGCGCGGCGGCATCGCCGGTATCGAGGCGCCGGGCATGCTTGCCTCGCACTATGCGCCAGGTGCTGCGATGCGGCTCCATGCCGGCACGGTCGGCGAGGGCGAGGCTTTGCTCGGCTTCGGCAGCCAGAGGGCGCAAGGCTGGCGCCGCGCCGAAGCCTTCCTCAATTTATCCGAAACCGGGGACCTGCGCGAAGCGGCGAGCAATCTGTTCGCCTATATGCAGGAGCTCGACCGCAGCGGCGCGCGGACCATCGCCGTCGAGCCTATTCCCTTCGACGGGCTCGGCGAAGCGATCAACGATCGGCTGTCGCGTGCCGCCGCGCCTCGTGACATCCACAACCCGCAACATAGTTTTCCCCCATGACCGAAATCACAGAGACACTCGATCCCGCTCTCATAGATCGCTTCACGGCGATCGTCGGCGACAAATATGCACTGCGCGACGAGCGCGATATCGCGCCCTACCTCATTGAGCGACGGGGGCTCTGGCACGGCGCGACATCGTTGGTGCTGCGGCCGGGCAGCGTCGACGAAGTCAGCCGGATCATGCGGCTGGCGACCGAGACAGGCACGCCAATCGTGCCGCAAAGCGGTAACACCGGGTTGGTCGGTGCCCAGGTGCCGGACAGGTCCGGGCGCGAAATCGTCCTGTCGCTGTCGCGGCTGAACCGCATCCGTGAAATCGATGTCTTGTCCAACACGGTGACGGTCGAGGCCGGTGTCATCCTGCAGACGCTGCAGGAGGCGGCCGACGCCGCCGACCGGCTGTTCCCACTGTCGCTGGCCGCGCAAGGCTCCTGCCAGATCGGCGGCAATCTTTCCTCCAATGCCGGCGGCACCGGCGTGCTTGCCTATGGCAATGCGCGCGAACTCTGTCTCGGTGTCGAGGTGGTGCTGCCGACCGGCGAGGTGTTCGACGACCTGCGCAAGCTGAAGAAGGACAACACCGGCTACGATCTGAAAAACCTGTTCGTCGGTGCCGAAGGCACGCTCGGCGTCATCACCGCCGCCGTGCTCAAACTGTTCCCGAAGCCGAAGGGGCGCGAAGTCGCCTTCGCCGGCCTGTCGTCGCCAGAGGCAGCACTTTCGCTGTTCAGCCTGGCCATGGATCGTGCCGGGGCAGCACTCACCGCTTTCGAACTGATCGGCAAGCGGCCCTATGATTTCACGCTGGCGCATGCCCAGGGCGTGGTGCGGCCGCTGATCGAGGACTGGCCGTGGTACGTGCTGATGCAGATTTCGTCCGGTCGTTCATCGGAGGATTCGAGAGCCTTGATCGAGGACGTGCTTTCGGCCGGCCTTGAACAGGAATTCGTCGGCGACGCCGTCATTGCCGCGAGTCTCACGCAGGGCGATGCCTTCTGGAATTTCCGCGAGCTGCTGCCCGAGGCGCAGAAGCCGGAGGGCGCCTCGATCAAGCACGACATTTCGGTGCCTATTGCATCGATTCCGCGTTTCATCGCGGAGGCTGCCGGCGCCGTGGCGTCGGTGAGCGCCGGTGCCCGCGTCGTCTGCTTCGGCCATATGGGCGACGGCAATCTCCACTACAACATTTCGCGGCCCGTCGACGGCGACGATGAGGCGTTCCTCGCTCTCTATCATCCCATGAACAAGGCGGTGCACGATGTGGTGCGCAGCCTGCACGGTTCGATCTCGGCCGAGCACGGCATCGGCCAGTTGAAACGCGACGAACTGATCGCCACCGCGCCGCCGATGGCGATCGATCTGATGCGAAGGGTTAAGGCCGCTTTCGACCCGGCCGGCATCATGAATCCGGGTAAGGTTATCTGATCCTTTCGACATCTTGTGGCTGGTGGGATTCCGATAACCATCCCTGAGATCAGCAAAATTTAACCGACTTTCTTAAGCGGGGCGGTAAGGAGCCCGCGCTACTGTCTCCATACAAACGAGGCTGGAAAAACCGGCCCGGAGAGAACCGGACACCGGCTCTCAGGAGACAGACAGGAAGGCCACTCTATGAACACCGGACTGAAGCCAGTCTGGGCGGGACGCAACATGCGTCTCGACCCATTCCGCCTGCCGCAAGTGGTGAGCTACGCGACTCGCGACGACTACGGCGATGTAACCTTCACCATCGACCAGCGCGGCGCCGTGATCCGCCGCCTGCTCGAGATGAGCGGCCTGCCCGCGATCATCGTTCTGCCCGCCAATGCGTTCCGCGGCGTTGCCGCCCGCGCCATGGAAGACCCGGACGGCAATGTCACGGTGACCCTGGAACTCCTGCACAACGACCCGATGCTGTCGGTGCCGCTGCTTGTGGCCGACGATCTCGACGATGTCGCAGCCGACTGGCGCGCCTGGGCCGACGCTTACCGTCTGCCGATGCTGCTGATCGAATCGGACGGCGTCGCCCGCACCCTGGAAGAATCGCTCGGCGCCGCCATCAAGACGCTGCCGCCGCAGGATAGGCGCAAGGGGCGGATTTCGAACACGCGCCGCCCGCGTTTCCTCGCTCGCCGCAGAGCAGGCGCCCTCGGTCTCAGGCTGGTCATCGACGGCCAGGAGATTATTTCGCGCGACTGAGCATGATCCCGCTGGGAATGCTGAAACGGGAAGCCGCTAAACCAGCGGCTTCAGCGCCACCCACACAGCGCCGCCGATCAGGCCGAGGAAGATCAGCCAGCCGACCTGGTTGTTCGACCTGAACAGTCGCAGGCATTGGTCCGGATTGTCGATATCCAGAACCGCGATCTGCCGCGCCATATGGGCGCCGGCGGCAATCAGCCCGGCCAGCGCCACCACCGGCGCCTGCGCCGACGCGAAGGCGATCGCAAAACAGATCAGCGCGCCACCATAAAGCCCTGCCAGCCACGACTTGGTGTTGTCGCCGAACAAGCGTGCCGTCGAGCGCACGCCGACGATGGCGTCATCTTCCTTGTCCTGATGCGCGTAGATCGTGTCGTAGCCGATCACCCACAGGATCGAGCCGATATAAAGCATGATGGCAGGCCCATCGAGATCGCCGAACTCGACCGCCCATCCCATCAGCGCGCCCCAGGAAAAGGCAAGGCCAAGCACCAGTTGCGGCCAGTTGGTTATCCGCTTCATGAATGGATAGATGGCGATGACCGCCAGTGAGCAGATGCCGAGCAGGACGGCGAAGCTGTTGAACTGGATGAGCACGACGAGGCCGACCAGAGCCTGCAGGACGAGAAACAGCCATGCCCGCCGGCGGGTCGCCTTGCCCGACGGCAGCGGTCGCGAGCGCGTGCGCTCCACCTGGCTGTCGATGTCCTCGTCGACGAGGTCGTTGTAGGTGCAGCCGGCGCCACGCATGGCGATGGCCCCGACCAGGAAAAGCACGAGATACACTGGTGCCGGCAGCAGTGAGAGCAGCGGGTCGCCGGGACGCGGATAGGCGCTTGCCGCCAAGGCCGCCGACCACCAGCACGGCCACAGCAGCAGCTGCCAGCCTATCGGCCTGTCCCATCGGGCAAGCTGCGCATAGGGCCATATCGAGCGCGGCAGCACGCGGTAGACCCAATGGCCGTTCGGAGCATCGGCGACACGGCCCTGGGCCGCTTTCGACTGGATGTTTTCCATGTCCATGGAGTGGCAGCAGCGGCAGAAACCGTCAAGCGTCAAGCGGGAGAGTGGTGCACGTCAGCCTTTCACGAGGCAAAGATGTCGCGGGTGGCGAACCAGTCCCTGGCCACCTCGACGAAGGCCAGCGCTGCATTCGATACACGCTGATGCGTGTCATAGGTGAGCAGGATCCGCTGCATGGGCAGCGGATCGGATAGCGGCTTGCAGATCAGCGGCAGCCCGTCATAGCTGCGGTCGCCGTGCGGGCGGGTATAGCTGACCGCGACGCCGAAGCCGTTGGCGACCATGCTGCGCTGCAGTTCGAACGAGCTCGTCGTCATGTCGGCCGCTGGCGAAAGGCCGCGGCTGCGGAACAGGTCGAGCATGTGCTGCCAGCTGTGCGGCTGGTCCGTCGTGATCAGCGGATAGGCGGCAAGATCCGCAAGGCTGACCGACGGGCGATCCGCCAGGGCATGGCCCGCCGGCAACAGCGCATGCGGCCGAAGTTCGCGCAGCAGGATGCGGGCGAAATGCGTCGGCAGGCTGAGATCATAAGTCAGGCCGAGATCGATGGCCGCATCACCCAGCCGTCGTCCCAGGGTCTCGAACGTCTCGTCGCGAACGACGATTTTGACGGCTGGATGGCGTTCGGAGAAGGCGCGGATCAAAGCCGGCGCGAAGAAAGGCGCCAGATCCTCGAAGCATCCCAGCACCAACTCACCGCTGACAGCCGATTTGCTTGAACCCAGGCCGACGAGTTCGTCCGTTTCGGTGAGAACCTGCCTTGCCTTGGCCACGACGGCGCGGCCGAACGATGTCGGCGACACGCCGCTTCCGCGCTGGCGGACGAACAGCTTCTGGCCGAAATTCTTTTCGACCGCGTCGATCGCCACCGAAATCGACGGCTGAGAGACGTTCAGCATCTTTGCCGCGCCGGTGACGCTACCGTGACGCGCCACGGCAACCAGGTAGCGCAGCTGCGTCAGGGTCACGCTCATAGAGGCACTCTATATGTCAGATCGAAAGTTATTATTTTACCGAATGAATAGGTGTTGCGATAATGGCTTCATTCCAAGAGGAAAACGCCATGGCTTCCCAGACTGCCACCATCGACGCCACCATGATCGGCGCGTCCACGATTGCCGACTATCAGCGTGACGGCGCTGTCTGCATCCGCGGCGCCTTCAAGGGCTGGGTCGACACGATTGCCGCCGGCATCGAACGCAACATGCAGAACCGCAGCGCCACCGCATCCGACATCGCCAACGGCCGCGGCAGTTTCTTCGATGACTACTGCAACTGGGAGCGCATCCCCGAATTCGTCAGCTTGGTGCGGGACTCACCCGCCGCCGAACTGGCGGCGGCGGTGATGCAGTCGCGCACCGCGCAGTTCTTCCACGATCATGTGCTGGTCAAGGAACCCGGCACGCAGAAGCCGACGCCCTGGCATCAGGACATCCCCTACTATTTCGTCGATGGCCGGCAGACGGTGAGCTTCTGGATTCCCATCGACCCGGTGAAGGAAGCGACGCTGCGCCTGATCGCCGGCTCGCACAAATGGGACAAGATGATCCTGCCCGTGCGCTGGCTCGACGACAGCAACTTTTATGCCGGCGAGGGCGACTATCTGCCGGTGCCCGATCCCGACCAGGATCCGTCGATGAAGGTGCTCGAATGGGAAATGGAGCCGGGCGACGCCATCCTGTTCGACTTCAGGACCGCGCACGGCGCCCGTGGCAATATGACCGCGGCGCGGCGCCGGGCGCTGTCGCTGCGCTGGGTCGGTGACGATGCGCGCTATGTCGAGCGGCCGGGCCGCACCTCGCCGCCCTATCATGGCCATGGCATGCAGCCGGGACAGAGATTGCGCGAGGATTGGTTTCCGGTGGTCTACCAGGGCTGAGGCGGCAGCCAGAATATGAGCGCCGGTATTCGAGGCCCATATTCTGGCTGGGGTAACGTTCCCGTGCGCAATTCCGATCAAAACACCCTGATGCCTTGACCCGTCGCCCGGAGAGCAATAGCGGGTGCTCCAAGAGACTGTTTCGAAATTCGCGCTGGCGAGTCATATGGTGGTGGTTTCGAGAACCGTAGCGGAGCGGACATTTGGTCCGTGAGCAACGGAAGCGCAGAAAACGCCATCAGATGGCCGCCAGAGCAGAATTTCGGCATCAAGAGGTGGCCATGAACGTTCTTCTTCTGGGCTCCGGCGGCCGCGAACATGCGCTCGCCTGGAAGATTGCCGCATCACCGCTGCTGACAAAGCTCTATGCGGCTCCCGGCAATCCGGGCATCGGCAGCGAGGCTGAGCTGGTGAAGCTGGATTTAGCCGACCACGCCGCCGTGGCCGCGTTCTGCCGGGAGAAAAAAATCGACCTCGTGGTGGTCGGTCCGGAGGGGCCGCTGGTCGCCGGCATTGCCGACGATCTGCGCGCCGAAAATATCCGCGTCTTCGGTCCCTCCAAGGCTGCCGCACAGCTGGAAGGTTCGAAGGGATTCACCAAGGACCTCTGTGCCCGCTACGACATCCCGACTGCCGCCTATGGCCGCTTCAGTGATCTGGCCTCGGCCAAGGCATATGTCGAAAAGACCGGAGCGCCGATCGTCATCAAGGCCGACGGGCTCGCTGCCGGCAAGGGCGTCACCGTCGCCATGACGCTCAGTGAAGCACAGGCAGCACTCGATGCCTGCTTCGATGGTTCCTTCGGCGCTGCCGGCGCGGAAGTTGTGGTCGAGGAATTCATGACCGGCGAGGAGGCGAGCTTCTTCTGCCTCTGCGACGATAACACCGCGCTGCCCTTCGGCACCGCGCAGGACCACAAGCGCGTCGGCGATGGCGACACTGGCCCCAACACAGGCGGTATGGGCGCCTATTCGCCGGCCCCGGTGATGACGCCGGAACTGGTCGAGCGCACCATGCGCGAGATCATCGAGCCGACCATGCGCGGCATGGCCGAACTTGGCGCGCCGTTCTCCGGCGTGCTGTTTGCCGGGCTGATGATCACCGACAAGGGACCGAGGCTGATCGAATACAACACCCGTTTCGGCGACCCGGAATGCCAGGTGCTGATGATGCGGCTGAAGGACGATCTGCTGGTCCTGCTCAACGCGGCGACCGACGGCCAGCTTGCGCATACTTCGGTGCGCTGGCGCGACGAGGCGGCCTTGACCGTGGTGATGGCGGCGAGAGGCTATCCCGGAACACCGGAAAAAGGCTCGGTCATCCGCGGCGTCGAAGACGCGGCGAGCGACGGCGTCCAGATATTCCACGCCGGTACCGCCATCAATGGCGGCGCGCTGGTTGCCAATGGCGGCCGCGTCCTCAACGTGACGGCATCAGGCGCCACGGTCGGCGAGGCACAGAAACGAGCCTATGCCGCGCTTGACCGCATCGATTGGCCGGACGGGTTCTGCCGCCGCGATATCGGCTGGCAGGCCGTGGCGCGCGAACAGGGAACCTGAAGTTCCGCGTTGGCTCACCGCTGGCCGCGATCGAGTTCGGTGGAAGCGGTGCTGAGCGGATCGGACAAGGCAAAGGCAGCGTCGAGTTGTGCGGGCGAACGCCGCTCGGTCCGCTTCCAGGCGACATATTGGACAATGCCGAAACTCGGTCTCCGGGGCACCGTCTTCACGACTGGCATGCGGAAGCCGTCGCGGAAACGGGACCAGCGTGTGCCCAACGCTGCAACCATGTCCTCGAAAGTCGGCGGCGCGGCCACAGACGCAAAGGTGATGGTGACATTGCCGGCGAGGCCGGCCTCGCGTGAGACCGGAAGCGGTATCGAGGCGAGATAGTCCGGCGGCACGTCGATAAGCCCACCGAACGGCCATTGCGCGCGCAGCGTGGCGGCGTCTGTCGGCGCGACATTGACGTCTATGTCGTTAGGCGTGCCGGCAACCCTGTAAGGGCAGCGGAAACGGCCGCAATTGGCTTGCGCCGAAAACTGCCAAAGTGCGTAGCCTTGCCAGTTGCCCATCGGGAAATGCACGTCGATGTCGTTGGTGTAGCGCGCATACCAGAGCGGCAGCCGCGACAGGAGCCGGTATCGGTAGCTGTTGTCGGCAATGTACTGGGCGGTCTTGCCGTTGGTGTACAGCACCGGGAAACGGCCGATGCGGCGATGCACCTGGCGTACGAACTCCTCGGCGTCGTCAAGCGACATCCATTGCGAGGGATCATTGCCCTCGATGTCGAGAGCCATGAGATCGTCCGGCGCAGGCTCGGCGAAATCGAGGAAATTGTTGGCCTGCTCGACCGGATTGCCGGGGCGGGCAAGGTGATAGGCGCCCCATTTCAGGCCGAGTGCCTTGGCCACCACCCTGCGCGTCTGGAACAGTTCGCGCGTCACCGCATGACGTTTCCACAGCGCCTTGCAAAGCTTCACCTCGATGTCGTTGCCCAAGCAGAAATAGGCCGGCGGCATGCCGTCGGAGGCTTTGTTGATGAAGCCGACGACCCGCTTGTCGGTGGCGAGCTGGGCCCAGTCGATGGAATTGTATTCGTAGGCATCGACGACCAGAGCGCGGTCGGCGTTCTTCCACGGCTCGGAAAAATCCGAGGCCGTTGCCGCCGTCGAAAGCGCCATCGTCGCCGCAAGAGCGAGGAGCGCTGTGCGGCGAAGAAGGCGCACCGTCCTTTTCAAAACAGGGAATCCCCGTTGATCAAAGGCAAATCCTGAACCGTCATGGTTAAGGATTTGCTTTCGGGAGGCCGGCTTCAGAAAAGCTGGCGTCGCATCAGCGGCTCGAATCCAAACGGATCGGGCGCGGGCTCTTGCCGCAGCGTGCCTTCGGCGGCGCGTTTGCGGTGATGGGCCAGAGAGCATTGCGGGGAGCACCATATGCCGCGATCCGACCAGTAGGCGGCACCGTGGTCCAGTCTGCCCCCATGGTAGCAGAACCCCTCCGCTCGATAGGGCAGGCCGCATTCGATGCAGCGATAGGCGTCGGGTCTGGCAAGCATGGGCGGTTCCGGTTGCTGGTTCTGATCTCACGCCGGTCGATCCGGCATGGCTTGAACTTAATACGCGCCGCCCCGATTGCAAAATCCGCGTGACAAATTTGAGGCTTACAAAAAATGTGCGCGCCATGACCATCCTCCGGGAGCAGCTTGCCTCCGTATCGGGATGCGGCGTACATCTTCCTAGCGGCTCGCGAGGCGCGAAGCCAAGCACTGTCAGGACCGGCATCCTGCATCTGACGCCCGGCGACGTGACCGTTCATGGGTTCAGGTCGAGCTTGCACGAGTATCTTGGCGACGAGACGGACGTGAGCTACGAGACGGCCGAAGAAACGATCTCGCATCGCGTGGGTGATCGAACGGCATCGAGGGGCACGTCAGTTCGATGACGTCGCGGATCAATGCTAGGTAATTACGCGCATCGTAGTTTGGGTCGGTCGAGAGCCGCTTGTCTCAATGAAATCGAGTGTCGCTTCTGCGACTTCAGCAACCTGAAGCCGCTGAACACAATAGACCCCACCGGGGTTGTATTCTTTACAAACACCTGGAGCGATACATGGACAAGGCATGGGCGGCCGGAGCGTTTTGTTGGGGATACCAAACGGGCCCCATAGATCAGGAGACTGCAGACCGAACAATCCCACCGCCGGAGTTTCAACAGAGGCTGCAACGTGCATCGGGCCGCTGTCATTGCCAAGGAAAATTGCCGCTTCTGTCAACAACGCGACAAGGACTTCAAGCGAGGCCTTTCCGACGACAGTGGCCACCGGCGATGTTGCCGCTTCAATTATGCTTTGCGCAACGGGCCTTTCGTCAGGCCCACCGATGATCAGAGACCGCAGCCCGGTTTTGGCGTAGATCTCATCAATGACGGCGGCAAAATGTTGCGGCGGCCAACGACGCCCCTCGGACCTCGCGCCCGCATGCACAGCCACGTATGATTTCTTCGCCAAGGCGTTTTCGAAAAGAAGCCTGGCACACTCCTCTTGGGCAATCTTGGTGGGCTGCAGCCGAGGGGTTGGGTTTTGAATCGCTAACCCGAGGGCGCCCAATGGAGACAGGTATCTGTAGAGATAATGGGAGCCACCATGGCCGAACGGCGGCGCGAGGACGTTTGCCATCTGAATTTCCCAGAACTTAAACGGACGCTCGGGAGGATCGAAGCCAACCCGAAGTGGGGCGCCGGTCAAACGGTGCATGATCCGTGAGGTTTTTGTATCGGTAAGATCGATGCTGAGATCGAATTTTTGACGCCGCAGAGCAGAAATAAGGGCATAATAGTCGGTCAATCGCTTAAGCGGAGTCCTTCCTCTGCCCCCGGTTTCAAAGCCAACCGCCACGTCGGCAATCTGTTGCGCGACAATGAATTGCTTAAGGCCAGGCGCGCATATCATTGTTATCGAAGCGTCGGGATAGGCGAGGCGTAGATTGCGGACCAAAGCAGATGTCAGCGTGACATCACCCAGGAATTTTGTTTGGACAATGCATATCGAGCGAATTTCATTGCCAGATTTTGGGCTCATGATCGCGTTGCAGTCCATTTTGACTTTGTCACGATCTCACCTATCCGCCGAGATAACGGCGCCATGGAATAAGAGCCGTACTCCCTTTCGAATCATAGGAACCGATACAAGCCCTTGCCGCATCGGTCTTTGAGGTTTTGCGGTGCGCGAAGCAACATTGATCGAAACCAGCAATTGCTGTCGTAAATAGGGCTAGTCTTATAGGTTCTGGCGCTTTCAATGCATGTCGGTGCGAGCAGATCGAAGTTTTGTTGGATTGGATCACCCACAAGTAGTCCCCCCTGATCGCGAGCCATGTTCTCGCTGTGTTCATCGCATGGCTTGGACGTTCGGCTCATTGATAAAGGCAGTGATGCAGATCATGGCGCATCGCCTCCAAGTACGGCGCGGATGCTCCGCCATGGCCACCGATCTCGCGCCACGAAACGGCGGCACGGCCCGCCAACGGCGCCGTCGGATCGAGCCACACGCCCGACGTCAGGAAGCATTCGGGCATGGGCATCGCGAACGCCGAACAATAGCGCGATGGGCGCGTGTTTGTCCTTGGAGCGATCTCGTGTCGCGACTATCGACTCGATCCCATGTGCTGACGCTGTGTGACGTAGCGCGGGGAGATCAGGCAGGCGCCGATCATTCGCCCGGCTCGAGCTGACGCGCTGTGGGGAAAGTGTAGGGGCGAGCCATTAGCGAGGGCGGCGATGTTTTGGTAGTCCCGGCATCGCGGGCCTTAGTTGCCGTTTTTGAGGAAAGGTGGGAGACCGCTGATACGGCGGGTGGTTTTGCAGCGGCACCGGCTCTAGGGTTGGGCGGGCCGATGCATCAGGAGGAGTGAGCGGCATGTATAGGGCACCGGTCGAGGATATCGCCTTCACGCTCAAGCACGTGGCCGGCATGAAATCGGCGCTCGATGCCGGCACCTTCGGCGATCTCGGCGAGGATCTGGTCGATGCCGTTCTTGGCGAGGCCGGCCGCTTCGCCACTGAAGAGGTCGCACCGCTCTACACGATCGGCGATGGGCAAGGTGCGGTGCTGAAGGACGCTGCCGTCACCACACCGCCCGGCTGGAAGGAACTCTATCGCCGCTGGATCGATGGCGGCTGGAACGCGCTCTCCGGGCCTGAGGAATATGGCGGCCAAGCGCTGCCGACCATTCTCGGCGTGGCCGCGCTCGAAATGTGGAACTCCGCCGCCATGGCCTTCGGCATCGGCCCGACGCTGACCATGGGCGCGGTCGAGGCGCTCGACAAACACGCTTCCGAAGACCTCAAGGCCAAATATCTCGAAAAGCTCGTCTCCGGCGACTGGATGGGCACGATGAACCTGACCGAGCCGCAAGCCGGTTCGGACCTCGCCGCCTTGCGCGCCCGCGCCGAGCCGGCGGGTGACGGCAGCTACCGCATCTTCGGCCAAAAAATCTTCATCACCTATGGCGAGCACGATTTCACCGACAACATCATCCATCTGGTGCTGGCGCGGCTGCCCGACGCGCCGGCCGGCACGCGCGGCATATCGTTGTTCCTGGTGCCGAAATTCCTGGTCGGCGACGATGGCGCGCTTGGCGCGCGCAACGACGTCTTCTGTTCCGGACTTGAGCATAAACTCGGCATCCATGCCTCACCGACCTGCACCATGATCTATGGCGACGGCTTCGAAGGTGCCGAACCCGGCGCCGTCGGCTGGCTGATCGGCGAGGAGAACAAGGGGCTAGCCTGCATGTTCACCATGATGAACAATGCGCGGCTTTGTGTCGGCATGCAGGGGGTAGCGGTCGCGGAAGCCGCAACGCAGAAGGCGATCGCCTATGCCAATGAGCGCCGGCAGGGCAAGGCCGCGAGCTACACTGGCACGGGTATGGCGCCTATCGTCCATCACCCCGATGTCCAGCGTAACCTGCTGACCATGAAGGCGCTGACCCAAACCGCACGCGCCATCAGCTATTCCTGTGCCCACGCCATCGACATGGCCCGAGTCTCCGCCGGTGACGAGGCGGCACACTGGCGCGACCGTGCCAATCTGCTGACGCCGCTGGCAAAGGCGTTCTCGACCGATATCGGCGTCGAAGTTGCCTCACTCGGCCTCCAGGTTCATGGCGGCATGGGTTTCATCGAGGAGACGGGAGCGGCCGCCTTCTATCGTGACGCGCGCATCGCGCCGATCTACGAGGGCACCAACGGTATCCAGGCGATCGATCTGGTGATGCGCAAGCTGCCGCTCGGCGGTGGCGACCATGTGCATGGTTACATCGCCGAACTGGCTGGTATGGCCGCAGCGGTGCGGACCTCGAACATGCAGGGTTTCGGCCGCACCGCCGACGCTCTCGACGCGGCACTTGGCGATCTCAGCGAAGCGACCCGCTTCCTGCAAAAACTGACGGCCGATGGCCGGTCGGAAGAGGCGCTGGCAGGCGCCACGCCCTATCTCAGGCTGATCTCGCTTGCCGCCGGCGGCGCCTATCTGGCGCGCGGTGCTCTTGCCGATCACAACCGCATAGCGCTTTGCCGTTTCTTTGCCGAAAACCTGCTCGGCGAGGTCAGCGCCTTGAGGGCGCGCGTCATCGATGGCGCCGAAAGCCTCGCCGCTGCCGGCAAGACGCTCGTCTCCGCCTGACGTTTCACAAGGAAAACACCGTGACAGACCATATCCTCGTCGAGCGCCAGGGCGCCATCCAGATTATCCGCATGAACCGGCCGGACAAAAAGAATGCGCTGACGCGCGCCATGTATGCGAAAATGTCAAAAACCCTGGCCGAAGGCGACGCCGACCCGGCGATCCGCGCCCACGTCTTTCTCGGCGTGCCCGGCGCTTTCTCCTCCGGCAACGACCTTGCCGACTTCATGGTCGTCGCCACCGGCGGCGACGGCGGCACCGAAGTCTGGGATTTCCTGATGGCCCTGGCCAAGGTCGAAAAACCCATGGTCTCCGGCGTCGATGGCATCGCGGTCGGCATCGGCACCACGCTCAATTTGCATTGCGACCTGACCTTCGCCACGCCACGCACCGTGTTCAGGACGCCTTTCGTCGACCTTGGCCTGGTGCCTGAGGCGGGATCGAGCCTGCTGGCACCGCGCATCCTCGGGCAGCAGGGTGCCTTCGCGCTGCTCGGCCTCGGCGAAGGCTTTTCGGCTGAACGGGCGAAGGCCGCCGGCCTGATCTACGAGGTGGTCGAGGAAGCAGCGCTGGAGGCCTCGGTGCTGGCGGCGGCCGGGCAGATCGCGGCCAAGCCGCCGCAGGCGCTGAAGATCGCGCGCGACCTGATGCGTGGCTCGCGAGACGACCTCGTCGCCCGCATCGGCGAGGAAAGCGAGCATTTTCGCGAGCGGCTGAAGTCCGATGAGGCCCGCGCCGCGCTCACCGCGTTCATGACGAGAAAGAAGGCCTGAGCCTCAGGGATAAAGCCGTGTCTTGTCCCAGCCGTCCTTCGCACTGCGCGTAAAAACGAGCCGGTCGTGCAGCCGGAACGGCCTGTCGTGCCAGAACTCAATGGTGCTGGGCACGATTCGGAAGCCGGACCAGTGCTTTGGCCGCGGGATCTCGCCGACCGGGTAGCGTGCCGTGTATTCTGCCACCGCCTTTTCCAGCGCAAAGCGGCTTTCCAGCGGTCGCGACTGTTTCGAGGCCCAGGCGCCGATGCGGCTGCCGCGCGGCCGCGTCGCGTAGTAGGCGTCGGCTTCGGCGTCGCTGACGATCTCCACCGGTCCGCGAATGCGCACCTGGCGGCGCAGCGACTTCCAATGGAAACACATCGCCGCCTTCATGCTGCCAAGAATCTCCTGGCCCTTGGCGCTCTCGAAATTCGTGTAGAAGACAAACCCGCCTTCATCGAACCCCTTGAGCAACACCATACGCACATCCGGCATGCCGTCGGCATCGACGGTCGCCAGAGCCACGCCGTTGGGGTCGTTCGGCTCGCTTTTCGTTGCGTCGTCCAGCCATGCGGCAAAGAGGCGAAACGGCTCGGCAGCCTCGGTAAAGTCACCGCTTGTTAACTCAGTGTCACTCATAGTTTTTCTCAAATTGTCACGAAGCCAAGATCTTACAAAGCCAAGATTCTTAACGAAGCAAGGGGGAGGTTGCCGATTGTCGCGTATCGCGCAAGCTTTTGACAGCAGGCAATGGAGCGTTATCGCTTCGGCCAGCGCGAAAGCCGCGATCGTGGCGGTCGCCTTGCCGCTTGCCGCGTGTGGCGCCGGCGGCTTCAGCCTGGAAAAAGCCGAAGTCGACCGCTCGATCCTGACCAGCAGCACGTCGGCCTCGGCTGCGCCGGCCAATTTGGATCGCGACTCCGACCAGACGACGATCGGCAATGCAGTCTCCTCGGCCGACATTGAGCAGCTCGGCGGGCAGGCCGTCCCATGGGCCAATGCCGATACCGGCTCGCGCGGTTCCATCACCGATCTGGCGGAATTGAAGGACAACGGCCAGACCTGCCGCCGCTTCAAGGCCTCGCGCGAAAGCTTTGACGGCGTTGCCATGTTCGAAGGCGAACTGTGCCTGGCCAGCGCCGGTGGCTGGCGCATGCAGGACTTCAAGGCACTCTGATTTTCCGCGTCTGATATGCTGCTCCAGCACTGGAATTTCTTCCTATGCGAGCGCATATAGGAGGCAACCAGAGACTCAACTCTACTCCAGGGCAGTAAGCATGCGCGACCCCTATGAGGTGCTGGGCGTTGCCAGGAACGCATCGGCCAAGGACATAAAGTCGGCGTATCGGAAACTCGCCAAGAAGCATCATCCGGACCAGAATCCGAATGATCCCAAGGCGAAGGACCGTTTTGCCGCGGCCAACCAGGCCTACGAGATCGTCGGCGACGAAAAGAATCGCGCCGCTTTCGATCGCGGCGAGATCGACGCCGACGGAAAGCCGCGATTCCAGGGCTTTGAAGGCGCTGCCGGTGGCGGCGATTCCTTTGGCGGCTTTCGCCGGCAACAGGGTCCGGGCGGTTCGCGGTTCGAATTCCGCTCCGGCCGACCGGGTGGCGATCCGTTCGACGGCAACAGCGACATCTTCAGCCAGATTTTTGGCGACACTTTTTCGGGCGCGCGCGGTCCCGGCACGGGCGATCGCCGCCAGCAGGCGACAGCAGCCGATCTGAACGTCACGCTCGACGTCACCATCGAGGAAGCGGCGACCGCCGAAAAGGTGACGGCGATGTTCCCCGACGGCCGCAAAGTGGCGGTCAAGCTGCCGGCCTATGTCGAGGATGGCCAGACCATCCGCCTCAAGGGCCAAGGCGAGCAGGGGCCGGGCCAGCCAGGCGACGCGCTGGTCAAGATCCATCTGCGCCGACATCCACGCTACCGCATCGAGGGCCGCGACCTGCACGCCGATCTGCCGGTGGCCCTGGCGGATGCGGTGCTCGGCGCCAAGGTGCCGGTCGAGACGCCGACCGGCAGGCTCGCGGTCAACATTCCAGCCTGGTCGAGCTCCGACAAGGTCCTGCGGCTGAAGGGCAGAGGCCTGCCGGAAAAGGCCGGCGGCCACGGCGATCTCTACGCTCACGTGCGCATCATGCTGCCGGAAGGCGGTGATAGCGCGTTCGAAGCGCTGTTGCGCAGCCAAAAAGGCTGATCGGCGGCTTTTGTCCCCTGAACTGTCCGTTTTGAGCGCTTGAAGGGGCTCTGTGCCTGTGCGATAGGGCAACCCACAAAGCTGAAATCTTGCGGAGAGCGCTCACATGGCGGGTGGACAGGGCCTAATGGCCGGCAAGCGCGGCCTCATTCTTGGCGTCGCCAACAATAGGTCGATCGCCTATGGCATCGCCAAGTCGTGCGTCGACCATGGCGCCGAGATCGCGCTGACCTATCAGGGCGAGGCGTTCAAGAAGCGCGTCGAGCCACTGGCGGCGGAACTGGGTGCCTTTGTCGCCGGCCATTGCGACGTCACCGATCCGGCGAGCCTGGACGAGGTTTTCGCCAATGTCGCCAAACATTGGGGCAAGCTTGATTTCCTCGTCCACGCCATTGCCTTCTCCGACAAGGATGAGCTGACCGGCCGTTATGTCGAGACGACGCGCGACAATTTCCTGCGCACCATGGACATTTCGGTCTATTCCTTCACCACCATTGCCAAGCGCGCCGAGGCGCTGATGACCAATGGCGGCTCGCTGTTGACCTTGACCTACTACGGTGCCGAAAAGGTCATGCCGCACTACAACGTCATGGGTGTCGCCAAGGCGGCGCTCGAGGCCAGCGTGCGCTATTTGGCGGTCGACCTCGGCGCCAAGAAGATCCGCGTCAACGCCATTTCGGCCGGCCCGATCAAGACGCTTGCCGCTTCCGGCATCGGCGATTTCCGCTACATCCTGAAGTGGAACGAGTACAATTCGCCCCTGAAGCAGACGGTGACACAGGAGGAAGTCGGCGATTCCGGCGTCTATTTCCTGTCCGACCTGTCGCGCGGCGTCACCGGTGAAGTGCACCACGTCGATTCGGGCTACCACGTCGTCGGCATGAAGGCCGTCGACGCGCCTGATATTTCGACGGTCAAGGACTAACACCCCGCCAACCGTCGTCCGTCCCGATCCCGCACCGGAAGACCTGATGTACCCGCTGGTTTACATCGCGCGCCACGGCCAGACCGCGTGGAACGCCGAAATGCGGCTTCAGGGGCAGGCCGACACCGATCTCAACGCTCTTGGCCGCGAGCAGGCGACCGGAAACGGGCTTCGGCTAGCCGCGTTGGTCCCAAATCCCTGGGAATTCGATTTCCTCGCCAGTCCGATGAAACGGACGCGCGAAACGATGCAGCGTATTCGCGCCGCGATGGAGCTCGATCCGGGTGCCTATCGAACCGATCCGCGCCTCGTCGAAGTCAATTTCGGCGACTGGCAGGGATTTACCTTTCCCGAGCTCGAGACACGGTATCCCGGAGCGAGCATGACGCGGGCTCTGGACAAGTGGAACTTTCAGCCGCCCGGCGAAGGCGCCGAGAGCTATCAGATGCTGCTCGAACGGGTGAGGCCATGCTTCGACGAGATCGAACGCCAGACGATATGCGTGACCCATGGCGGCGTCATGCGCACCTTGTTTCGCTTCGTTCTGGGGCTGGCCGAGGACGAGGCAGCGAACCTGGAAATACCGCAGGATCGCCTGCTCAAGCTCGAAGGCAAGAGTCTGGAGTGGCTTTAGGCCAGTTCGCACACGGCTCGGCGAAAGCTGAACCGCAAACACTGCATTCAATTGAGGTTGGAAGCTCTAGTTGGCAGAGCTGTCCGGCAGTTCCATGTCGGTGATGACGTTTTCGCCATTGGTCACATCGTAGGCAATGACGATGTCCATGCCCGGCTTCAGCGCGTCGAGATCGGTCTCTGCATTCAGCTTGTAGGACTTGCCGTCATCCAGAGTCAGCGTCAGCGCGTCCTTGTCGACCTTCTTGATCAGGCCTTCTGTCTGGCCGGCGAAAGCGGCGGTGGAAAGCAGCAGCGTGGCGGCAATGGCGCCAATCAGGGTACGCATAATCGTTCCTCTTTATCATTGCACCGGCATGGCGGCGGCGGATACTCAACGGCGGATCGAAGAAAGCAGAAACCAGCCGAATGTGTCAAAACTTAAACGGCTGGGATGACAGTTTGACCACTACGAAAAACGCCAATAGAAGGCAGGCTTCAGCCGGCTCCGCTGCCGGGCAGGGCACTTTCCATGTCTCACAACACGTTCGGCCACCTTTTCCGCGTCACCACCTGGGGGGAAAGCCATGGCGCCGCCCTCGGCTGCGTGGTCGACGGCTGTCCGCCTGGCATCCGCTTTACGCGCGACGATATCCAGGTCGAACTCGACAAGCGCCGGCCGGGGCAATCACGTTTCGTGACGCAGCGTCGCGAACCAGATGAAGTGAAGGTGCTGTCTGGCTTCATCTTCGACGAGGACGGCGAGACGATGATCACCACCGGCACGCCGGTGTCGATGCTGATCGAGAATGTCGACCAGCGTTCAAAGGATTATGGCGAGATCGCCCGCCAATACCGGCCGGGCCATGCCGACTACACCTATGACGTGAAATACGGGGTGCGCGATTATCGTGGCGGCGGCCGCTCCTCGGCCCGCGAGACGGCAGCCAGGGTGGCGGCCGGTGCCTTGGCGCGCAAGGTGGTTCCGGGCGTGGTGGTGCGCGGCGCACTGGTGTCGATGGGCGAAAAATCCATCGATCGCGCCAACTGGAACTGGAATTTCATCGGCGATGCCGAAAATCCGTTCTTCACCCCAGATCCGGCCTCCGTTCCGGTCTTCACCAGATATCTCGACGGCATCCGCAAGGCGGGCTCCTCGGTCGGGGCGGTGATCGAAATCGTCGCCGACGGCGTTCCGCCTGGCCTCGGCGCGCCGATCTATGCCAAGCTTGATCAGGACATCGCCTCCGGCTTGATGTCGATCAACGCGGTCAAGGGCGTCGAGATCGGCAACGGCTTCGAGGCCGCCCGCATCACCGGTGAACAGAATGCCGACGAGATGCGCATCGGCAATGACGGCAAGCCGGTGTTCCTGTCCAACAATGCCGGCGGCATCCTTGGCGGCATCTCGACCGGCCAGGCGATCGTCGCCCGTTTCGCCGTCAAGCCGACCTCGTCGATCCTGACGCCGCGAAAGTCGATCGACAAGGACGGCAAGGACGTCGAGATCATGACCAAGGGCCGCCACGATCCATGCGTCGGCATCCGCGCCGTGCCGATCGGCGAAGCAATGGTTGCCTGTGCGATCGCCGACCACTATCTGCGGCATCGGGGACAGACGGGGAGGGGAATAGGGGAATAGGGGAATAGGGCAATATGTTGCGCTCTTAGTCCGGCCGGCCAAATCTTTTTGCTTTTCCCTACTCCCGTACTGCCCTACTCCCTTATTCCCCTGCGAGCGAAGCGAGTACCCATGCCTTACGACCAGAAAAAAATCGTCGAAGCCCTGCGTGCTTTCGAACGCGGCGAGATCGTCGTCGTCATGGATGATGACGGGCGCGAGAACGAGGGCGACCTGATCGTCGCCGCCGTCCACTGCACGCCCGAAAAAATGGCGTTCATCGTTCGCCACACGTCCGGCATCGTCTGCACGCCGATGCCGCGCGAAGAAGCCAAGCGGCTTAACCTTGCGCCGATGGTCGCCGACAACGATTCCGCCCACACCACGGCTTTCACCGTCAGCGTCGATTTCAAGCATGGCACCACCACGGGCATCTCGGCCGAAGATCGCACTTTGACCGTTCGCAATCTTGCCAACGGCAATGTCGGCGGCTCGGATTTCGTCCGGCCCGGCCACATCTTCCCTTTGATTGCGCGCGAAGGCGGCGTGCTGATGCGCTCCGGTCATACCGAAGCAGCGGTCGATCTGTGCAAGCTCGCCGGCCTGCCGCCGGTCGGCGTCATTTCCGAGCTGGTCAATGATGACGGCACCGTCAAGCGCGGCCCGCAGGTGCAGGCCTTCGCCCAGGAGCATGGGCTGAAGCAGGTTTCGGTCGCCGACCTCATTGCCTACCGGCAGCGCAAGGAAACTCTGGTCGAACGCGTCGCGTGCTCGGAAATCGACACGCTCGGCGGCAAGGCACAGGTCTTCACCTACACGCTGCCGTGGGACTCCATGCATCACGTCGCGATAGTCTTCGGCGACATCCGCGACGGCGAGGAGGTCCCGGTGCGTCTGCATTCCGAGGATGTGGTGACCGATGTCTTCGGCACCAGCCACCGGCTCGACGCCATCATGAAGGCGATGGGTGAGCGCAGGCGCGGCGTCATCGTCTATCTCAGAGAAGGCTCCGTCGGCGTTGCGCATCAGGAACGCAAACGGCCGGCCAGCGGCGACCGCGAGGATCACGAAGAGGCTCGCCGCCGCGAAAACGAGTGGCGCGAGATCGGGCTCGGCGCGCAGATCCTCAAGGATCTCGGCATCTCCTCGATCAACCTGATCGCCTCGCGCGAACGCCACTATGTCGGCCTCGAAGGTTTTGGCATCCGCATCGCCAAGACCGAGATCCTCTAGGCAGCTAGCGCCCGGTTCGAAGCCGGGCGCTAGCTGATTATTCCGCGGCAATCGCGGCCGCTTCACATCCGTCCATCTCGCACTCAGTCGTGGCAAGGCTGCGTTGGCCAAGCAGCACCGTGGCCAGCGCGATCGTGCCTGAAGCCACCGACACCCAGAACCCGCTCTGTGCACCGAACGCATCCACCACCGCGCCGGCCGCGAACGAGCCTAGCGCCATGCCGATGCCGATGCCGGTCATGACCCAGGTGATGCCTTCGGTCAGCATCGCTTCCGGCACATGCCGCTCGATCAGGCCGAAGGCCGTGATGAAGGTCGGCGAGATCGCCACACCGCTGATGAACACGGTCAGCGCCAGCAGCGGCACGGTGTCGGCGGCGAGCGGCAACAGCGTGCCGAGCGCGACGAGGGCGACTGCGATGGCGAGCTGGCGTTGCAGCGGCGCCTTCAGGCTGAGCGCGCCGACGATGATGCCGAGCACGAACGATCCCAGCGCATAAACGCCGATGACAAGGCTGGCGGCGCCGGGTTGGCCAAGCTCCTTGGTGATCGCCACGGTGGTCACTTCCGTCGTCGCGAAGGTTGCGCCGACGAAGATCAGGGCAAGCGTGATGATCTGAACCGGCCGCAGGCGGATCGCCGAGCCGCTTGAGTTATGGTCGACCGGCCGCACCTGGGGCTCGGTCGAGCGTTGCAGGATGAAGGCCGCTGATCCGAATGCGAGAAATAATGTGCTCACCAGAACGCCGGCTTCCGGGAATAGGGCGGCACTCAGGCCGACCGATAACGATGCCCCGGCGATATAGACCAGTTCATCGGCCACGGACTCGAAGGCGAATGCGGTGTTCATCTGCGGTCGTCCTCGGAAAATCTCTGTCCAGCGCGCCCGCACCATCGCAGGTATGCTTGGCATGGCGGCGGCCAGGAGTGCCGACACGAACAGCGTCCACACCGGCCAGTCCTGGTTGGCCGCCGCTATGAGGACGGCGAAAGCCAGCACCGCGATGATAGTGGTGGGCACGACGATTCGTGTCTGGCCCAGGCGGTCCACCAGTCTCGATATTTGCGGCGCGACGAAGGCGTTGGCCAGCGCGTATGTCGCCGAGACGGCTCCAGCCAGCCAGTATTCGCCGCGCGCCTGCGACAGCATCGCCACGATGCCGATGGGCGCCATGGCGATCGGCAGGCGCGCTAGGAAGCCGGCGGCCGCAAAGCCCTTGGCGCCGGGGGCACGAAAGATTTCCGCATAGGGATTTTGCATCGGTTGGTTCCTCGACAAAGGACGATTGGACAATTACATACGGAGCGTATGATTATTAGATAGAGCATACGCCGCGTATGTCAATTAGCATACGAAGCGTATGTGAATAGGTCCAGGACACATGCACAAACCCCGCAAGGAGATGATCGCCGAGACGCGCGCAAAGCTTATTGCGGCGGCCCGTCATGCCTTCGGCACAACAGGCTATGCGGAAGCCTCGATGGATGATTTCACCGCTTCGGCCGGGCTGACGCGCGGTGCGCTCTATCATCATTTCGGCGACAAGAAGGGGCTGTTGCAGGCGGTCATAGCCCAGATTGACGGCGAGATGGCGGCGCGCATCAATGAGGTCGCGTCGAGAGCACCGACCCGCTGGCAACATTTCGTCGACGAGTGCTCGACCTATATCGAGATGGCGCTGGAGCCGGAAATCCAGCGCATCATGTTCCGCGATGGCCCGGCCGTGCTGGGGGATCCAGCGCAATGGCCGAATGCCAGTGCGTGCATCGCTTCAATGACCGACCATCTGACCGCGCTGCAGGAGGAGGGGGTCGTTGTCTCCAGCCTCGACCCCGAGACCGCCTCGCGACTGATCATCGGAGCGAGCAGCCAGGCAGCGCAACGGATCGCCAATTCGAACGACCCCGAAACGACGTCGAAGAAGGTGGTGACGGCGTTCAAGCAACTGCTTGAAGGCCTGCTGAAGAAGCCGGATCCGCAGTCGAATTGAAGTTCTCACCGGAGCTTTCGTGCCGGCAGCTGTTCACGATAGGAATTTTTTCTTGACACCATGCCCTCAGCTAAGGTATATATTCGTCCATGGTGCTGATTTGCGCCAGTGACCGGCCGCACAGGCGGGTTTTTCGTTTGATGCCCCGTCAGCCAACGCGCTGGCGGGCTCCGAACCAACCCGTTACCCCGAATTCGTCGCCCTTTGGCGTCAGGGCCGCAATTGACAATCGCCGGGTTGAGTCCATCCTCTTCCACCATCTCTGAGGCGGAGATTCGGGACACATGTGGGATTTCGAGATCGGCCGGTCGGTGTCCATCATGATGCGGACCTGGCCGTTCATCGTCTTTCGCATGATCGTCTATTTCGGCATCACGCTGGCCTATATTATGGCAACCGGCACCGGCGCCTCCGTCGGCTATGGCGTTGGCCATATCTCCACCGATCCCGACGGGCCGCTGTCGTTTGCCCTGTGGGGCGGCGTGGTCGGTTTCGGCGTCGTCTCGATCGCCGTCTACTGGATCCGCGAATACATCCTCTATGTCGTCAAGGCCGGCCACATCGCCGTCATGGTTCATCTGATCGACGGCCGCGACATTCCCGGCGGTCAGGACCAGATCGCCTACGCCAGGGATGTCGTCACCCAGCGTTTTGCCGAAGCCAACATCCTTTTCGTCGTCGACCGACTCGTCAAGGGTGCCATCCATGCCATCACCGGCCTGCTCGGCGGTATCGCCGCCTTCCTGCCGATACCAGGCCTGAGCGGCCTGGTCTCCTTCATCAACACGGTGATCCGCCTGTCGCTGACCTATGTCGACGAGATCATCCTCGGCTACAACATCCGCATCAATTCAGCCCCGCCCTTCGAGACGGCGCGCCAAGGCGTAGTGCTCTATACTCAGAACGGCAAGGTCATGGTCAAGAACGCCGTCTGGCTGGCGGTCATCATGTGGGGCATGTCGTTCATCATCTTTCTGATGATGCTGGCACCTGCCGGTGCGATTCTGTTCCTGATGCCTGGCCAGCTCGCCGGCTGGGCTTTTGTGCTCGCCATCGTCTTCGCCTGGGCATTCAAGGCGGCGTTCATCGAGCCTTTCGCCATCGCCTGCCTGATGCAGGTCTATTTCAAGACCATCGCGGGCCAGGTGCCCGATCCGGCCTGGGACGCCCGGCTGGCCGAGGCATCGTCGAAGTTCAGGGAGCTCAAGGACAAGGCGCTGGCCTCCTTCGGCGGTTCGCGCTGGGCTACGGCCGGCGCCACACCCTGATCGGCTGGGCGGATGGTGTCTGGTGAGGCAGGAACGGTGTTGAGGCGCGCCACGGTGGATTTGAGCTGTGTCTCGCCTTGCCCGGAAAAGGTCTCGCTCATGATCAGCTCCGGCAGCGGCAGCCGCCGTCCCCAGCCATGCGTTTCAAGGTCCGGTTTGGGAGCGAACTCGGAAACACGGCCGACGCAGAGATAGGCGACCGGCGTTACGTGATCCGGAATGGCCAACAGCCGCTTCAGCGCCTCAGCCTCGATGATGCTCACCCAGCCGACGCCAACGCCCTCGGCACGCGCGGCCAGCCAGAAATTCTGCACCGCGCAGACGGTGCTGTAGAGATCCATCTCCGGATTGTGCCAGCGTCCCAGCGGCGAACCCTTCGAGCGCTGCCGGTCGCAGGTGATGCAGATGTTGAGCGCGCTCTCGCAGATGCCTTCCAGCTTGAGCTTGCGGTACAGCGCCTGTTTTTCCGCCTCGATCGCCGGCAGTTCCTGTTCTCGCGCGGCCAGGAACAGGTCGCGCACCTCCGCCCGTCGTTTGACATCGCGAATGACAATGAAATTCCATGGCTGCATGAAGCCGACCGATGGCGCGTGATGGGCGGCAAGCAGCAGCCGTGCCAGCACGTCGTCATCGATCGCGGTGGGCAGGAAATGGCTGCGCACGTCACGCCGCGTGAACATGGCGCGGTAGACCGCATCGCGCGCATTCTGGTCAAATCCATCGTCAATGGCAGCGGTCATGTGTTCCGGCATCGCTTGTCCCCTTGCGATTGCAGATTCAAAACTGACAGAGCGTACTTTGTGCGTCCAAGTAGACGCACGTCGCTCTGATGCCATCCGCCTGACCACGCGGATGACAATGCCTGCCAGGCCGGTCTTCTGGCTCGGGATCAACCCGCGTCCGGTGCCTTCCCGTCATCGACAGTGGCATTTACCGGCGCGGTCCCCCTCACAGCGTTGGGCACGCCACGGAATTCAACCGTGTTCCCGATTCTCCCGCTTGCGGCGGGCACCAGGCAGTACCAGGGACCTTACGCCGAAGCGCCCGCGGGGCCAATGCCTGCGGCGACGCGAATGGACGCAGTCGCGATTTTCCCCAGTCATCGGCCGCCCGTGCATGGCCTTTGTCGATCCGGGTCACTAGATTAGGACGATGACCACCCGTCTCTACACCCATCCGATCTTCCTCGAGCATCTCACGCCGCCCGGACATCCCGAGCGGCCCGACCGCTTACGCGCCATCGAGCGCGTGCTCGACGACGAAGCCTTTGCCGGGCTCGATCGTATTCAGGCGCCGGAAGGCGACGAGGCCACCATCCTCTACGCGCATCCCGCCGATTTCGTCGCCCGCGTGCGCGCCGCCATCCCCGACGAGGGGATTGCCCGCATCGATGCCGACACCACTGCCAGCCCGAAGAGCTGGCAAGCGGCGATCACCGCGATCGGCGCCGCCAACGCCGCCGTCGATGATGTCTTTTCGGGCCGCGCCGACAACGTCTTCGTCGCCGCCCGGCCGCCCGGCCATCATGCCGAAAAGACCACGGCGATGGGCTTTTGCCTGTTCAACACGGCGGCGATCGCGGCGCGTTATGCGCAGAAGAAACACGGTGTCGAGCGCGTTGCCGTCGTCGACTGGGACGTGCATCACGGCAATGGCACGCAGGATATTTTCTGGGACGATCCGTCGGTGCTCTATTGCTCGACACACCAGATGCCGCTTTATCCCGGCACCGGAGCGAAGACCGAAACGGGCGCCGGCAACATCGTCAACGCACCGCTGGCGCCGCAGACCGGCAGCGAAGTGTTTCGCGATGCCTTCCTGTCGCGCGTCCTGCCCGCGCTCGACAATTTCGCGCCCGACCTGATCATCATTTCGGCGGGGTTCGACGCGCACCACCGCGATCCGCTGGCCGAGATCAATCTGACCGAGGATGATTTCGACTGGGCGACCGGCCAGCTGATGCAGCGCGCGGCACGCCACAGCGGCAACCGGCTCGTCAGCCTGCTCGAGGGCGGCTACGATCTGCAGGGATTGGCATTTTCGGTCGCCGCCCATGTCGGGCGACTGATGAAAGGATGAATGATGGCCGATGAGACCAACGAAGACGTCAAGGCGATGAGCTTCGAGCAGGCACTCGATGCGCTGGAGAAGATCGTCGATGATCTGGAGCGTGGCGACGTGCCGCTCGACCAGTCGATCAAGATCTATGAGCGTGGTGAGGCGCTGAAGGCGCATTGCGACCGGCTGCTGAAGGCCGCCGAGGACAAGGTCGAGAAGATCAGGCTGTCGCGCGACGGCAAGCCGGTTGGAACGGAGCCACTCGACGCGGATTGAGGCTCGGTCCGAACGATGGCCTCGCCTCACCGGTTTTTGGACATGATCATGATCGAGGATATAACTCGTTCCGATTGAAACAGCTCAAGGACAAGAGGAGATACGGAAGCGATGTGCAGAAACATCAAGACCCTGTTCAATTTTGATCCGCCGGCAACCAATGATGAGGTGCGCGACGCGGCTCTTCAGTTCGTCCGCAAGCTGAGCGGAACCACGCGACCCTCGAAGCAGAACCAGCACGCCTTCGACCATGCCGTCGAAGCCATCGCCGCCTCGGCGCGCGAACTGCTCGATTCCCTGGAAACCCACCAGCATCCGCGTAATCGCGAAGAGGTGGCGGCCAAGCTGCGGGCAAAGGCGGCGATCCGCTTTGCCTGATGCGGCCAGGCGGCCTTCGACCACCGACAAGGAGAGTCCATGAGCTTCTTCCCCGGGAAAGACCCTGAGGCAGGCGATGCCTTCGCCAGCGATCAGATCGAATTGATGGTCATACCCAACGCTAAGGATATCGGCGGTTTTCAGGTGCGCCGTGCCCTGCCGACGGCAAAAAGGCGGCTGGTGGGGCCGTTCATCTTCTTCGACCGCATGGGTCCCGCGATCCTGCGCGCCGGTCAGGCACTGGATGTCCGTCCGCATCCGCATATCGGCCTGTCGACGGTCACCTATCTGTTCGACGGCAAGATCCGGCACCGCGATTCACTCGGCACCGAAATGGTCATTCAGCCCGGCGACGTGAATTTGATGACCGCCGGCCGCGGCATCGTCCATTCGGAGCGTACGCCGGAGGAACTGCGTGGCGCGCCGATGTCGGTATCCGGCCTGCAGACATGGCTGGCTCTGCCGGACGACAAGGAAGAGGTGGCTCCGGTTTTCGAGAATACCGCAGCGCTTCGGCTTCCCGAGATCGAAGCCGAAGGCGTCAACGGGCGCCTCATCATCGGCGATTTCCAGGGACTGCGGTCCCCGGTCAGGGCCGACTCGGAGACGCTCTACGCCGACCTGCGCCTGGCGCCCGGCGCCAGCGTGAAAATCCCTCCCGATGCGGAAGAACGCGCCATCTATACGCTGGAAGGCGAGGTCTCAATTTCGGGTGATGTATTCCCAGCCGAACGGCTGCTGGTGTTCCGTCCCGGTGACGAGATCGTCGTGTCGTCGCAGACCGGGGCGCATTTCATGCTGTTCGGCGGCGCCTCTCTTGGTTCGAAGCGTTACATCTGGTGGAATTTCGTCTCGTCGTCCAAGGAGCGCATCGAACAGGCGAAAGAGGAATGGAAGACGGGCCGCTTCGACATCGTTCCCGGAGACGAGGAAGAGTTTATTCCGCTGCCGGAAAGCTGATGCCCTGTCACCCAAAAGTGGCAGAACGAAATGCATAGACAAAAGACTAGGGCCTGATCCGCGTCACTGACACACATTTACTTTCGCCGGCCGGCGGCCTATTCGCCCATCAACCGAAAGCCCGAGCACCGTGAACGCAACGCCGCATACGCCGCTTCTCGACAAGGTCCGCATCCCGGCCGACCTGCGCACGCTTGCCGAAAGTGAACTGCCGCAATTGGCGTCCGAGCTTCGCGCCGAGCTGGTCGACGCCGTGTCCCGCACGGGTGGTCATCTGGGCGCCGGGCTTGGCGTGGTCGAGCTGACAGTGGCGCTGCACTATGTCTTCAACACCCCCGATGACAGGCTGATCTGGGATGTCGGCCACCAGGCCTATCCGCACAAGATCCTGACCGGCCGCCGCGACCGTATCCGCACGCTGCGCCAGGAAAGCGGTCTGTCCGGCTTCACCCGCCGCGCCGAGAGCGAGTACGATCCCTTTGGCGCCGCCCACTCCTCGACGTCGATATCGGCCGGCCTCGGCATGGCCGCCGCCCGCGATCTCTCCGGCGGCCGCAACAACGTCATTGCCGTCATCGGCGACGGCGCCATGTCTGCCGGCATGGCCTACGAGGCGATGAACAATGCCGGCGCGCTCGATGCACGGCTGATCGTCATTCTCAACGACAACGACATGTCGATCGCGCCGCCGACCGGCGCGATGAGCGCTTATCTGGCGCGGCTGGCCTCCGGCAAGGCCTATATCGGCCTGCGCGATTTCGGCAAGAAACTGACGTCCTATCTCGGCAAGCGCGCGGATCGTGCGATCACAAGGGCGGTCGAGCATGCACGCGGCTACGTCACCGGCGGCACGCTGTTCGAGGAACTCGGCTTCTATCACATCGGCCCGATAGACGGCCACAATCTGGAGCATCTGATCCCGGTCCTGAAAAACGTCCGCGACAATGGCGAAGGCCCGGTGCTCATCCATGTCGTCACCCAGAAGGGCAAGGGCTATGCGCCGGCCGAAGCCGCTGCCGACAAATATCACGGCGTCAACAAGTTCGACGTCATCACCGGCGCGCAGGCCAAGGCGCCAGCCAACGCACCGGCCTACACCAAGGTGTTCGCCGAAAGCCTGGTCCAGGAGGGCCGCGAGGACGACCGTATCGTCGCCGTCACCGCAGCCATGCCGAGCGGTACCGGCCTCGATTTGTTCGGTGAAGCGTTCCCGTCGCGCACCTTCGATGTCGGCATCGCCGAACAGCATGCGGTGACCTTCGCGGCGGGCCTTGCCACCGAAGGCTACAAGCCGTTCGCGGCCATCTATTCCACCTTCCTGCAGCGCGCCTACGACCAGGTCGTCCACGACGTCGCCATCCAGAAATTGCCGGTGCGCTTTCCCATCGACCGGGCCGGCTTCGTCGGCGCCGATGGCGCCACCCATTGCGGCGCCTTCGACACCACCTTCCTGGCGACACTGCCGGGTTTCGTCGTCATGGCCGCCGCCGACGAGGCGGAGCTGCGCCACATGGTGCGCACCGCGGCAAGCTATGATGACGGCCCGATCGCCTTCCGCTATCCGCGCGGCAACGGCGTCGGCGTCGACATGCCGGAGCGCGGCTCGGTTCTCGAAATCGGCAAGGGCCGCGTCGTCAAGGAGGGCACCAAGGTAGCACTGCTGTCCTTCGGCACGCGGCTGCAGGATTGCCTGATCGCCGCCGAGGAGCTAGGGGCTGCCGGGCTGTCCACCACGGTCGCCGACGC
Source organism: Mesorhizobium sp. M0243 (assembly GCF_040321775.1). Lineage (NCBI taxonomy): Bacteria > Pseudomonadati > Pseudomonadota > Alphaproteobacteria > Hyphomicrobiales > Phyllobacteriaceae > Mesorhizobium > Mesorhizobium sp. M0243. The sequence goes on along the minus strand of NZ_JAMYSF010000002.1, from coordinate 77,585 downwards.
CCGTTTCGCCAAGCCGCTCGACCAGGATCTGATCCGGCGGCTGGCCCGCTCGCATGAGGTGCTGGTGACGGTGGAGGAGGGCGCCGTCGGCGGGTTCGCCAGCCACGTGCTGCAGTTCCTTGCCCATGAGGGCCTGCTGGAAAGCGGCCTGAAGGTGCGTCCGCTGGTGCTGCCCGACGCGTTCACCGACCACGCCAAGCCGGAAAAGATGTATGCCGATGCCGGGCTCGATGCCGCCGGCATCGTGCGCACCGTGTTCGTGGCACTCGGGCACACAGTCCACGCCCAGCGCGCCTGAATCAAAGTCTCAATGACTTGAATCGGTTTGCCGGCCAACGATCTTAACGCGTTGTTTACGCTGACGTTTGGCGCTTTGCTTACCGTGTCTGTTGGCCGTTTTTCAATGGCGCCCTGCTAGATCGTGATCAGGCAGGGAGACAACAACAATGAAAACGCTTCTGTGCGGTGCAGCGCTTTGCGCCGTCATCGTCGCGCCGGCCACAGCCGAAACGCGCTATGATCGCAGCCTCGAAAAGGCGGCGATGGGCATCGTCGCTGGCAAGATGGGCGACATCCGCGGCGGCTTTTCATTCAAGCAGGTGCCGCAATTGGTGGTTCTGCCGGCCCCTGTTCCCGCGCCTGCGGTTGCCATCGAGCCTGCACGCGAGCAAGCTTCGGGAGGGCGTGAGGATGGGTTGTCTCCAGCCGTCGAGCGTCCGGTTCCGCAAAGCGTATTCTGAGCTGGAGAGCAGCAAGCCTTGATCGGGATTGCCCGATCGTTTCATCGTGCTTGCCGCTGTGCGGGTGATCTAAGAAGGCGCTGGCAATGCTACTCCGCCGCCACCAACTCCGCTTGTTGCGCCGGTTTCTCGGGGCGCCAGGATTGCGCCGCGTGGCGGGCGCGGTCTGCCAGGGCGGCTAGGCGTCCGCGCAGGTTTCGTCCACCCACCACTGACGACAAGGTCACCGAATGCGTCGCAAAGCGGCGCTTGAAATCCTCGCCGCCGCAGAGAAAATCGATCGTGGCCAAGCCCCGGTCAAACGACCACTGGATGTAATCCATCATCAAGACCATGCCCGGCGAGGCCCGTTCGAAGGCCGGATCATAGGTGGTGACGAAAGCCATCATCGTTCCATGCTGCTCGAAATTGATCGAGATGGCGATGATCTCGTCTTCGCGTTCGAGCACGAAGATGCGCAGCAATCCAAGCTTGGCAAGAACGGATATGAGTGCCGCCAGCGCGGGGGAACCTTCGTCGAAGAGGTCCGAAACGCGGCCGTGTTTTGCAAGCCATACCCGCTTCAGTGCCGCGACGCGCTCCAGCACCGGCTCGCGGGCTTCGTGCGCATCCATCAGGCGGAAACGCAGCGCGCCGCCTTCCTCCATGAATTTGTAGCCACGGCGATAGTTTTGCCGGGTTTTCTTCGACTGGCTTTCAAACCATTGTGCGCCGCGTTGCCCGGCGCCGGAAACTCGATAGCTGACCTCGCTGCGGTGGCTTGGCTGCAAGATATTGTCTTGGCCTGGGGCGGCGGGACCGAGCAGGGTCCGAAATCGGGCATCGGGCAACAGACGATTGAGGTAGGCAAGATCGAAGCCGCCATCGTCGAGGATATGTTGCCAGAGTTGCGGCAGGATCTGTGGCTCGGCATCGGGAGCAAGCAGGACATCGCCATAGTCGCAGTGATCCTTCGCCGCCCATTCCAGCATACGGATGCCCGAGCGCCAGAAGGTCGCGAGCGCAATGACGGCCTCGAGGCGCTCGCCGCTCCAGACCATGCCGATCCTGAGACCGCGGCGGTCCTGATGCGGTGTGGTGTGCCACCAGGCCGAGATCCAGTCGGGATGCTGGAAAACGAGGCCGCCGGCGCGTTGCCAGAGCGCTGCCCAGGCGGGTGCGATTTCTGCCAGCCGCGCTGGCGAGGTTGCAATTTCGATCCGGTGCGTTCGCGGCATCCGGAACACGGCGGGTCCGTTCATGGCTTGCCCCCTTGCGGCGATTGCTGTGGCTCGGGCTTGTCGGTGCGGAAATGTCTGGCGATCTGCCGCCACATCCGCTTCAGCGGCAGAACATAGAGGCCTGCGAGCGACTGGTAGTCGCGCACGTTGCGTTCGATCAAACCGAACTTGAAGTCCTCGTCGGGTCTGGGAACGCATAGCGTTCCGAAGAGCCGATCCCAAAACGAGAAGAGCAGCCCGAAGTTCTTGTCGTAGTGGCGCGGGTCGGTGCTGTGGTGCAATTGATGCCAGTGCGGACACAGGATCAGATTGTTCAATGGTCCAAACGAGATCTTGAAATGCGTGTGCCTGACGAAATCCATCATCAGGATGTTGCGTATGATGTAGACGTTGACGCCGAAGACCGTCAGCTCGACGAGGTTCAGCGACACCAGCGACCAGATGCCGAAGCAGATGCCGGGAATGACGCCGTCCCAGGCCCGGTTCATCAATTCGTCGAGCGGGTGGACGCGATCCTTGGTGATGCCGACCATCACCTCGGCCGAATGGTGCACCTTGTGCAGTTCCCAGAGCACCGGGTAGCGGTGCTGGGCGACGTGATAGAGATAATACGAGATGTCGTAGGCAAGCAGCATGGTGATGGTGAAGATCGTCACCGTCACCGGCCCTGCCGGTCCTTCGATCAGGGGCGGCTGGATTGCCAGCAGCGTGGAGAGCAACCAGTTCGTCGCATAGCCGACGGCGCTGACGAAGACGACGCCGGCGGGCAGCATGAGGAATGGCATCAGCGCCTTCCGCGTCACCCAGAACAAAAGGTCGGCTTTCGCCGAAGGGTGCGTGATGACCTCATGCGGGACCGCGAACTCGAAGAACTCTTTCCAGCTCTTTTTCTCGACCGTGCGCCAGTAGGCGACCAGGGCGCTGACCAAAGCAGTCAGCAACAGAAGTCCGGTCGCCAGCAGGCCGGCGCCGGAAATCCGGTCAAGAGCCTTGTAGACGATATCGCTGGCCATTTCCAAGGTTGCCGCCTCTCCATCCGGGTTTTCCGGTCGTCGCGGTCATAACATTGAAGTCCTCAAGCAAATGCGATGAAAATTGGTTAAGAAATCATGAGGCTTGTGTTTGGTATTTATCCGCAGGCGGCGAGGCCCCATGCTTCGGCGGTCATCCGTCTCAACGGGCGTAACGCATGGATATTCATAAGGATGGTCGGCGGGGCGGAACGCCTCACCATCGTCACGGTGCAAGATGCTGGGTGTGACGATGGAACGGGAGACGAAATGCTTCCATCTGGCGCTCTTGCCATCGTCGTCGGCTTTCGCCATGAAGGCCGATGAATTCGCCTTTGCCAGCCAGCGCACGCCAGCGGCTCGACGACCTGCTCGTCCAGCGCGGGCTGTTTGCCAGCCGCTCACGTGCCCGCGACGCGGTCGAGCGCGGCACGGTGACCGTTGACGGCGTCATAGCGCGCAAGCCCGGCCAGAGCGTTTTGCCGCAATGCCACGTTACCATCGATGATCCGGCGCAAGGCTATGTGTCGCGCGCGGCACTCAAGCTGATCGGTGGGCTCGATCATTTCGGCCTTGACCCTGCCGGCCGCGAAGCGCTCGACATCGGCGCCTCGACCGGCGGCTTCACCCAGGTGTTGCTCGAGCGCGGTGTGGCCCATGTCACCGCCGTCGATGTCGGTCATGGCCAGATGCATCCTGATATCGGCGGCGACCCGCGTGTGACGGTGATCGAAGGGCTGAACGCCCGCCACCTCGCCCTCGCCGATCTCAGCGGGCGTATTCCGGATTTCATCGTGTCCGACGTCAGCTTCATCTCGCTGAAACTGGCGCTGCCGCCGGCGCTGGGTCTGGCGAAGGCTGGCGCCAAGGCCGTGTTTCTGGTCAAGCCGCAATTCGAGGCGGGCCGTGATGCGATCGGCAAGGGTGGTCTGTTGAAAGATCCCTACGACGCCTCCCGTGTCGCCGGCCTGCTGCAGGATTGGCTGGACTCCGTTCCCGGCTGGCGCTCGCTGGGGCTGCATTTGTCGCCGATCGAGGGCGGCGACGGCAATCGCGAATTCCTGCTCGGTGGGATCAAGGACCGATGAGCGCGCGCTTCAGCATCAGGAAACTTGGCGCTCAGGGTGACGGTATCGCCGAAACCGAGACAGGCGATCTGTTCATTCCCTTCACACTGCCCGGTGAAACGGTCACCGCCGCGCGCGAAAGGGATCGCGCCATGCTGATGGCGGTGCTGGAAGCATCGCCGCTGCGCATCAATCCCGCCTGCCGCCATTTTACCGAATGCGGCGGTTGCGCGCTCCAGCATTTCGAAGCCGAAGCCTATCACCAGTGGAAACGCGAAAAGGTGGTGCACGCCTTGAAGGGCAAGGGCATCGATTGCGAGATCGGCGAACTGGTCGCCTGCGCGCCGCAGACGCGGCGCCGTGTCGTGCTTGCCGCCCGGCGCACCGATACAGGCATGCTGCTCGGCTTCCATCGCCATCTGTCGCCAGAGATCATCGCCATATCGGAATGCCCGATCTCGCTGCCTGAGATCGTTGCCGCGCTCGATCGCTTGAAGGCGCTCGCCGAATTGGTCTGCGCCACCACCAAGTCGTTCCGCATGACGGTCACCGTGACCGGTTCGGGGCTCGATGTCGCGGTTCACGAATCCGGCAAGCTCGGCGAGCACCAGCGCCGTATCGCGGCCAATTTCGTCATGGCGCAGGACTTTGCCAGGCTATCCATCGATGACGAAATCATCATCGAGCCGAGGAAGCCGGTCGTCATGTTCGGCAGCGTCGCTGTCGCCTTGCCCCCGGGCGCGTTCCTGCAGGCAACCGAGGCCGCCGAACAGGCGATGGCCGATATCGTCGGCGGGCATCTGAAGCGTGCCAAGAAGGTGGCGGATCTTTTCGCCGGTTGCGGCAGTTTTGCTCTGCGCCTGGCCGCGAAGTCTGAAGTCCATGCGGTGGAGGGTGATGCGGCAGCCCTTTCGGCGCTCGACCGGGGATCACGCTTCGCCACTGGCCTGAAGCGGGTGACGGGCGAACGCCGCGACCTGTTCCGCCGGCCGCTGACGTTCAAGGAGTTGAATGCGTTCGACGGTCTGGTGTTCGATCCGCCACGCGCCGGCGCCGAGGACCAGTCGAAGCAGATCGCCCGCTCGGATGTTCCCTACGTTGCGGCGGTGTCCTGCAATCCGGTGACGCTCGCGCGGGATTTGCGCATCCTGCTCGACGGTGGCTACACCTTGAAAAGCGTCACCCCGATCGACCAGTTCCTGTGGTCGCCGCATGTCGAGGCAGTGGCGCTGCTGGAGAAGCCGAAGAAGAGGCGGTAGATCATTCGCTGGTTTGGCGACGCCGTGCTTCCGCGAGCACGCCCGTTTTCATTTGTCTCAATGTTTTCGACTTGCCTCTGTTGGGCAGCGACCCGAACACATCCTCGGGTCGCGTTGGGGGAAAGACCGGAGCAGGCCGTGTGACCTGATCGTCGGTTGAACTGGAGGCAACGGATTTTTCTCCAGTGGCCATCGCATCAGACCCGCGTGCCGCCGACCGTCATCTGATTCATGCGCAGATGCGGCTGGCCGACGCCGACGGGCACGCCCTGTCCGGCCTTGCCGCACATGCCGATGCCGGTGTCGAGCTTCATGTCGTTGCCGATCATCGACACGCGGTGCATGGCGTCCGGGCCGTTGCCGATCAGCATCGCGCCCTTGATCGGCTGCGTCACCTTGCCGTTCTCGATCATGTAGGCCTCGGTGCAGCCGAACACGAATTTGCCCGAGGTGATGTCGACCTGGCCTCCACCGAAGGAGACGGCATAGATGCCGGTCTTGACCGAGGCGATGATTTCGTCCGGCTCCATGTCGCCTGATGTCATATAGGTGTTGGTCATGCGCGGCATCGGCTGGTGTGCGTAGCCTTCGCGGCGGCCGTTGCCGGTTGCTTTCATCCCCATCAGCCGGGCGTTCTGGCGATCCTGCATGTAGCCGACCAGCTTGCCGTCTTCGATCAGCACATTGCGGGCCGAAGGCGTGCCTTCGTCGTCGACGGTCAGCGAGCCGCGCCGCTCGGGCATCGTGCCGTCGTCGACGACGGTCACCCCCTTGGCGGCGACCTGCTGGCCTAGCAGGCCGGCGAAGGCCGAGGTCTTCTTGCGGTTGAAATCGCCTTCCAGCCCATGGCCGACGGCCTCGTGCAGCATGACGCCCGGCCAGCCGCTGGACAAGACGATGTCGAAAGTGCCGGCCGGGGCCGGTATGGCCTCGAGATTGACCAGAGCTTGCCTGAGCGCCTCCTTGGCGGCGTGCTTCCAGCTGTCCTCGACCAGGAATTCGCCAAACGCCTTGCGGCCACCCATGCCGTAGGAGCCGCTCTCCTGGCGGTCACCATCGCCGACCACGACGGAGACGTTGATGCGGACCAGCGGGCGGATGTCGCGCACCATTTGGCCATCAGCGCGCACGATCTCGACATGCTGCCAGGATGCGGCGAGCGATGCCGAAACCTGCCGCACGCGCGGATCCTCGGCGCGCAGCCAGGCATCGATTTCCTGCAAGAGCTTTGCCTTGGCCTCGAAGGAAGGCGAGGGGATCGGGTTCTCTTCGCCATAGAGATGGCGGTTGGTGCGGGCGGGTGCGGCGGCAAGCGTCCCGGAATAACCGCCCTTGACGGTTGAAACGGCATCGGCCGCGCGCAGCAGCGAAGCTTCGGAGAGGTCGCTGGAATGGGCATAGCCGCTGGCTTCGCCGGCAACCGCACGCAGGCCAAAACCCTGGTCGGTGTTGAAGTTGGCGGTCTTCAGCCGGCCGTTGTCGAACATCAACGCTTCGCTCTCGCTATATTCGAGGAACAGCTCGCCGTCATCGGCGCCGTTGATGGTCTCAGCGACGATCTGCTTGATGCGATCGTCTGAAATGTCGAATTGGCCGATCAGGCTGTTCATGGCGCGTCCGTTCACAGGAGGAATGGGTCTTTGCCACGATGTAGGCGCGAAGGTGCGCCGAGACAATCGTTCTGCCGCATTGTGAAGACAAAAGCGGTTTGCCAGCAGCCCGCCGATGTCACTTCTGGTTGATGAAGTCGGTGATGTCGCCGGGCTGTCAGGGGAGCGCGGCGAAGCCGTCGGCAAAACCCTTGAGGTCGACCGGGATGCCGATGCCTTCTTCCGGGGTCTGGAAGACGATGAAGGTGGCCGACGTGCCGGTCTTCAGCGTGTCGAGAAGCGGCTTTTCGAGAATGACCTCGGCATAGCAGCCGTCCTGGAAGCAGCGCACGAAATAGGCGCGGCCGATATCCTTGCCGTCGACATTGAGGCCGAGCCCGTTGGGCAAAAGCACGCCGAGCGGCGCCAGCACGCGCAGGATCTCCGCCTTGTTGTCGGCGGTGCGCAGCACCACGACCGACAGTCCCATCTCGGGACGGTCCTCGGCGACGACGTTCTGCATCATCACGCATTGTTCCGAGGTGGCGCCGGCCGGTGTGTCGCAGATGATCGACCATGCGCCATGCGTCGAGCGCACGGTGCCGCTCGGCTGCGCGGCGTTGGCCGTGCCGGACACGATCGCGGACAAGCCGATGCCAGACAGGGCGGCGAGAAAGATGACCTTCGCCCAGTTTCTCGAAAACCGAGAGTTTCTCGAAAGCCAGTAATTCATGACGGCTCCATTGCGAATCACGGCACTTTAAGCCGCGCCAAAGCCAAGTAAAGGACGAGACCGCACCAGGTCTGCCCCGAAAAAGCCAATAGGGCGCTTTTCCCTGCCAATTTCGCCCGAATTGCGACGTTCGGCACGTGCGGCCCGCGGGAATGCTGCTGCGGGCTCACTGTAGGCGATTCGGTGCTGCCGCGGCTGCCGCCAAAGGCACATCCGGGCTTGCGCGCAAAAATGCCGCACGGTTTCGTCCGCTCCTTTCTTGCGGAGGGAAAAAGAGTATGGTTTGAACCAGCTTGAAACTGTCGGGATTCCCGTCCCGGCATTGTTCGTTATTCTCGTGGGTACCGCAGCGAGGAACTGGGAGACGATGAGGGCGATGAGAAATTTCCTGGCAAACGCCAAGGTTCCAGCAAGTGCCAAGTTTCTAAGTGCTTGTGCCGCTATCACGTTTTTCGCCGGCGCATCCGCCCATGCCGACCAGCCCAAGAACTGGGAGACAACCTTCCAGGCGCCGGCGACCGACATGATGCGGCAGATCGAGTGGTTCGGGAACTACACAATGTGGTTCATCGTCCCGATCACCATCCTGGTGCTGCTTCTTCTAGCCTATTGCATCGTCAGATTCCGTGCGAGCGCGAACCCGGTTCCGTCCAAGACCAGCCACAACACGCTGATCGAGGTGATCTGGACTGTCGGTCCGGTCGTCATCCTGCTTTGCCTGGCAATTCCCTCGTTCCAGTTGCTGACCGCGCAATATACGCCGCCGGAAGAAGCAAAGCTGACCGTCAAGGCGACCGGCAACCAGTGGAACTGGGACTACGAGTACCAGACCGAAAACACGCTCTCCTTCAACTCCGCGATCCTCCAGGACGGTGATCGGGCCGGCGCCGGCAAGGAGGACCGCAAGGTCTATCCGCGCCTGCTGGCCGTCGACAACGAACTGGTGGTGCCGGTCAACACCATGACCCGCGTGCTCGTCACCGCGACCGACGTGATCCACTCCTTTGCCATGCCGTCGTTCGGCATCAAGATCGATGCCATTCCGGGCCGCACCAACGAGACCTGGTTCAAGGCGGAGAAGGAAGGTATTTTTTACGGCCAGTGCTCGCAGCTCTGCGGCAAGGATCATGCCTTCATGCCGATCGCCATCCGCGTCGTCTCCGACGCGCAGTTCAAGACCTGGCTGGCGGCAGCCAAGACCGATCTGCCCGGCGCCAACAAGACGCTGATGGCCGAGGTCGACGGCCAGAACAAGGTAGCGGCCGCCGGCAACTGATGCCGCGGGTTAGCAAGATTTAGGGAACGGAGCGGAACATGGCAGACGCTGCAGCTCACGACGGGCACGACCACAAGCCTTATCACGGCTGGGTCCGCTGGGTTTATTCGACCAATCACAAGGACATCGGCACGCTCTACCTGATCTTCGCGATCATGGCCGGCATCATCGGCGGTGCCTTGTCGGTCGCCATCCGCATGGAGCTGCAGGAGCCTGGCATCCAGATCTTCAGCGGCCTGGCGCAGATGGTCTATGGCATGAACGGTGACGCCGCGATCGACGGCGGCAAGAGCATGTACAATGCCTTCGCCACCGCGCACGCCCTGATCATGATCTTCTTCATGGTCATGCCGGCGCTGATCGGCGGTTTCGCCAACTGGATGGTCCCGATCATGATCGGCGCGCCCGACATGGCGTTCCCGCGCATGAACAACATCTCCTTCTGGCTGTTGCCGCCGGCCTTCATCCTGCTGCTCACCTCGATGTTCGTGCCGAGCGCGCCGGGCGCCTTTGGCGTCGGTGGCGGCTGGACGCTCTATCCGCCGCTTTCGACCTCGGGCCAGCCCGGGCCGGCCATGGATCTGGCGATCCTGTCGATCCACATTGCCGGTGCGTCGTCGATCCTCGGCGCCATCAACTTCATCACCACCATCTTCAACATGCGCGCGCCTGGCATGACGCTGCACAAGATGCCGCTGTTTGCCTGGTCGGTGCTGATCACCGCCTTCCTGCTCCTGCTGTCGTTGCCGGTTCTGGCCGGCGGCATCACCATGTTGCTCACCGATCGCAATTTCGGCACCACCTTCTTTGCGCCGGATGGCGGCGGCGACCCGATCCTCTTCCAGCACCTGTTCTGGTTCTTCGGTCACCCTGAAGTGTACATCCTGATCCTGCCGGGCTTCGGCATCATCAGTCACGTCATCTCGACCTTCTCGAGGAAGCCGGTGTTCGGCTATCTCGGCATGGCCTATGCCATGGTGGCGATCGGCGCCGTCGGCTTCATCGTGTGGGCGCACCACATGTACACGACCGGCCTGTCGCTCGACACGCAGCGCTATTTCGTCTTCGCCACCATGGTCATCGCGGTGCCGACAGGCGTGAAGATTTTCTCCTGGATCGCGACGATGTGGGGCGGGTCGATTTCGTTCAAGACGCCGATGCTGTGGGCGCTGGGCTTCATCTTCCTGTTCACCATCGGCGGCGTCACCGGCGTCCAGCTGGCCAATGCCGGCCTCGACCGCTCGCTGCATGACACCTATTTCGTCATTGCCCACTTCCACTACGTGCTGTCACTGGGCGCGGTGTTCGCCATCTTCGCCGGCTGGTACTACTGGTTCCCGAAGATGACCGGCTACATGTATTCGCCCGTCATCGCCAACACCCACTTCTGGGTCACCTTCGTCGGCGTGAACCTGATCTTCTTCCCGCAGCACTTCCTCGGTCTCGCCGGCATGCCGCGCCGCACCATCGACTACCCCGATGCGTTTGCCGGCTGGAATTATGTGTCGTCCATCGGCTCGTATATCTCGGCCATCGGCGTCCTGATCTTCCTCTATGGCGTGTTCGAGGCCTTCCAGAAGAAGCGGATCGCCGGCGCCAACCCATGGGGCGAGGGCGCAACGACGCTCGAATGGCAGCTGCCTTCGCCGCCGCCCTTCCACCAGTGGGAACAGCTGCCGAAAATCAAGTAAGGCGGCTGCCCGCTCGAATACGAAACCGCCGGTCCGCCGGCGGTTTTGGCCAACGGATGATGGACTTAAGTACGCATGGCCCTTGTCGACGACCCATTGATTGACGAAGCGGGCTTTCGCATGTCGGAAGCGACGGCGGGCGATTTCTTCGCGCTGCTGAAGCCGCGCGTCATGTCGCTGGTGGTGTTCACCGCCTTTGTCGGCCTTGTCGCCGCACCCGTGACCATCAACCCTCTGCTGGCGGTGATCGCCATCCTGGCTATTGCAATAGGTGCTGGTGCCTCCGGCGCGCTCAACATGTGGTACGATGCCGACATCGATGCCGTGATGACCAGGACCGCCACCCGCCCGGTCCCGGCCGGTCGCATCCAGCCGCACGAAGCGCTGACCTTCGGGCTGGTGCTGTCGGTGCTGTCGGTGATGACGCTCGGCGTACTGGTCAACTGGCTGGCGGCGACGCTGCTTGCCTTCACCATCTTTTTCTACGCCGTCGTCTACACGATGTGGCTGAAGCGCTGGACGCCGCAGAACATCGTCATCGGCGGCGCCGCCGGCGCCATTCCGCCTGTGATCGGCTGGGCCGCGGTGACCGGGACAGTCAGCCTCGAAAGCATTGTCCTGTTCCTGATCATCTTCCTGTGGACGCCGCCGCATTTCTGGGCGCTGGCGCTGTTCAAGTCCGAGGACTATGCCAAGGCCGGCATTCCGATGATGCCCAACGTCGCCGGCCACGCTTCGACCCGCCGCCAGATCTTCGCCTATGCGCTGGTGCTGGCCCCGGTCGGCGTGCTGCCGTGGCTGCTTGGCTACACCACGCCGTTCTATGGCGTGGCCGCCCTGCTTCTGGGAGTCGGTTTTGTCTGGTACGCGTGGAAAGTGCTTGGCATGGCCGACGATGACGGCGTCATGAAACCGGCCAAGGCCCTGTTCGCCTATTCGCTGCTTTACCTCTTCGCCATCTTCGCTGCCTATCTGGCCGACAGCGTTGTCGAACGCGCGCTTGCCATGGGTGGAGCATGACCATGATCGAGGAAAAGCTCGAGACCGTCACGTTGACCGAGCGTCAGAAGAAGGCGCAGCGCAGCCGTTCTATCGCCATCGGTGTGGCGCTGGCGCTGCTGGTGGTCATTTTCTACATCGCGACGATCGTGAAGTTCGGCCACAATCTGGGCACGATGTGATGAGCGTCGAGACCTCAAAAAAAACGGCTGGCAAGAACGGCAACGTCATCGTCGCGGCTGTCTGCCTCGCCTTTTTCACCGGCATGATCGGCATGGCCTATGCCGCGGTGCCGCTTTACAAAATGTTTTGCCAGGCCACCGGCTATGGCGGCACGACGCAACGTGCCGAGAAGCAGTATGCCGGCCGCGTGCTCGACCGCGAGATCACTGTCCGCTTCGATGCCAACATCGCTGGCGTGCCGTGGGAGTTCCAGCCGGTCCAGCGCTCGATGACGATGAAGATCGGCGAGACCGTGCAGGCGCACTATCAGGCGACCAACAAGTTCGATCGTCCCGTGACCGGCCGCGCTACCTTCAACGTGCAGCCTGAACTGGCAGGTCCCTATTTCAACAAGGTCGAGTGCTTCTGCTTCACCGACACGACGCTGAAGCCCGGGGAGACGCTGGACATGCCGGTGCTGTTCTACGTGGACCCCGACATCGTCAATGTGCCGGAGCTCAAGGACGTGAAGACGATCACTCTGTCCTACACGATGTTCCCGGTCGAGAAGACCAAGCCGGTCGCCTCCTCGGAGCCGGCCGAGGGCAACAGCAAGACAATTTCGAATACCGAAGCAAATCTCGGGGGTTGATATGGCAGACGCGCACGCAAAACCACAGCATGACTATCATCTCGTCGACCCGAGCCCGTGGCCTTTCCTGGGATCGGTAGGCGCACTTGTCACCGCCTTTGGCGGCGTCTGCCTGATGGAGTACCTGAAGGGCGGCTCGTTCCCGATCTTCGGCTTCAACATCGCCAATCCATGGCTGTTCTTCATCGGCCTCGTGATCATCCTCTACACCATGTTCGCCTGGTGGTCGGACACCATTAAGGAAGCGCATGAGGGCCATCACACGCGTGTCGTGTCGCTGCATCTGCGCTACGGCATGATCATGTTCATCGCCTCTGAGGTGATGTTCTTCGTTGCCTGGTTCTGGGCCTATTTCGATGCCAGCCTGTTTCCGAGCGAAGCCCAGCAATATGCCCGCACCGCGTTTACCGGCGGTGTCTGGCCGCCGAAGGGCATGGAAGTTCTCGATCCTTTCCATTTGCCGCTCTACAACACCGTCATCCTGCTGCTGTCCGGCACCACGGTGACCTGGGCGCACCATTCGCTCATCCATGGCGATCGCAAAGGCCTGATCAATGGCCTGGTGCTGACTGTTGGCCTCGGCATGCTGTTCACCATGGTGCAGGCCTACGAGTACATGCATGCTCCGTTCGCCTTCAAGGATTCCATCTATGGCGCCACCTTTTTCATGGCGACCGGCTTCCACGGTTTCCACGTCATCATCGGCACCATCTTCCTGTTGGTCTGCCTGATCCGGGCGATGAAGGGTGATTTCACCCCCAAGCAGCATTTCGGCTTCGAGGCGGCCGCCTGGTACTGGCACTTCGTCGACGTGGTCTGGCTTTTCCTGTTCGCCTCGATCTACGTCTGGGGATCGGTCGGCGCGGTGATCGAGGGCCACTGATCCTGGCCTGAGGAATTTCCGTTTCGAGAAGGCGGCCGCGGCAACGTGGCCGCCTTCTTCTTTTTGGCGCAATGATCGCTGATCGATAGCCAATGCGGCTGACAATTTTCCGGGCCATTTGCGCATTGATGATCGCGGCACTCCCGGCCTTTGCCGGCGAGAAGGTGGATTTGGTGCGTGTCCACAAAGCCGAACGCCGGCTGGAACTGATCGGCGACGGCAAGATCCTGCGCAGCTACGGCATCGCACTCGGCGGCGATCCTGTCGGGCATAAGCACCAGGAGGGCGATCAACGCACGCCCGAGGGGAACTATGTCCTCGACTGGCGCAACCCGAACAGCATCGCGCACAGATCGATCCATATTTCGTACCCCAACACCGACGATCTGGCGGCCGCCAAGGCGCGCAATGTCGACGCGGGCGGCATGATCATGATCCACGGCCAGCCAAACGGTTATGGCTGGTGGGGCTGGCTGCTTCAATTGGTCGACTGGACCGACGGCTGCATTGCGGTTACGGACTCCGATATGGACGAAATCTGGGCGATGGTGGCCGATGGCACACCGATCGAGATCGAGCGGTAGGCAATGAGCGACGACGCTCCCATGAGTGAAGACAGGGCGATCTGGCCGCCGATCGATCCGATCTCGGCCGGCCTGCATGGCCGCTGCCCGCGTTGCGGCGAGGGGCGGTTGTTCTCCGGCTTCCTCACCGTCGGCAAGCGATGCGTCAATTGCGGCCTCGATTATTCCTACGCTGATGCCGGCGACGGGCCGGCGGTGTTCGTGATCCTGATCATCGGCTTTATCATCGTCGGCCTGGCGCTCTGGGTAGAAGTCACGCTCAGCCCGCCGCTCTGGCTGCATCTGCTGGTCTGGATTCCGTTGGCTATCGTGCTGTGCTTGACGACGCTGCGGCTGATCAAGGGCGTGCTGCTGACGCTGCAATACCGCAACAAAGCGGCCGAGGGCCGGCTGGATCGCGGCGAATGAGCGAGGCTTCCGTTAAAACTGACGGTCGTTCGCGACCGCGATCGGCATTGCTGCTCGGCCTTGGCCTTATGCTGTTCCTGATCCTGCTGGTGCTCGGCACCTGGCAAGTGCAGCGCCTGTATTGGAAGGAAGGCCTTCTGCAGACCATCGACCAGCGTACCCATTCGGCGCCCTTGCCGTTGGTTGCGGTCGAGAAAGAGTTCGCCGCCACCGGGGATGTCGACTATACGCCGGTTACCGTCACCGGCACGTTCCTGCATCAAGGCGAACGCCATTTCTACGCAACCTGGGAAGGTGACGCCGGCTTCAATGTCTACACGCCGCTGGCGCTCGACGACGGCCGCTTCGTCCTGATCAATCGCGGCTTCGTGCCTTACGATCTGAAGGACGCCGCCAAGCGCGCCAAGGGACAGGTGACTGGCAGAGTGACCGTGACCGGGCTGGCCCGCAACCCGCTGCCGGCGAAGCCGTCGATGATGCTGCCCGACAACGACGTGGCGAAGAACATCTTCTACTGGAAGGACCGCGACGTGATGGCTGCGAGCGCCGGTCTGCCGGCGGGCGCCGCGCTGGTGCCGATCTTCATCGACGCAGACAAGACGCCAAACCCGGGCGGCTTGCCGGTTGGCGGCGTCACCATCATCGACCTCCCGAACAGCCATCTGCAATATGCAATGACTTGGTACGGGCTTGCCGCGGCGCTCGCAGCCGTGCTCATCCTGCGGCTTCGCCGTCCCGCGAAAGACGAATGAACGCGGCTGATGCCCTTGACAGGGCAGGGGTGCGCACCTCATTTCGGCTTTGATCAACCGGCCCGGATTTAATGCTTCAGACAACCACCAAACCACCTCTGACGATCCGGCTCTGCCAGCCGCGCGGTTTCTGCGCCGGTGTCGACCGTGCCATCCAGATCGTCGTGCTGGCGCTGAAGAAATATGGCGCGCCGGTCTATGTCCGCCATGAGATCGTGCACAACCGCTACGTCGTCGAGGGGCTGCAAAGCCTTGGCGCCGTCTTCATCGAGGAACTCTCCGAGATACCGGCCGAACATCGGCAGTCGCCCGTCGTGTTCTCGGCGCATGGCGTGCCGAAATCGGTGCCGGCGGATGCGAAGGCGCGCAATCTCTTCTATCTCGATGCCACCTGCCCGCTGGTGTCGAAGGTCCACAAGCAAGCGATGCGCCATCAGCGGCTCGGCCGTCATGTGCTGTTGATTGGTCACGCCGGACATCCCGAGGTGATCGGCACCATGGGCCAGCTGCCGGACGGAGCGGTGACGCTGATCGAAACCGAAGCCGATGCCGCAAAGCTCTCGCCCGCCGATCCGCAGGCGCTCGGCTTCGTTACCCAGACCACATTGTCGGTCGAGGACACCGCCGGCATCATCCGCGCCTTGCAGGATCGCTTTCCGGCGCTGCAGGCACCGGCGGCGGAATCGATCTGCTATGCCACCACCAACCGCCAGGAAGCCGTCAAGGACACCGCGCCGGGCGCCGATCTCTATCTGATCGTCGGCGCGCCGAATTCCTCCAATTCGCGACGACTTGTCGAAGTCGCGGAGCGTGCAGGCGCCACCATGTCGCTTCTCGTGCAGCGCGCCGCCGAGATTCCGTGGAATGACATCGGCAACATCTCGACGCTCGGCCTGTCGGCCGGCGCGTCGGCGCCCGAAATCATTGTCGACGAGATCATCGACGCGTTCCGGCAGCGCTTCGATGTCACGATCGATCTGGCCATCACGGCCACGGAAACGGAGGATTTTCCGGTCATGCGGGTATTGCGCGATGTCGAACTGACGCGGGCCGACATGGCCTTCGTCAATGGAGCCGCGTAAGCCACATGGCGGTCTACACCGACGTTGCGGAAGGCGAACTCGGCGCATTCCTGAAAAACTATCCGGTCGGCGATCTCCTGTCCTACAAGGGCATCGCCGAAGGTACCGAGAACTCGAACTTTCTGCTGCACACCTCCAGCGGCTCCTACATCCTGACGCTCTACGAGAAGCGCGTCGAGAAGGCGGATTTGCCGTTTTTCCTAGGGCTAATGGGCCATCTCGCCAACAAGGGCGTGTCCTGCCCGCTGCCGGTGACCGCGCATGACGGCAGCGTCATCGGCACGCTCGCCGGCCGGCCGGCGGTCATCATCACCTTCCTGGAAGGGCTTTCGTTGCGGCGGCCCACAGCAACGCATTGCGCCGAGGTCGGCAAGGCGCTGGCGCAATTGCATCTGGCCGGCGCCGATTTTTCGATGACGCGTCCGAATGCCCTGGCCATCGACGGCTGGCGCAAGCTCTGGGATGCAGCGCGCGATCGCGCAGACGAGGTCGAGCCGGGTCTGGCCGCCGAGGTCGATGCCGACTTTGCCGATTTCGAGCGCAACTGGCCCAAAGACCTGCCGCAAGGCATCATCCATGCCGATCTTTTCCCCGACAACGTTTTCTTCCTCGGCGAAAAACTGTCCGGCCTGATCGATTTCTATTTCGCCTGCGACGACCTCTACGCCTACGATGTCGCCACCTGTCTCAACGCCTGGTGCTTCGAGAAGGATTTTTCCTTCAATCTCACCAAGGGCAAGGCGCTGCTCGCCGGCTACCAGAGCCTCCGGCCCCTGAGCGACCAGGAAAAGGCTGCGCTGCCGATGCTGGCGCGCGGTTCGGCGTTGCGCTTCATGCTGACCCGGCTGTACGACTGGTTGACCGTTCCCGATGGCGGGCTGGTGATGAAACGCGATCCGACCGAATACATCAGAAGGATGCGGTTCCACCGGGCGATCAAATCGTCTTCGGAATATGGATTGGCCTGATATGAGTATCATGAGCAAACAGGTTGAGATCTTCACCGACGGCGCCTGTTCGGGCAATCCCGGCCCCGGCGGCTGGGGCGCGATCCTGCGCTTCAACGGCACCACCAAGGAGCTTTCCGGCGGCGAAGCCGAGACGACCAACAACCGCATGGAACTGTTGGCCGCCATTTCGGCGCTGAACGCGCTGAAGGAACCGTGCACGGTCGACCTTCACACCGACAGCAAGTATGTCATGGACGGTATTTCCAAGTGGATCCACGGCTGGAAGAAGAACGGCTGGAAGACCGCCGACAAGAAGCCTGTGAAGAACGGTGAACTCTGGCAGGCGCTCGACGAGGCCAACAAGCGCCACAAGGTCACCTGGAACTGGGTCAAGGGCCATGACGGTCATGTCGAGAACGAGCGCGCCGACGAGCTTGCGCGTGAAGGCATGGCACCGTTCAAGAAAGGTCCGTTCAAGCCTGCAGCCGCGCCAAAGCCTGCTGCGCCGGCCAAACAACCGGCAATCGCGAAAGTGCGGCGCTCGACCCAGAGCTATTGAATTTCCGGAGCGGCGCGGCTAGGCGCGCATCGCGTTATCAACGGTTGACGGCCGACGACAGGCTGCCTTGACCAGCGTCCAGCGGACGTAAGGCCTTTGGTGGCGTCGCAGTTGCTCCAGAATACGGAGGGAGTAATATTTCCTACCATAGAGCAAAATGCGATAAGGAAACGGGCGTGGCAAACGTAGAAAAAATGAGCGTGGCTGTGACCCCGCAACAAGCAGCTGTGATGCGTGAGGCTGTCGAGGCGGGCGAGTATGCCACCGCAAGCGAGATTGTGCGTGAAGCGGTGCGGGATTGGCTGGCCAAGCGTGAACTTCGGCACGACGATATCCGCCGGCTAAGGCACCTGTGGGATGAAGGCAAGGCAAGTGGGAGGCCGGAGCCTGTGGATTTCGACGCGTTGCGAAAGGAAGCTCGGCGAAGGCTGGCGGAAGCCTCGCGGAATGACCGTTAGGCTGGTCTGGTCACCCGCGGCCAAGGCGGACCTCATCGACGTCTACGTGATGATAGGCAGCGAAAACATACGAGCGGCCGATCGCTATTATGATCAACTAGAAGCGCGGGCCTTGCAGCTGGCAGACCATCCGCGCATGGGTGTTAGGCACCCGATATCAGGTCTTCCGTACGGATGCTGGTGGAGGCGCCGTTTGTACTGCTCTACGAAACGATTCCGGACACGGATGATGGCCCTGTTGAGTGGGTTGAAATCGTCCGTGTGGTGGACGGCCGGCGGGATCTGAACCGTTTATTCTAGCGAGCTGTTTATCGGATCAGCAGCGCTGTACCCCAAAGCCCGAGCGCGAACACCGTATGCGACACCAGGTTCAGCGCACGGATCAGCATCGGGTTGGGCCGCGTCGAGGCGGCCCAACCGGCGCCCATGCCGGGTGCCAGTAGGAACCAGCCGGCGCCGACGGTGACGATGCCGAGGATGAAGGCCGGCAGGAATGTCGGCGCGGCAAGCCAGCCCGCTCCGGCCAACACCACCAGGATGATGCCGTAGACGATGCCGACAAAATAGTGAAAGGCCCAGCCCAGCGCCGTTTCATGCGCGTAGGGCGCTGCACCGCCGATATCATCGTGAAAGACCTTGTCGCGGAGATGCCAGACCCAGCGACCGACCGGCCCCCAGTTCGGCCGTGGCTGCCCGAACGCCTTGTGCAGGAAGATGGCCCAGAGATCCATCGCCACCGTAGCGCCGATGCCGATCGCGATAGCACGCCAGAACATGTCAAACATCGAGGTCCCCCCAAAGGCAATCCCTGGAATACAAGGGCGATCGTCGGGCGGCGGCAACCGTTGCGGTCCAGCCCGACGTTGTCGCTGAAGTTCAGAGCTGCCCCAGAATATGAGCCGCACCGGACTCGTCGACACCGGGCTTGGTCTCGACATTGAGCGCGGTGACCTTGCCGTCGTCGATGATCATTGAGAAGCGCCTCGAGCGCAGGCCCATATCGTTGCTGATGTAATCGAGGCCCACCGCCTTGGCGAAATCGCCACTGCCGTCGGCGAGGAACAGGATCTTGCCCTCTCCGCCGGTGAAGTGCGCCCAGGCACCCATGACATGGACGTCATTGACCGAAACGACGGCGATGGTGTCGACGCCGCGCGCCAGGATGGCATCGTGGTTCTCGAGATAGCCCGGCAAATGGTTGTTGCTGCAGGTAGGTGTGAAGGCGCCGGGAACCCCAAACAGCACGACCTTCTTGCCCGAGAAAATCTCGGCCCCGGTGATCGGCTTGGCGCCATCGGCGGTCATCGTCTTGAAGGTCACGTCAGGCAGCTTGTCGCCAACGGAAATGGTCATGGATTCCTCGCTTGGGAAAATGGGAAGGACGTGTCTTTGCGTAGCGAACTCAACGGCTTCCTGCAATCGTTGGGACAGGCTGGATCAAGGGAAAGGCAGAATCCCTGCGACCGCGCCCGCCGCACTCGTCAGCGTATAGTGAAGCCCGCCATCGGTCGGCGTCGTCGAGGGGCGATCGAGGATCGGCACGGTGAAAATCAGCTTGCCGTCCTTTTCGCTGCGGGCCGGGGTGCCGAACATGTAGTCCCGCTCGCCGGCAACGAAGAAATCCGCCGCCGCCGGATCGCCGGGAAAGCTCGCCTCGACAATCAGCGTCTCGTGGTCGCCCGGCAGCACATTGATGCCGAAATCGAACCTCGCGGGCGTCGGCAGCGCCGTAAAACTCGCCTTCACCAGCGCCGCGTCCTCGACATTGTCCGGATCGGAGGCGGGGTCGACGGTCAGCCGCGTCTGCACCGGAATGCAGATCGTTTCGCAGATGCCGAGAAAGATGTCGGCATCGATCACCGCCGGCTGGTTCGGCGTCGCCAGCGTGAATGTCACCGGCAGAGAAACCGGATAGTTGTAGCCTGCCCATTTGCCATAGCCGTCGTCATGGCGCTGCGGCGCCGGAAACGACAGAGTGGCGTCGGCGATGTTGGTGCTGGCTGAAATGTCGAGTTGCGGCGGCACGCCCGCGTCGCCCGGATCGCGCCAATATGTCTTCCAGCCAGGCTTGAGCGCAATATCGAGAACGCCTTGGATACGGCCGGCATCGTCGGCTTTGCCTGATGTAACCAGCCGAACCTTGCCGCCTTCACTGTTGTACCACGCCGACGAAGAGGCGGCGGCGGGAAGAGCGGTTGCCGATCCGATGGCGGCTCCGAGCAGCAGGATTTTCAAGCTTCGCATGGCGGTGATTTGATCGTCCGTTCGTGGCCGCGCAATGATTTCATGGCCTTGCCGGTATCATATTTGCGTGACTTCGAGGGAGAAGAATGTTCGAGCCGCCGCAA
Organism: Mesorhizobium sp. M0243; assembly: GCF_040321775.1. NCBI lineage: Bacteria > Pseudomonadati > Pseudomonadota > Alphaproteobacteria > Hyphomicrobiales > Phyllobacteriaceae > Mesorhizobium > Mesorhizobium sp. M0243. The sequence continues at coordinate 57,163 of NZ_JAMYSF010000002.1, read as the reverse complement.
CAGGCTTTGGTCGAATCCAGCACGGCGCATCTTTTCGGCGCTTTGGAAACGCGTTACGCTCCCTTCATGGACTTGTTGCGCCACAAGAAGACGGTCGCCAGTCGCGGCTTTCTCGACGATCAGTTCCTGATTGCCATGCCCGGCATGAAGGACGACCGTTTCACGCGCTCGGTCATCTATGTCTGCGCACACTCCGATGAAGGCGCCATGGGCCTGATCATCAACCAGACGCAGCAGATGCTGTTTCCGGACCTGCTCGTGCAACTGGGCATCATGAACGAGCAGGAGGCGATCCGCTTGCCGGCTCAGGCCCGCGATTTCGTCGTGCGCAATGGCGGCCCCGTGGACCGCAGCCGGGGCTTCGTCCTGCATTCGGGAGACTATCGGGTGGAATCGTCGCTGACCGTTTCCGACGACATCTGCCTGACGGCGACCGTCGACATATTGCGCGCAATATCGTCCGGCCGCGGGCCTCGTCATGCGCTGATGGCGCTCGGCTATTCCGGCTGGGGCGCCGGCCAATTGGAGACCGAGATCGCCGAAAATGGCTGGCTGACCTGTCCGGCCAATGCCGAGCTTCTGTTCGACACCGACATCGAGCGCAAATACGACCGGATCCTCGCCTCGATCGGTATCGACCTTGCGCATCTCAGCTTGGCGGCCGGACACGCGTAATCGCGAACAGTCATGCGCAACATTCGCGGCTAGCCGAAGCCGCCTACACCTTCGTCATCCTAGGGCGAAGCAGGAGCGAAGCTCCGTCGCGGAGACCCTGGGATCCATTCCGTGACCTATGTCGAAGGATGCAGCGGCGAAGAAATCTGAACCGTTTTCAACGCTTTAACCTCACGGCATGGATCCTAGGGTCTGCGCCGCGTCGCTGCGCTCCTTGCTTCGCCCTAGGATGACGAAGCGATAGGCGTCTCGGCCAATCGCAGAGGTCCGCGCCTGGGCGACGCGCGCCTGAATCCCATCACGCTTGCGTCAGCGGATACTGTTCCTTCAGCGTCTTCAGCACCTGGTCGCCCGGCATTGGTGCGCCGAACATGAAGCTCTGGACATATTCGCAGCCCATCTGGCGCAGTTCCAGCGCGTCGCTCTCGTCCGAAATGCCCTCGGCGACGACGGACAGGCCGAGTTCATGCGCCATGTTGACCATCGATTTCAGCAGCACCGCGCGCTTGGGCGTGTTGTCGTCGACGAAGCTCTTGTCGATCTTGATGGTGTCGAAGGGGAAACGCGTCAGATAGGCCAATGAGGAATAGCCGGTGCCGAAATCATCCAGCGACAGGCCGATGCCGAGCTGCTTCAGCTTGGTCAGCACATGGGCGGTCTGCTCGGGATTGTCCATCACAAGCGATTCGGTGAGCTCCAGCCGGAAGCAGCGCGGCTTCAGATTGGCCCGAGCGATGACCGAGCGGACGTCGCTGACCAGGTCACGGCGGATCAGCTGGCGGCTGGACAAATTGACCGAGACCGACAGCGGCGCGTCACCGATCTGTTTTTGCCAGCTGGCGAGATCTTCCGCCGCCTGCTGCATGGCAAACAGGCCGAGCTGCACGATAAGCCCGCAGCTTTCGGCGACCGGGATGAAATCCGCCGGCGGGATCATGCCGCGGCGCGGGTGGTCCCAGCGCAGCAGCGCCTCGAAGCCGGCGACACTGCCGTCCTCAAGCCGCACGATCGGCTGGTAGGCAAGCGTGAATTCCCGCCGCTCGATGGCGCGGCGCAGGTCGGATTCGAACTGCAGCCTGTCGGTGCCGACAGTGCGGAAGGCCGGACGGAACGGCTCGATCCTGTCGCCGCCGAAGCGCTTGGCCTGGTGCATGGCAAGCTCGGCATCCTTGACCATGTCCTCGGCCGACATCTGCGGCGAATTCCAGGTGATCAGTCCGATCGACGCGGTCAGCACGATCTCGCGCTTGGCAAAGGTGATCGGGTTGTTGATGGCATGCTTGATGGCATCCGCCACGGCGGCGATGCGGGCCGGGTCCTGTTCGGACAATAGCATCAGCGCGAACTGATCGCCGGCAAAGCGCGACAGCGAATCCTTCGGCTTGAGCAGCCGGTGCAGGCGACGCGCGATGGTCAAGAGGATGGTGTCGCCGGCCGAGATGCCGAGGCCGTCATTGACCTGCTTGAAACGGTCGATGTCGATGACGAAGACGGTTGGCCGCACCTTTTCTTCGGTGCGCGCGATCGAGATGATCGCTTCCAGCCGATTCATCAAAAGTTCGCGGTTCGGCAGACCGGTCAGATTGTCGTGAACGGCGTCGTGCAGCAGCCTTTCCTCGGACTTTTTCTGCTCGGTCACGTCGACCATGGTACCGACGCAGCGGATAACCTCGCCGTCGGATCCGATGACCGGGCGCGCGCGCAGCGAAAACCAGTGATAGTGGCCGTCGGCGCCGCGCAGGCGAAAATTCTGCGATACCCGGCCGCGCCGGTGTTCGAGCACGACGTCGAGCGTGGTGCGGAACGTGTCGCGGTCGTCGGCATGCAGCACCGGGAGCCAGTTGCGGGCCGCGCCGCCAAGGCTGTTCGGCGCCAGTCCGAGCTGGATGCTGACATCGGGCTTGGTGACGACGCGGTCGCGCAGCACGTCCCAATCCCATACCGTGTCGCCCGAACCGGCGACCGCCAGCGCCTGCCGCTCGAGGTCGGAGAACAGGCCCTGATGCAGCGCGCCGCCGGCAAAAGCATGCTGCATGACGGTGAAGCCGATCAGAAGGATGATCAGGATCAGCCCGCCGCCCAGGGCCGGCTGGGCAATGTCGTTGTCGAGCATGCCGGTGATCGCCATCCACGATCCGCATAGCCACAACAGCACCATGACCCAACTGGGCACCAGCATGATGGCACGGTCGTAGCCGCGTATGCCGAGGAAGATGATCAGGCCAAGCCCGGTCAGTGCGGTGGCGGCGAAGGACAGCCTGGCAATGCCGGCGGCGACCGCCGGATCGACGATGGCGACGCCGGCGATCAGCACCAGTCCGAGGATCCAGACCAGCGCGCCATAACTGAAATGGCCGTGCCATCGGTTGAGGTTGAGATAGGCGAACAGGAACACCACGAAGGTTCCCGCCAGCGCCACCTCCGTTCCCGCTCGCCACATCTGCTCGTTGCCGGGCGATATCTCGATGATCTTGTTGAGGAAGCCGAAATCGACGCAGATATAGGCCAGCACCGCCCAGGCAAGTGCCGCGGTTGCCGGGAACATCGAGGTTCCCTTGACCACGAAAAGGATGGTCAGGAACAGCGCCAGCAGGCCTGCAATGCCGATGACGATGCCGCGAAACAGCGTGTAGGAATTGACCGAGTCCTTGTAGGATTCCGGATCCCAGAGGTAGACCTGCGGCAGCTTCGGCGAGGCCAGTTCGGCGATGAAGGTAATCACCGTGCCGGGGTTCAGCGTCACCCGGAAAACGTCGGCGTCGGGGCTGGTCTGGCGATCGAGCGCGAAGCCTTCGCTGGGCGTGATGGCGGCGATGCGGGTCGAGCCGAGATCCGGCCAGAAGATGCCGGAATTCACCAGGCGGAAATGCGGTGCGACGATCAGCCGGTCGAGTTGCTGGTCGGTGGTGTTGGCGAGCGCGAAAACAGCCCAGTCGCCGGTGGAACGGGCATCATTGGCCTCGACCTCGATGCGCCGCACGATACCGTCCGGACCCGGCGCGGTCGACACCTGGAAATTCTCGCCCTGGTTGCGGTAGATCTCGACGGCGCCGGAAAGGTCGAGCGCGACGTCGTCGCGGGCAATCTTGATCGGTTCGACGGCAAAGGCCGACGATGCCGCGCACAGCGTCAGGAGTGTCGCGAGGACAAAGGCGAACAGCGACCCGTTGCGCAGGAAATTCGTCAAAAATCAGTCCTTCGTTCCAACGCCCGGCGGATCGTCCGCGATCCGGGCGTAGAGGTAGTGGTCCTGCCAGATGCCGTTGATCCTGAGATAGGATCGCAGCAGTCCTTCGCGCCGAAATCCGGCTTTTTCAAGCACGCGGATCGACCGGATATTGTCGGGAATACAGGCCGCTTCGATCCGGTGCAACCTCAGCGTATCGAAGGCGAAGCGGGCCACCACCTTGACCGCGTCGGTCATCAGGCCGCGGCCGCCGAAGCGCTCGCCGATCCAGTAGCCGACATGGCCGCTCTGCGAGACGCCATGGCGTATGTTGCCGAGCGTGATGCCGCCGGCCAGCTTGCCACTGCTCCTCTCGAAGATGAAGAAGGCGATAGCGGTTCCTTGCGCATAATCCTCGCGGTAGCGGCTGATGCGCAGCCGCCATGCGTTGCGGTCGAGTTCATCGGGAGTCCAGCGTGGCTCCCAGGGTTCGAGGAAGGCGCGGCTATCGCCACGCACCGCCGCCCACTCGCGGAAGTCGTTGGTGAACGGCACGCGCAGCGTGACGCGGTCGCCTTTCAGCGCCGGCAGGTCGCGGCGGAAGAAAGGGAGCGCGAACACGACGCTTCGAGGGGCTTAGACGGCGAGCTTACGGGCCGTGGTCTGCGTGCCTGCGAGCGATTCGAGGATCGCCTCGTATGGCGCCAGTGTGCCCACAGGCCCGACAGCGGTAAGCGTCGGCTTGGTCGAGAACAAACGCGACGATAGATCGGTCAGCCGCTCGACCGTCAGCGCCGACAGCCGTTCCATCAGTTCCTCCTTGGCGATCGGCCGGCCGAACAGAAGCAGCTGCCGTGCGATCTGCGAAGCGCGGCTGGCCGGGCTTTCGGCTGACATGATCAGTCCGGCGCGATATTGGGCGCGCGCCCGGTCGAGTTCTTCCTGCAGGATTTTCTCGCCGGCCTTCTGCAGCTCGTCGATGATGACAGGCACCAGTTCGGCGATGTCGCTCTGGCCGGTCGCGGCATGGACGCCGAAGACGCCGGTGTCGGAAAAGCCCCAATGGAAAGCATAGACCGAATAACACAGGCCGCGCTTCTCGCGGACCTCCTGGAACAGGCGCGACGACATGCCACCGCCGAGGATCATCGACAGCACCTGCGAGGCATAGAAGTCGCGCACATGATAGGCCCGGCCTTCGAACCCCAGCACGATCTGCGCGTCCATCAGGTCGCGGTCCTCACGGAAGTCGCCGCCGACATATTGCGCATATTGCGGGATGGTGCTGTCGGCCTTGCTGCGGAAGCCGCCGAGTTGCTTTTCGACCTCGCGCACGAAATTGTCATGCTTGATGTCGCCGGCGGCGACAATCACCATGCGCTCGGCGCCATATTGCCGCTCGATGAAGTCGTGGAGTTGCTTGGAGGTGAAGGATTTGACCGTTTCGGGTGTGCCGAGAATGGAGCGGCCGATGGTCTGATGGCGATAGGCGGTTTCCGTGAAACGGTCGAAGACGATGTCGTCGGGGGTGTCGTGCGCGGCGCCGATCTCCTGCAGGATCACATGCTGTTCGCGTTCGAGTTCCTGCGGGTCGAATTCGGACTCTTGCAGGATGTCGGCAAGAATGTCGACGGCCAGCGGCACGTCGTCGGAGAGCACCCTGGCATAGTAGGAAGTGGTTTCGACGCTGGTGGCGGCGTTGATTTCGCCGCCGACGTCTTCGATCTCCGAGGCGATTTCGAAGGCGCTCCGCCTTTTCGTGCCCTTGAACGCCATGTGCTCGAGCAGATGGGCCATGCCATGCTCGTCCTCACGTTCATTGCGGGCACCCGACTTGACCCAGGCACCAAGGGCAACCGATTCGATGCTTTGAAGGGTTTCGGTGGCGACTGTCAGGCCGTTCGACAGACGGCTTACCTCAACACCCATATGGCTAGTACTCCTTAACGCGCCGCCCGCGCGCGGCGGCCGACATAATCTTCCACCATTTTCAGGTCGGAGGGAAGTACCGTGTATTTTTCCTCCGATGTCATCAACCCACCTAGCCATGCGGGCAGTGCGGGCGACACGCCGCTGGCGGCTTCGACGGCGGCCGGGAATTTTGCCGGGTGTGCGGTACCCAGCACCACCATCGGCACGGCGCCTGACGCCTTGCCCGCAGCGACATGCACAGCTGCCGCGGTGTGCGGATCGAGCAGATAGTTGCTGGCCGCGAGCGTCGAGCGGATGGTGGCGGCGACCTCGTCCATATCAGCCCGGCCGGCGTCGAATTCCGACCGCATCCCGGCGATTTGCTGGGGTTCGATGGTGAAAGCGCCGGACTGCTTCAGACCGTCCATGTAGCGCCGCACGGTCGCCGCGTCACGGCCGGAGGCCTCGAACAGCAGGCGTTCGAAATTGGACGACACCTGGATATCCATCGACGGCGACGTGGTCGCAAAGACACCCTTGGTGCGATATTCCCCTGTCGCGAAGGTCCGCGCCAGGATGTCATTGTCGTTGGTGGCGATGACCAGCCGCTCGATCGGCAAGCCCATCTTCTTGGCCGCGTAGCCGGCGAAGATATCGCCGAAATTGCCGGTCGGCACGGTGAAGGAGACCGGCCTGTCCGGCGCGCCAAGCGACAGCGCCGAGGAGAAATAATAGACGATCTGGGCCATGATCCGGGCCCAGTTGATCGAGTTGACGCCCGAAAGCGCCACCCGGTCGCGAAATCCGTGATCGTTGAACATGTCCTTGAGCAGGCCCTGGCAATCGTCGAAATTGCCTTCGATCGCCAGCGCATGGACGTTTGCAGCCGTCGACGTCGTCATCTGCCGCTGCTGCACCGGCGAGACGCGGCCGTGCGGGAAAAGGATGAAGATGTCGGTCCGGCTGCGACCGGCAAAGGCATCGATGGCCGCCCCGCCGGTATCGCCCGAGGTGGCGCCGACGATGGTGGCGTGCTGGTCGCGTTCGGCAAGCACATGGTCCATCAGCCGGGCCAGAAGCTGCATCGCCACGTCCTTGAAGGCGAGCGTCGGCCCGTGGAAGAGTTCCAGGATGAAGGTGTTGGGGCCGGTCTGCACCAGCGGGCAGACGGCCTCGTGGCGGAAGGTGGCATAGGCTTCGCGCACCAGCCGCTCGAAAACGGAGGCCGGGATCTCGTCGCCAAGGAACGGCGACAGCACGCGGATGGCAAGTTCGGGATAGGCAAGGCCGCGCATGGCGCGGATCTCGGCGGCGGAAAACTGTGGCCACTCGCGCGGCACGTAGAGCCCGCCGTCGCGCGCCAGCCCGGCCAGCACGGCGTCGGAAAATCCAAGAACGGGGGCTTCCCCGCGGGTACTCACATAATGCATGTCACAATTCCGTTACTGCTTGGCTTTTCCATCCACCGCAAGGTGGTTAATTTCTGCGCTGGCTCAGTCGCATTTTTGCCGCGCGGTTGATATACGTCACCAGCTTTGCGAGAGGGAAGTGCAGTTTCATGGCGTTTCGTACATTCAGTGGTCGCTTTTTGGCGGGTCTTGCGCTCACCGGCTTTATGCTTGCCGCCGCCGGCTGCCAATCGGGCGACAATGGCATCCTGAACCTCGGCATAGGCAAGAAGGAGGACCCGACGGCGCCACCGCCGCCCCAGGATCCCAAGATACTGGCCAGCCAGTTGCAGGCCTATTGTCCCAGGGTGACGGTGCGGGACGGCACGGCTTTCTTCAACACCTATTCCAAGGAAGCTCAGAAGCCCAAGCCCAGGATCAAGAAGACCGGCGACGCCGCGCAGGATGCCGCGGCCCAGGCCGAGGCTGACGCCGCTGCTGCAACTCCGCCCGACGAATCGGCCAACATCATCTACCAGGCATCGGTCAGCGACGTGACACGCGACTGCAGCCGTGCCAACGGCCAGCTGACGATGAAGATCGCGGTCGCCGGCAAGATTGTCCCCGGACCGAAGTTTTCTCCAGGCACCATCACCATGCCCATCCGCACGGCTGTGATGCATGGCACCGAGGTCCTCTATTCGCAGATCCACCAGTATCAGGTCCAGGTCACCGATCCTTCGGTCGCCACGCAGTTCGTCTTCACCGATTCCAATATTGTCGTGCCCGAGCCGACGGCGCAGGACTATCAGGCCTTTGCCGGCTATGACGAAACCGCGCATCAGGCAACGGCCGACAAGCCGAAGAAGAAGCAGAGGAAGAGAGCCGCCGCGACGAACTAAGCGGCGAACACAAGACATGGGCGGGCTATGTGAGGCTCTCCGGCCATTCTCTGGCCCCATGGACAACGGCGATGATTTCAACGTCACTGCCGCGCACCCGATAAACAACGATATAGGATGTCCGCGCTATCACAAGCTCGCGGGTTCCGCCCGCTCGTCCCTTGCGTCCGACCATGGGATTTGACGCCAAGAGTTCGTCGGTGCGACCAATCAGATCGGCTGTTAGCCGATACGCCGCAACGGGACTGTCCTGCGCGATAAAATCCTGAATCTGGTCGAGGTCGTCGAGAGCGGCGCTCGTCCATGAAACCTGCATCAGGTGGGGCGGTACTTGTTCAACACCCGCTCGATATCGGCACGGCTGGCAAATTCACCACGGTCGGCCGCTTCAATTCCTGCGTTCACCTTGTCTAAAAACCGCTCCTGCCACTCAAGGGAGTGGCCGTTCTCAAGCGCGTCCGCAACGACTTCCGACGCGGACAGGCTGGACCGCGCCGCGATAGCATCGATGCGGGCCTGTAACTCTGGCGTGATTTCAAGCTCAATCGTCATGACGCAATCATCGCATAGCCATCAGGGTTTTGAAATGAAAACCAGCTCCCAAAATTGCAGTATCGCCTCCTACCACTCTGAAGCACGAGAACGGTAGACCGACCGGGCGAGAAAAGTCCCGCCACGAGGGCGAAATTCAATCGCCCTCAGGCGTCCGACCACTCCGACAGCGCCGCGATCACGCTTTTCAACTCTGCCCAGCGGCGGATCACCGTTTCGGCGCCGGCCTCGGTGAGCGCGTCGGCATGGCCGGGATAGCTGTGGGCGGCTCCGGTGAAGCCGATCACCCGCATGCCCGCCGTCCTTGCGCCGTGAACGCCGTGCACGGAATCCTCGATAACGAAAGTGTTCGCCGGGTTGGCGCTGAGTTTCTCCGCCGCGAACAGGAACACGTCCGGCGCCGGTTTCGTTTTCCCGGTCGGTGTTTCCATCGCCGAAAAAATCCGGTCGGTGAAAAACGGCAGAAGATGCACCTTTTCCAGCATGAATTCGATCCGCTCGGAGCGTGAATTCGAGCAGACGCAGCGCGGCACGCTTACCGCGGCAACGGCCTCGCGCACGCCATCGATGGCGCGGACGTCGCTGCGCAGTTTGCGGTCGACCAATTGTTCCTCCCTGTCGATCAGAGAGGCCTGGAAGGGGATGCGGGACTTTTCCTCGACCCGCAGCATGATGTCCTTGAAGGTCAGGCCGGCATAGCTCTCCGAAATCTCCTCAGCCGATATCTCGTATCCTGCCAAGGTCAAAAGCTCGGCGTCGACGCGGGCGGCGATGATCTCGGAATCGACGAGCACGCCGTCGCAATCGAAGATGACAAGGTCTGGCTGGGGCATGGTGATCCGGACAATAGGAGGGCGAAGTGGCCTCGGAAGGCTCAGGCGGCGCGGCATACACCAACAGGGCCGCCTTCGCAAATTCGCCACACCCGTCCCTTGGCCTTCACGGAATATTTACGCTGATCGGTAACCATAACGGAGAGTAAACAGTAACGCGTGCCTTGGGTGTCAGAATGTCTGCCGTGCGTCTTCTCGACGAGCTATCCCACGCTCCCCAGCAATCCGAATGGCTGGACACGATCCTCAAGGGCGACTGCGTCGCCGCGCTCGACCGGTTGCCCGAAAAATCGATCGACGTCATCTTCGCCGATCCGCCCTACAATCTGCAGCTCGACGGCGACCTGCACCGCCCCGATCAGTCCAAGGTCGACGCCGTCGACGACGACTGGGACCAGTTCGAGAGTTTCGAGGCCTATGACGCTTTCACGCGTGCCTGGCTGCTGGCGGCGCGCCGGGTGCTGAAGCCCAACGGCACCATCTGGGTCATCGGCTCCTATCACAACATCTTCCGGGTCGGCGCCAAGATGCAGGATCTCGGCTTCTGGATCCTTAACGACGTCGTCTGGCGCAAGACCAACCCGATGCCAAATTTCCGTGGCCGCCGCTTCCAGAACGCGCATGAGACGATGATCTGGGCTACGCGCGATCAGAAGGGCAAGGGCTATACCTTCAACTACGAAGCGATGAAGGCGTCCAACGACGACATCCAGATGCGCTCCGACTGGCTGTTTCCGATCTGCACCGGCGGCGAGCGGCTGAAGAACGACAATGGCGACAAGCTGCATCCGACGCAGAAACCGGAAGCGCTGCTTGCCCGCATCATGATGGCCTCGACCAAACCGGGCGACATCGTGCTCGATCCCTTCTTCGGCTCAGGCACCACGGGCGCGGTGGCCAAGCGTCTCGGCCGCCATTTCGTCGGCATCGAACGCGAGCAGGCCTATATCGACGCCGCCAACGAGCGCATCGACGCGGTGCGGCCGCTGGAAGAGGCCGACTTGACCGTTCTCACGGGCAAGCGCGCCGAGCCGCGCGTCGCCTTTGTCAGCCTGATCGACACCGGCCTGATGATGCCGGGCGCGACGCTCTACGATGCCAAGAAGCGCTGGGCGGCCAAGGTGCGCGCCGACGGCACGGTGGCGATCGGCGACAGCGCCGGCTCGATCCACAAGATCGGTGCCGAAGTGCAGGGGCTGGACGCCTGCAACGGCTGGACCTTCTGGCATTATGAGCGCAGCGGTGGCCTGACCCCGATCGACGAGCTTCGCCGCATCGCGCGGCTCGGCATGGAGCGGGCAGGGGCCTGATCGGCAGCTCAGGCCTTGTCTTCCTCCAGGATGATTTCGCTGACCTCGCCTTTCGCCATCAGTGAGAGCTGACTGGCAAAACGCGACAGACGCGAATAGTCCGTCCGGAGTCGCACACGCGCGAAGTCACGGGCTTCGATCTCCTCCGCGACCTCGATCCGGACGAACAGGTGACCGACGCCATCCGCCGGGAAAACCGAGATGCTTATCAGGCCGGGCGATCTCAGGACCAGATCCGCGCGTTTAAGCGGATAGGCCTGCAATGACACAATAAATTCGCTTACCTCGTCGGTCGGGAAATAGGCATCGCCACGTCCTCGAAAGTGGCCATGCTCGACACTGGCGTCAAGTATTGACCATTCCGGGTTGAAGGTCAGAACGAGCTTGCCCATTGCCGGTCTCGATCAGGTCGCGATGCCATGCCGCTCAAGGTCTGCTTGAAGCGCCTTTGCATCGGTGAACAGCACCGACTGCCAGCCGGCCGCCTTGGCGCCGTCGACATTCTTCTGGCTGTCGTCGATGAACAGCGTCGCGGCCGGTTCGAGGCCGAAGGCGGCGATGTGATGATCGTAAATGCCGCGATCGGGCTTGATCATGCCGATCTCGCCGGAGATGGTGACGCCGCGCGGACGATTGAGAAAATCGAAGCGCTCGCGGGCTTCGGCCAGCGTGTCGCTGGCGAAGTTGGTCAGCATGGTCACGTCGTGGCCGCTCTCGATCAGGCCGACCATGATGGCGACGCTGTCGTCATAAGCATGCGGCACCATCTCGTGCCAATGGCGGCGGAAACCGCGGATGTTTTCCGCGTGATCGGGATGGTCCGCGATCAGCAGCGCCTCGGCCTCTTCCCAGGTGCGGCCGCGATCCTGCTCGATGTTCCAATCATGCGTGCAGACATTGTCGAAAAACCACTTTCTCTCTTCGGCATCCGGAATGAGGCGGCTGAACGGAATGTTGGGATCGTAGTGGATCAGCACTCTGCCGATGTCGAAAACGATGTGGCGTATTTCAGTCATGGGGCCTCTTTGCACTGTGTGGCGACGGCTTTTTCGTCGCGCCGGGTATCGCAGCCTCGATTGCCTTTTTCATGACAGTCGGCAGCGCCTCGCCGGAAATCTCGTGAGCGAGCGACCAGAAATGCCCGTCTGGCGCATCACCTTTGATGAGAGCGTGAAAGACTTCGAGTTCGAGAGCGAAATGCGTGAAGACATGCGCAATGCGGCCCGCATGCCGCCAGTCGGCGGGAAAGGGCGCGGCCGCTTCCGTGGTTGCCCCATCGATCCGCGCGGTCCAGCCCGTCGTCGGCACCTCGGTCATGCCGCCGAGCAAACCCTTCTCTGCCCGTTTGCGCAGAAGGATGGCGCCGTCGGCCCGCACGGCGACAAAGGCCGCGCCGTGCCGCTGCGGCTTGTCGGCCTTGGGCAGGCGCACCGGGAAGTGCTCGGGATCGCCTGAAACGACCGCGCTGCAGTCTTCGCGCAGCGGGCACAGCATGCAGCGCGGCCGGCGTGGCGTGCAGATGGTGGCGCCGAGATCCATCATCGCTTGGGCGAAGTCGCCAGGCCTTGTCCCGGGCACCATGCGCTCGACATGGGCACGGATCTCGGGCTTGGCTTCGCTGAGCGGGGTTGTGATCGAAAACAGCCGGGAGATGACACGTTCGACATTGCCGTCGACAACGGCGGCGGGGCGATCGAAGGCAATCGCCGTGATGGCCGCCGACGTATAGGCGCCGATGCCGGGCAGTTCTCTCAAACCCGTCTCCGTGTCGGGAAACCGGCCGCCACGCGCGGCCACAAGATCGGCACAGGCCTTGAGATTGCGGGCGCGGGAGTAGTAGCCGAGCCCGGCCCAGGCCTTCATCACGTCCTCGGTGGGCGCCGCGGCCAGCGCTTCGACATCGGGCCATTTCTCGACGAATACCTTGAAATAAGCCTTCACCGCTTCGACGGTGGTCTGCTGCAGCATGACCTCGGAGAGCCAGATGCGGTAGGGATCAGGCCGCACGCCGCGCGCATGCTCAATTGGTGTGATGCGCCACGGCAATTCACGGTGATGCACATCGTACCAGCTGAGCAGGCGGGATGCGATATCGTCGCTGACACCGGATGCAGCTGTGCTGCTATCTCCGGATGTGGCTTTGCCACTATCCCAGGATGCGGTCTTGCGGGTCTGGTCTGCTGGTGCCATTGATCTTGTATTGGCCTGGCCGTTATCTGCTGGGTCGTCGCTGGAGGACGTACATGGCAGGGAGAACGCCCTACGGCAATCCCGTCCCGGTCAGCGATCTCGCGACCAGGATCCTCGATCCGGTGCTGCGCAAGCGGGCCGGCATTTCGATCGGCCTCGTCCAGTCATGGGACGAGATCGCCGGCCCGCGGCTGGCCAGCCATTCGCGCCCCGAAAAAATCCAGTGGCCGCGCCGTATGCATGAGGACGATCCGTTCGAGCCGGCCGTGCTGGTCATTGCCTGCGAAGGCATGGCGGCACTTCATCTGCAGCACGAGACGGGCGAGATCATCAACCGGGTCAACGCCTTCCTCGGCTTCACCGCCATCAACCGCATCAGGATCCTGCAGAAGCCGGTGACAGCCGACAAAGGAAAGCGCAAACCGGCCCTGAGGCCGCTGACGGCGGCTGAGAAGACGAAATTGTCGGGAACTGTCGGCCTGGTCGATAATGATGAACTGCGCGCCTCGCTGGAGAAACTTGGCGCGACCATTATTGGGGAGAGAAAATCATAGGCGTCTTGAAGAAAGTCATGGATTCGTCGTCAATATCTCGCATTCGTGATCGCCCTTGTCAGGTTTCGCGATTGGATTGGGGATCGAGATGCCTTAATTCGCGCCAACTCTCGCCTTTTCGTGTCTTTGCATTGCAAAATCCAACCCTTGTCAGGTGATTCGTATGAACCGTCCCCCGTTTGGTCAAAGCTTGTCTCGCAGAAATGTCCTGTCTTCGCTGGCCGCCATTCCGGCGGTGGCCCTGCTCGCCGCCTGCAGCGACTCTGGCGAGGAGGCGAAGGCCGCGGATGTGAAGCCTGCGGCCCCGGCCGCCCCCGCGAAGGCGGCCACGCCGGCCGCCGCCACCGCGCCGGAGGCCCAGGGCACCGTGGATGTGGCGGAACTGATGAAGCCGGGTGCGCTGCCCGACAAGCAGCTTGGCAAGGATGACGCCAAGGTCACCATCGTCGAATACGCCTCGATGACCTGCCCACACTGCGCGCATTTCGCCGAGACCACCTTTCCGGACCTGAAGACCAAGTACATCGACACCGGCAAGGTCCGCTACATCCTGCGCGAATTCCCGTTCGATCCGAGCGCCGAAGCCGGTTTTATGCTGGCGCGCTGCGCCAAGGATAACTATTACCCTATGGTCGACGTCCTGTTCAGGCAGCAGGCGAACTGGGTTGGCGTTCAGAATACCAAGGATGCGCTGCTGCAAATCTCGAAGCTCGCCGGTTTTACACAGGAGTCCTTCGAGGCCTGCTTGACGGACCAGAAACTTCTGGACGATGTGAGATCGGTCCAGAAGCGCGGCGCCAATGAATTCAAGGTCGACTCGACACCGACCTTCTTCATCAACGGTAAGACCTACAAAGGGGCGATGTCGATTGAGGAAATGTCGGCCATCATCGACCCTCTGCTCTGACATCCAGTCAGCCCTGAGGCGGCGGCGCTTCGGCGTGCGCGGCTTCCTGTCGTGCCGCGAATTCCTTTCGCAAAATCACGGAAATCCGCTTAGTGGGCGGGGCGAATGAAGTTTTCGCGCCTTCGCCTCCTCGGTTTCAAGTCCTTCGTCGAGCCCGGCGAGTTCGTCATCGAACGCGGCCTGACCGGCATTGTCGGGCCGAATGGCTGCGGCAAGTCGAACCTTGTCGAGGCGCTGCGCTGGGTGATGGGCGAAAGCTCCTACAAGAACATGCGCGCGTCCGGCATGGACGACGTCATCTTTTCCGGCTCGGGCACTCGGCCCGCACGCAACACCGCCGAAGTCACGCTTTTCCTCGACAACAGTGACCGCTCGGCGCCCGCTGCCTTCAACGATGCCGACGAACTGCAGGTGTCGCGCCGCATCGAGCGCGAGGCCGGCTCGCTTTACCGTATCAACGGCAAGGAGGCCCGTGCCAAGGACGTGCAGCTTCTGTTCGCAGACCAGTCAACCGGCGCGCGTTCGCCGTCGATGGTCGGTCAAGGCCGCATTGGCGAACTGATCCAGGCCAAGCCGCAGGCACGCCGCGCGCTGCTCGAAGAGGCGGCAGGCATTTCCGGCCTGCACACCCGCCGCCACGAGGCAGAACTGCGGCTGAAGGCGGCCGAGCAGAACCTCGAACGACTGGACGACGTCGTCGGCGAGCTGGAAAGCCAGATCGAAAGCCTGAAGCGCCAGGCGCGCCAGGCGTCCCGCTTCAAGAACCTGTCGGCCGATATCCGCAAGGCAGAAGCGACGCTTTTGCATTTGCGCTGGACACTGGCCAAGACCCAGGAAGGCGAGGCACGTTCGGCGCTGGCGGTTGCGACAGCACTGGTCGGCGACCGCGCCGCAGCCCAGATGGCCGCCGCCAGGGAGCAAGGCATCGGCGCTCATAGGCTGCCGGACCTGCGCGACGCGGAAGCCGCCGCCGCCGCTGCCTTCCAGCGCCTGTCGATCGCCAAGTCGCAGATCGAGGAGGAAGCCGGTCGCATCCGCGCCCGTCAGAGCGAACTCGAGCGCCGGCTGCAGCAGCTCGACGGCGATATCGCACGTGAAGAGCGCATGGTCCGCGACAATGCGGACATTCTCGAGCGCCTTCGCACCGAAGAGGCAGCACTCAATTCGGAAAATGCCGGCGCCGCCGAACGCGAAGCCACCACCCGTGCGGCGTTCGAACAGGCGGCGTCGACGCTTTCGCAAAGCGAAGCCAAGCTCGCCGCGCTGACCGCCGAACGGGCCGAGGCTGCCGCCTCGCGCAACCAGATCGAACGGACGCTGCGCGACACCGCCGAGCGCCGCGACCGCTTCGCGCGTCAGCTTGCCGATGTCGACCGGGAATTGTCGGAGATACTCTCCAAGGTCGCTGGCCTGCCCGATCCGGCCGAGAAGCGCGTGCTGGTCGAACAGGCCATGGCGCTGCTGGAGGAGGCCGAGGCTGCCGTGTCCGAGGCCGAGCAGTCGGTCATCGATGCCCGCGCTGTCGAAAGCGCCGCCCGGCCACCGCTTCAGGATACCAGGGCCGAGCTGGCACGGATCGAAACCGAAGCGCGCACTCTGGCAAAAATCCTGAATGCCGCCAGTGGGGATCTCTTCCCGGCCGTGTTGGAACAGATCAGCGTCGATCGCGGTTTCGAAACGGCGCTGGGTGCGGCCCTTGGCGAAGATCTCGACGTGCCGCTCGACCGCAGCGCTCCGGTGCATTGGGGCGAAAGCGGGATCCAGCCCGGCGACGCGGCCCTGCCCGAAGGCGTAAAAAGCCTTGCCAGCGTGGTTCACGCGCCGGCACAGCTCGCCCGCCGCCTGGCGCAGGTCGGTATCGTCGATACCGCCGGCGACGGCCGCCGGTTGCAATCGCTGCTTGCTCCCGGCCAGAGGCTGGTCAGCCGTGAAGGCGCGCTCTGGCGTTGGGATGGCTTTACCGCCAGCGCCGATGCGCCGACCGCCGCAGCACAACGGCTGGCGCAGAAGAACCGGCTGGCTGAGCTCGATGCCGAGGCGATACAGGCGACGCTCGTCCTGCGCCAGGCCGAGGAGGCGCTGGGAGAGGCTGAACAGGCGCTGCGCCTGGCAAGCGAGGCCGAGCGCAACACGCGCCAGGCCGGTCGTGACGCCCAGCATCGGCTGGACGCTGCCCGCAATGCGTTGGCCGAGGCCGAGAGAGCCGGCGGCGAATTGCAGAGCCGGCGCGCCGCGCTCGATGAAGCGCGCGCCCGCATCGTCGACAGCCATGAGGAGATTTCGGCCGCCTTCGCCGAGGCGGAAATGCTGCTGCAGGACGCGCCCGATCTTGGCGATCTGCAATTGCAGCTCGAACAGTCCTCGGCCAATGTCGCCCGCGACCGCGCCGCGCTTGCCGATGCGCGTGCCGTGCATGAGGGGCTGCGGCGCGAAGCCGAGGCGCGCGCGCGCCGGCTCGATGCCATTGGCGCCGAGCGCAGCAACTGGCTGGAGCGGGCCGAAAACGCCTCGACGCAGATCGCATCGCTCGGCGAACGCAAGGCCGAGGCCGAGGCCGAACGCGAGCGGCTGGCCGATGCTCCCGATGAAATCGACGCCAAGCGGCGTGCCTTGCTGTCGCAGCTCACCGAGGCCGAGAGCTTGCGCAAGGCGGCGGCCGACCGTTTGCAGGAAGCGGAGAACCGGCAATCCGAACTGGACAAGGCCGCCGCCGGCGCCATCCAGTTCCTGGCCGAGGCGCGCGAGACCCGCGTTCGCGCCGAAGAGCGGCTGACCGCAGCCGACGAACGCCGGCTGGAGGTCGAGGCGCGCATCCAGGAGACGCTGAACACACCACCGCATCTGGTCATCCGCCACACCGGTCTTGAGGCTGACAGCCCGATGCCTGAAATGGCCGAGATCGAGCGTCAGCTCGATCGGCTGAAGATCGAGCGCGAACGGCTCGGCGCCGTCAATCTGCGCGCCGAGGAGGAGCAGAAGGAGCTATCCGACCGGCTGGAGGCGATCGTGTCGGAGCGCGAGGACATCATCGAGGCGATCCGCAAGCTCAGGCAGGCGATCCAGAGCCTCAACCGCGAAGGCCGTGAGCGGCTGCTGGCCGCCTTCGAGGTCGTCAACGGGCATTTCCAGCGGCTGTTCTCGCATCTGTTTGGCGGCGGCACGGCGGAATTGCAGCTGATCGAATCCGACGATCCGCTCGAGGCCGGTCTCGAAATCCTTGCCCGCCCGCCCGGCAAGAAGCCACAGACCATGACGCTGCTGTCCGGTGGCGAGCAGGCGTTGACGGCGATGTCGCTGATCTTCGCTGTGTTCCTGACCAATCCGGCGCCGATCTGCGTGCTCGATGAAGTCGACGCGCCGCTCGACGATCACAATGTCGAGCGCTTCTGCAACCTGATGGACGAGATGGCCGCCACCACCGAGACGCGCTTCGTCATCATCACCCACAATCCCATCACCATGGCGCGCATGAGCCGGCTGTTCGGCGTGACCATGGCCGAGCAGGGCGTCAGTCAGCTGGTGTCGGTCGACCTGCAGGCGGCCGAGGCGATGCGCGAGGCAAGCTGACCCAGGTCGCGCTACCTGCGAATGGGCGGCTCTGGAGCGATTTCAGGGAAAAGTGTGAACCCCGGCAAAAAAATCAGAGCGTCGGATTGTGTTTGTGCGAATGCAGTTTGGCCGAAGCCCAGACGAAATAGAGTGATCCCAATTTCAGCACAGGCACCCTGCGATCCCGCTCGCGATCACGCAGTTCGCGGTAGGTCTTCACCTTCAGTGTGCCCCCCGGCAATCTGATTCGCAAAGCCATGATGCATAGAGCTTACGTGCCTTCTCCAGTCGATGGAAGGGTCATTTCAAGCTCCTTGTCAGTATTCGAGCTCTTGGAGGGTCGATCAGGAATTGTACTGGGCCACCAGATGACGAAATATTTGCCACACTGCCAGACCGGGACTTCGCCCTTGTACTCCCGCCGCCGCAGTTCATGACGTTGCTTGACCTTCAACACACCACCCGGAAGCCTGATCTTGATCGTCATCGTCCCTCAATACTGATGGTGCGCTTCCTGGGTGCCGCGCCCGAAGCTTCATCTGTCCGGCCAAGGTAGAAAAATCGCCACTCCCGGATCGGATCGTTGCAATCCGATTTCGCCGAGTCAATGGAGCCGAGGGCGAACTCCTGTGGCTATCGGCGCCGTGCACATAAGGCCTGACAACAGGCTCAACCTCTGCGCCGCAAGATCCAGTTCACACAGATCACGGCCACGAGGCCACATGCGATGCCGGCGCAATCGGCAACCCAGTCGAACACATCCAGATCACGTCGTATCAGCGCCGTGCCCTGGAGGACCTCGATCGCCGCTCCAACCATGGCGAGGAAGACGATCAGCCTTGTCTTGCGATCGGGCCAGCCGAGCCCTCCAAGGAAAGTCATGACGGCAAAGGCGCCGGCGTGGTTCAGCTTGTCGGACCGGAAACCGATATCGATCCCATACTCCTCGAGTCGGGGTATAGGCAGCAATGCAAGGGCAAGAACAGCGATAAGCGTGCCGAAAAAAGCGATCCGTTCGGCGGCTGGATAAAATCTCATTCTGTTCCAATCTGTGCCTGGCCGCCGCAAAGGTCGAATCCGGCTCGGTATTGGCGGTTCAGGCTGAAACTCAGATCGACGGCGTTGTCTTTCAAAGCCGCAATTTTTGCTTGAGCCTCTTTAGCCAGGTTTGTTCCGCTTCATCCTGGCTTTGGTGCACCGGAACATAGCGCGGCCGTATCTTTTTCCTTTGATGTAAAACGGCTTTTCGACTTCTCCAGCCAGATTGACGAAAAGCCGGCATTTGGCTGTGTGCTGGCGGACTGTGACGCCGTGGACCGATTCAATCGAATTGATGAACAACACCAGCAGATTCCTGTCGTACTTGACGGTTTCAACGCACTCCAAGTGGGTGTCGTCGACATAGGCATCATTAAACAGCGCGGCTCTGTCCTCGAGCGTGACATACTTGGATTAAAACGATTGTCGGGTCCCCAGAACGGCGTCGTAGTCTGCCGGTCTCATATAAAACAGGCCAGAAAATAGTTTGTCGCCATTATCGATGTGGCTTGTCCGCACCGAACCAGCATTGGTTACCGCGTGTTCCCGCTGAGCATGGCATCCATCAGGATATCATGGGTGCCATACGTGTCACTAAACCGGACACCCGCCTTCAACAGATACCTGCTTGTGTCTCATTCGAAGATTGGAGCGCTGAAAAAGGCATCGCATGGGTCCTTACCATGTCACTCATTAAAATGTCCGCGCCGGTCATGAGCGGGATCAATGTTTCTGCAAATGTGTATGCTTTGATGCCGTAAAGCCATTTCAGATAAAGAAGGGCGGCTGACGTGCCGGAGACGCAGCAAACGATATTCATCCGGGATACGATAAGCTCTATCGGGTATGTGTGCGGAAGGTTCGCCTCCGTGATCCTGGTGCTGGGGTCGGATGTCATGTTTCCGACCGCATCAAGCAACTCGGGGAAGAAGGGCGCCCTTATTCTAGGATGTTCCTTCCAGACGATATCGTATCCCCTCTCGACGATCTGCTCCGCAATGTGCCGATAGATCGCCGCCTCTTGCGCGTACGACATTATGCCGTTTCGTGACAATGCCTGGCCCAGCAGCAGGATCCGCGGGTTGGTTGACGCACGGCAATCTCCATTGTCGCCGGAAAGCGCATCCCTGCTGACCTCATCTATTAAATCGCGCATCAGTGAAGCGCCGACCTGCGATCTCGGTACATCCGCCAGAGCATATGGAACGGGGATTTCGCTAAGCAAAGAGTAAAAGAGTCTCACCCGTTTCAGGTGGCGTCTTTCTATCTTGTCAGCCATTTTCCTTAAACGGAGCGCCGGTGAAATTGCAGAGAGGCCTGCAATAAAGGCTCCGGTGATGCGCTTTCGAAGCCTGGTGCCTGGCGGCCGTGCCATGGTTGACACTTCAAACGGAAGGTATGATGTCAAGCCATCCTCATACAGAACGATCTTGGCTCTTGGGTATGAGTCCAGCAGTATTTTTTCCGATGGCCGGTTAACGAAGCAGGCCCAGATTTCATCTGCGGAACTCACTTCAAGACCTATCGTGGCTCGGATCTGATGATGGATCCGGAAAATTTGCAGTTGCCCATATTTACGCTCGGATGTCAGAAGGTCGTATGCCCATATGATCCGTTTCCAGGTCCATACTGTAGACGCAAGCTTAGCAAGATCAGTCTTGAAATGCTCGGAAACGCCGGCCGTTTCATAAAGGACAAGATAGTCCTCATGCTCCTGTTGCGGCGGCGAGCTTTCATCCGCTATTGACTGGCGAAGTGAGGCAACCAAGCTGAGCAATTGCCAGGTCCCAAAGACGCAGCATATTCGGACTGGCAATTTAGAATCTCCAAATCGGATGGGAATAACTCCGCTTGTTCCGTCATTTCAACATACCATTGCGTCAAATCCAACAGGCCGTGTGTGGCTCGGGACTGGTTGCGTCCGCTTCACAATACTCGCTCTTGCTTCAGCAAGAAATGTCTTGCCGGGCTTAACGTCCGCGACAGACCGGAGTTCCGCGCAACAACAAGTCGGGCGATTTCCGCTAAACTGCGCGACGGACTCCTGTTAAGATCCGGTATGATCACAAGGAGGAGGCGGCAAGATCGCTCAAGTGACTCGATCCTGCCGCCGCGGGTCTTGTCTTCCGGTTGGCATCCAGGCGTGAATTCTCCCGGTTTTCGGGAAGGTCGTTGTCGGGGAAAGCGGGTTTCGCTGCCGTCAGGCAAAAGTAAGCTCCAGTTGTGAACCGGAGTGTGACGATGACAGACGCAGAAACCAGAATGTTTCGCATGCTTGGTGTGCCGGCTGGTCTGATGTGGCGGCCTGAGGTCCCTGCTGACCTGCCATGGCAGGGCATGTGTGGGCGCATCTGTGCATCGTGTCCGATGCGAAGCCCGCACTGCTCCACGACCGTTCTTGATGGCGGCGCCACGCCGCAACTTTCCCGGTGACCAAGGGTAAAGACGGCGCTGCAGAATGCGCCGCCCTGTCGCCCGCGATCAGGCGGCGAGCCAGGCCCGGGTGAAGTCCTGCTCATAGGCCTGATGCATCTGGTAACCCATCAAGGCAGGTTTCATATGGCAGAACAGCTTTCGCCAGTAGGGCTGAACGATGATGCCGGAATCCTGCAGCATGACCTGCAGTTCCTTCATCACCGCACGGCGCTGCTCCGGATCGGCGATGGCGTTGGCCT
Source organism: Mesorhizobium sp. M0243 (assembly GCF_040321775.1). NCBI lineage: Bacteria > Pseudomonadati > Pseudomonadota > Alphaproteobacteria > Hyphomicrobiales > Phyllobacteriaceae > Mesorhizobium > Mesorhizobium sp. M0243. The sequence goes on along the minus strand of NZ_JAMYSF010000002.1, from coordinate 35,513 downwards.
TGTGGACCTTGGCATCGAAGTCGGGATCGGCGAACCCTGTCTCGTTCCATGCCGAACCGGTCTGGTAGGCAAGCGCATAGGTCTGGATGCCGAGCGGTCGGGCGTTCCAATTGGTGGTCGCGAAGGGATACTTCGTCCAGTCGTTCCAGAATGCCGATTCCGGGATGACGGTGCGTTTCACCTTGAAGCCGGCTTCGCGCATCTGCTGGGCGACGGCATCGGAGCTTTCCTTGCGGTAATCGGCTTCGACCGAGATCAGATCAAACTCGAAATCGAGCTGGCCGGCTTCCTCGAGCAATGCCCTGGCCCGGACCGGATCACGTTTGATCGGCGGCAGGTCGGCGTGTTCGGGATGCATCGGTCCGACATGATCGTTCTGCGCGACGATACCCATGCCGTCGGCGCCCAGTTGCAGCACCGCTTCGTTGTCGACCGCAAGCTGTATGGCGTTGCGCACGCGCTTGTCGTCATAGGGTTTGGCGTTGACGTTGCAGCGCGAGACCAGGGTGGCGGCAGTGACGATCTCGCTTTTCTTCAGGCCCAGCCTGTCGAGCATGGCGACGTCATAGGACTGCGTCTGGCCATTCAGGTCGATCTCACCGGATTCGAAGGCGGAGACGGTGGCGGCCGAGTCGGTGCCGTAGTCGGTCCAGTCGATGCCGTCGAGGAACACCTCGCCGCCCCACCACGACCCGTCCGGCCGCTTGCGCACCGAGGCAGCAACGCCGACATCGAGTTTTTTAAGTTCGAACGGGCCCGTGGAAACGGGGTTGGCCGACAGTGGCGCAGCCTTCGGATTGAAGGTGTGGTGGACGATCAATGCCGGGTAGTCGGTCATCGCGGGGATGATGGTGATGTCGGGCTGAGACAGTTTCAGGACCACGGTGTGGCCGTCGCGAACCTCGATGGCACCAGTGCGCGCCACCTTGGTGTCGGGATCGATCAGCGCGGTCATGCGCCCGGCCATCGAGTTGCCGGCGGCATCCTTCTCACACCAGCGCGTGATGTTGAAGGCGACATCCGTGGCGGTGAAATCGTCGCCGTTCGACCATTTCACCCCCGGGCGCACCTTGAGCACATATTCCGTGGCGTCCGCATTGATCTCCCAGCTCTGCAGCAGTACCGGCTCGAAGGTGAAATCCGGCTTCCAGCGCACCAGCGGTTCGAGAAACTGCATGGCGATGTTGCCCATCTGCGAAACCTTGAACTTGCGCGGGTCTTCCAACTCCATCACCTGCATGGCAACACGCAGCACGCCGCCCTTCCTGGGTTGGGCGGCTTCCTCGGCCCGCGCCGGGACCGGCTGACCGATGAGCCCATAGGCAATCGCGGTGCTGGCGCCGAAGGCGCTGGCCAGCGCCAGGAACTCGCGGCGGCCAAGCGCGCCGCTCTTCGCGCCTTTCGCAAATGTGCCGATCGCCGGATGAAGAGGTCTGGATGTCATATCGGTTCTCCCATTGTTGATTTTACGCCCAAATTCGGTGGAATGCCCTTGCCGCGTCGTTGCTGGGCGCTGTTTTCTACAGGACGCAGCCGATGGCGGCGGGGCCGCGACGGCGAGGGGAAGGCAAGATGAATCTTCTGACGGCGATGCGGGTGTTCGATCGAGTCTGCCTGCTGGGCAGCCTGTCGGCGGCGGCCCGCGATCTCAACATGTCGACGACGGCGGTCAGCCGCACCATCAAGGAACTGGAAGACGACCTCGGCGTCCGGCTCATCAATCGCACCACAAGGCGTCTTAGCCTCACCGAGGCGGGCCGCGACTATGCTCCGCGTGCGCGCAGCCTGCTCGACGACATTTCCGAACTGCAGGATTCGACGCGCGGCCTGCACAAGGAGACGCGCGGCCTGATCCGGGTTTCCTGCTCCAATGTTCTGGGCCACACGCGCATAACCAAGCTGGTGCCGAAATTCCTCGAAGAAAACCCGCTCACCACGATCGAGTTCGACCTCACCGCGCGTTATGTCGTCGGCATTGTCGAGGAAGGCTACGATGTGGCCATCCGCTTCGGCGGTCAGGCGGATTCCGCCCTGATTGCCCGCCGGCTTGGTGAAGTCCGCAACTATGTCTGCGCCACGCCCGATTATTGGGATGCAAACGGCCGTCCGGTCCACCCGGATGAGCTGGCAAGCCATTCCTGCGTGCTGAGCAATTTCGCCAAGCGCCTTGGCACGTGGCCATTTATCGGACCCGACGGCCCTTTCGATGCGGCTGTCGGCGGGCGCATCTCGACCAACAGCGTCGAGGTCGCCTACCAGATGACCACCGCCGGTTTCGGCATCGGCAACCTGCCCAGCCTGCTGGTCGACGCTGCGATCAGGGACGGCCGGCTGGAAGTGCAACTGGATGAGTTTCGCCCTGGCTCCAGCCCGATCTACGCGCTCTATCCGCACCGCACCTATATTGCGGCCAAGGTGCGCGCGTTCGTCGACTTCCTGATCCGCGAACTGTCGGCCGACTTCACCGCCTGAAATGCTGCGCGATTGCCCATGGCCAACGCCGTCAGGGGCCTGGCGCGAACGCCAGGCCCCCTCTGCCCCCGTCGCCCGACGCGGCAGCGTCATTTCCACCAGGCGGTGGTGTCGTACATCGGCCCCGGCTCCTCGAAGAGCTTTTCGTATTTGCACAGTGCCGGCGTCTTGCCGAGCGGCACCGAAACACCGTCCCTGAACGCCCATTCGCCACGTTGCGTCGTATCGGCCCGCACATAGCTGGACAGCGCAAAGGCCCGGTCGTGCTGCGATTTGTTGGGCGAGGAGCCGTGCACGGTAAGCAGCCCCCATAAAGCAAGGTCGCCCGGCTCCAGCACCAGCGGAACGATGGTCGCCGGGTCGATGCCGACCTTGCGCAACTCTTCTTCGGCGGTCAGGCCCTTCATCAGTTCGCCGGTTCCCTCGTCCGACAGGCCGAGATAGCCGAGCTTGTGGCTGCCGGGCACGACCTGGAGGCAGCCATTGTCCAGCGTCGCCCGATCGACCGCGAGGCCTGTTGTCACGGTGGCGTCGGCGACATTGTCGAAGGCGGCCTGGTTACGGAAGCGCAGATCCTGGTGGAAGCGATAACCCGTGACATTGGCGCCGGGCGGCTTCCAGTGCAGCTGTTGGGCGATCTGCCTTATGTCACGGCCGATCAGGCCCTCGAGCAGCTTCAGATAGTGGGGATTGCGGCGGAATGCTTCGAAATAGGAATTGATCCAGGAAAACCAGTAAGCCTGCAGCACATAGCGTTGGCCAAAGTCCGATTCAGGCAGGATCTGGAAATTCAGGTTGCCGTTCCGGAAGGTGGCGTGATGCTTGAGGCCTTCGGCATAGACCGCATCGGTTTCCTTCTTCAGCCGGATCATCTCGTCGCCGTCGACGAATTGTCGAACGACCGCGTATCCTTCCTCGCGGTACTGCTCCACCGCCTCGCGTGCCTGCCTGTCCGTCAGCATGTCCGTGACAACCCCCGTCTGTGATCTGTGTCGATCGTAACGAAGGGGTTGCCGGCGATAAGCCATGGATTTTGGCATCGACTTTCCCGATTATCGGGAAATTGAGCGGGGCGTCAAAGGTGCATTGGTCGCAATCGGCTGGTCAGATACGTGCTGCGCCGGCAGGCCCTAAAAATAGGTCCGCGGCGCGACAAGGTTCTTCTGCTGGCGAACATAAAAACAGTAGAAGCCGAACGCCGCGGCAAACCACATGAAGGCCTCACCCATGGCCAGCCGGTTGTTGGAATTGGTAAGGATGCTTAGGGCGAAGAAGACCAGTGTGGAGATGTAGCAGGACCATGCGGCCGGAGCGACAAGCTTGGCTCGCATGGCCAGTAGAACCTGCCTGGCCGACCAGGTGTAGAGAAAGGCAAAGAACGCCAGTCCGACCACACCATAGCGCACGGCAATCTCCAGATAACCATTGTGGAAGACGTTGAAGATCATGGGATGATAGGTTCTGTTCTGCCATTCGGTCAGCCAGCTGGAACTGGCTCCGAAGATCGGGTGGCGCTTCCAGATATTGATCGCATCCGCCCACAGCATCAGCCTCTCCTTGGCTGCAAGCGGAACCGCGTCGCTCGCGATGGCGCGGTCGAAGGCGGGGAGGACCCCATGCCTGAACACATCCGGAACCAAGGTTTTGATGAATGCCATGGTATCGTCGGCGGTGGACGAGAAGATGTTGTGTGCTGCGACAATGCCGGTCGCCACGATCACCAGCACGCCACCCGAAACCAACAGTTCGCGGCGATGGCCTCTCGCCAGGGTCATGACCGCCAACAAGAGCAGAGCGAGCGCAAGCGCAAGCCACACGCCCTTTGACCGCATCTCGATGATATTGACGAGGGCAAGCAGCAGGACGGCTGTCGACAGGACCCAATGCAGGTTCTTGGTTGCTTTCCCGAGGTCCGTTCTTTGGGCCGAGTAGGCCATGAATTGCAGCGTGCAGAGGAAGATGAAACCGGCCGCCACCGACGCGTGGATGGGATTGTTGAAAAGCCACGGGGCCGGTTGGATGCCTTGAAACATGTCCGAATAGAAGGTGTCCGCCGCCAGGAAGACGAGACTGAGGATCATGAACCAGAGCACGAGCCGTGCGGGTTGCCTGACAAACAGCAGAAACGCGAAGCCGGTCGTCGCGTAGAACAGCGGAAACATGTAAATGCCTTCGGCGCCACCCAACTGGTGGGTGCCGAAATAGACGATCGCCAGTCGGATGAAGACATAGAGCGACCAGCCCAGACACAGAAAGCCGACCCAACCGATCAGCGGTTTGCTGTAGGTCCACAAATCCACTCTGAACCAGCGGATGACCGCGACCAGGGCCAGCGCCAGGCCCGCATAGCGGTAGGTGTCGGCCTCGCGCCACACCGCGGAGACCAAAGCGAGAATGGCGAGTGCCGCAAGCAACAGAAGCAAGGTGTGGCGCGGCGCGTTGTCCTTGGCATCATCCAGGGCATCTCGCGGCAGAGGGGGCGGCAGCAGGACGTGATGCAGGCGGCGCAGCTCGTCGCTGGCCCGCGACACCCCGGCACGTAGCCGGCTCGGCCCGCCCAGCCTTGCGGATTTGTAGCTTCCCGAGGGGCCGGCTATGCCCGAGATTCCACTGCTGGCGGCGAAGCCAAGCACGTTTTGGCGGACCGAATAGACTTTCAGGCCGGTAGCCCAAAAGCGCTCGAGTGCAACGTCCCATGGCATTTTCATAACGGCGAGCGCCGACAACAGACCCTGCGCGCCCTCCCGCGTCACCAGATAGGCGGCGGCCGAGCCTTGCGGGCCATGCAGCGCACGACCGATCTCGTCGCCTTCCACTGTCTCGACCGCGCGCATGAAGAAGCTCATGCGATGGTTGGTCAGCTTGATGACATCGAAATCCGGCACCGCCGCGATGATGGCCTCGATGCGCCGCATGGTGTTTTCGCTGAAGAGGACGTCGTCCTCGACGATCAGGCCATGGGCGCTGCCACCGGCCAGGAACGTTTCCAGCGCCTGGATATGGCTGCGGTAACAGGCATATTCGCCCGAAAGGATGTCGCGCCCGCTCAGCTTGCGCGCGGCTGGCAGATCGATCTCCGTCCAGTCTTTTTCAGCAAGCGCCCGACCGTCGACGGCGGCAATGCGCTGCAAGGTCAGTCCTGCCGCTTCGGCGCTGGCGAGCAATTCGCTCCAGCGCTGGGTCTCGCGATCGAGGTTGATGGCGAAGATAGGAAGGTTCATTGAAGTTCCATGTTGAGCCGCCACCCACCTGGCCGACCTATGTATGGAAAGAGGAAGATGTTCAAGGCGACACTGTCCAGATCATGTGCAAATGCTGACCCGAATTTGCCGCATGGCGTTGGCTCATCTGATTTTATGACGCAGTCGAATATTAGCTGATCGGCTTCATGGAAGGTACTCTCGGGTCCCATGTGCCCCAAAGGGAATAGAACGGCATGGCCGGGCAGGTTCTTTAGACCTCGGATAGGTTTTGTCGGTATTTATCGGAAAAAAGGAGCCGAAGTCATGACCGACATCTGGCACTCACTCCTCGCCAACCTTGCCCTGGTCTCCATCCTCGTGGTCGCCTGGGACCTTGTGGCGGACTTCACCGGGCGTCTCTCGCGGCGGATGCAGTCGCTGCTTCTCGGCATGGTCATGTGCGTGGGCGCGATCATTTCCATGGCGACTGCCCTGTCCGTCTCCGGCTTCGTCGTCGATCTGCGCGCCGCCTTCATTGCTGCTGCCGCGTTCTTTGGCGGATGGCCGGCAATGCTCATCGCCACGGTCGGCTCCATTGTTTATCGCGTCCATCTCGGCGGGCAGGGTGCGGGTGCTGGTGTCATGGGTATCCTCATTACCGCAATCGTAGGCATTGCGTGGCACCACATCGTCGCGGCCCGATCGCGCACCATGTACGACATATTCGGTCTGGGCGTAACGGTCGCTCTCGCCGGGCTGATCACGCTCCTGGTCATCCCGGCGCAAGCCGTCACGGGCCTTGTGCAGCAGAGCACGTTCCCCTCCCTCGTATTCCGCTTTCTCAGCACAATCATCATCGGCGTCCTGCTCGACCGGCAGCAGCGCCGGCGGGAGCTCTTGATGTCCAACATGACCTACCGGGCCATGGTTCGCGAACTGCCGGATTGCCTGAACATAAAAGATGTCGACGGCCGCTTCATCGCCGCCAACCCCGCCACCGCCGAAATGGTTCGCGCCGCTTCGGTCGACGATCTGATCGGCAAGACGGATTTCGATTTCTACCCCAGGGAGGTGGCCGAACGCTTCCGGCAGGATGAGATGGGCGCGCTGGAGGCCGGGCAGACGTTGCGGATCGACCAGCCCGCGCTTTTCCCCGATGGGCGGCAAGGTTGGCTCTACACGCTCAAGGCCCCTTTTCGCGACGAGGCCGGCAAGATCGTCGGCGTCATCACCTACAATCGCGACATCACCGAGCAGAAGCGCACCGCCCAGCTCAAGAACGATTTCATTTCCACGGTCAGCCACGAATTGCGGACCCCGCTGACCTCCATCCGCGGCTCGCTTGGCCTGATCGCGGCCGGTGTGGCCGGCGAACTGCCGCCCAAGGCCGCCAATCTCGTCAACATCGCGCACACCAACAGCGAAAGGCTGGTTCTTCTCATCAACGACATTCTGGATATGGAGAAGATCGAATCGGGCGTGATCACCTTCAAGATCAAGCAGATGCCTGTCCGTCAGGTCCTGGAGCAGGCCATTGCCGCCAGCTCCAACTACATGGCTGACAGCCGGATCAGGATCGTTCTGATCGACGATGCCCCGCGCGCCGAGGCCAACATCGATCCGGATCGCCTGCATCAGGTGATGGCGAACCTCCTGTCGAATGCGATCAAGTTCTCGCATGCCGACGGTACTGTCACAGTGAAATTCCAGCGTCATGACCACGACATGCTGCGGATTTCCGTGATGGACCAGGGCGCTGGCATCCCGGAGGCTTTCCGCGGCCGTATATTCGGAAAATTCGAGCAGGCCGACGCCTCCAGCACCCGTAAGATAGGCGGCACCGGCCTGGGCTTGAGCATCGTCAAGGCCATTACCGAAAAACTGGGCGCAGCCGTTTCCTTCGAAACCGAGGAAGGCAAGGGAACCTCGTTCCACGTGGACCTTGCAGAAGTACGCAGGCACCACCCAAGGCCGTATCCGCCACCGCACCTGACACGGAAGCCCGATGGCCGCCTACGGGTTCTGATCTGTGAAGACGAGACCGACGTCGCCGCAGTGATTGCGGCACTCTTGGATGCGGAAGGCTTTTCCAGCGACGTCGCACCCGATATCGCCACCGCAAAGGCGCTTCTGCGGTCCCGCGAATACGTGGCCTTGACCCTCGATATCAAGCTGGCGGGGGAATCCGGCATCAAACTCTTCCATGACATTAGGGCATCGCCGGTGAATTCCGACATTTCGGTCATCGTCATCTCCGCCGTTGCCGATGAGGCCAGGCGTTCGCTCAACGGCAGCGCCGTCGGTATCGTCGACTGGCTGGAGAAGCCGGTGGATTCAAAGCGGCTTCACGCCGCCCTTGCCAAGATCCTTGCTGGCAGGACCGAGCAGAGGCCGAAGATTCTCCATGTCGAGGACGATGAGGGCGTGCTTGCGGTGATGTCGGAGGGGTTGGGTTCGGGTGTCTCGATTACTTCGGCGAAGACGCTCAAGGACGCCCGGGAGGCGATCGCGCGGCATCTCTTCGACCTGGTTATCCTGGATATTGCACTCCCCGACGGCTCGGGGTTGGACCTGCTGGCCGATCTGCCGCTCGAGACCGGGGTCATAGTGTTTTCGGCGGCGGAGCTCGATCAGAAACTAGGTGATCGCGTGCAGGCCATCATGACCAAGACCAGGGCGTCGGAAATCGATGTGGCAAAGCTGGTCAGGAGCATGTTGGTTTCGCCCCGCACTCAACCTGCCGCGCACGCCAAGGAGTGACGCTCATGCCCGCAAGGATTCTCTATGTGGATGACGAGGACGATATCCGCGAAATCGCCCAGATGTCGCTGGAGCTCGAGCCGGAATTCGAGGTGCGGTCCTGCCCGTCCGGCATGCAGGCGCTGGTCGATGCCGCCGAATGGCGGCCCGACCTCATTCTGCTCGACGTAATGATGCCGGACATGGATGGGCCGGAGACGCTGAGGCGCCTGGCCGAGTCCGGGCCGACGGCTTCGATACCTGTGGTGTTCATCACCGCGCGCACCCAGACGCATGAAGTCGAACGCTATCTGGCGATGGGGGCGGTAGGGGTGATCGCCAAGCCGTTCGACCCGCTTGCGCTTGCCGGTGAAGTCAAAAGATTGCTTCTATCGCGCGCCTGAGCCGACGTTTGGCGTGGGCACCGAGCGCAGTCTGGCTGCAGACTGTGCGACGCCGTTCACGGCTCCTATACCATGTCGCCTTATTCATCTACTGATTGTGCCGAGGTGCAGGCGTAGCGAATCAGGTTGTCTATAATCGCGCGGCATCGGCGGAGCTAGGCGAGAGATTGAGAAGAATGTGTCTGTCTGCATGAACCGCGTTGGCGGACGTCGGTTCATGGATCAATCACTCCGGGGGGCAAGCGGCAAAACGAGGCGCGAACCGGAGCAAGGCTGGTGAACGGAGCGAAGGCAAGAGTTCTGATTTGCGATGACGATCCCCTCTTGCTCGAACTGATGGAATTCAGGCTCAGGGCAAAGGGATACGAGGTCATCAAGGCCATAGACGGGGCGGAAGCGCTCTTGAAGGCGGAGCATGAGGCGCCGGACATCATCGTGCTCGATGCGATGATGCCCAAGGCCGACGGCCTGGAGGTTCTTGCCCGCATCAAGAGCGACCCGGCTTTGTCGGAAATCCCGGTTGTCATGCTGACCGCCCGCAAGGGCGAAAGGGACATCGTCTCGGCCCTTGAGAAGGGAGCCGACGACTACCTTGTGAAGCCCTTCATTCCCGAGGAGCTCCTGGCCCGGCTTGCGCGCCTGCTGGCGCGCAAGAGCGGCAAACGCTGATGTGGCGTGGCCGTCGCGCTGTCCTTGCGGCATGCGTTTTCCTGGCGGTTGAATCGGCGCCTGCCGCCGCGCTGGCCCAGGCGGTCGATGAACTGTACGCTTCCGGCGTCAAGGCCAGGCAAGCCCAGCATTTCGACGAGGCGGCGGAGCTGTTGCGGCGTGCGCTGGCGCTCAAGCCCGACAATGCCGACGCCCTGGTGCAACTTGGCTTCGCCGAGCTTGGCCGCAACAATCTGCCGGCGGCGCGTGAAGCCTTTTCCAGGGCGCTTGCGCTTGCGCCGACCTATCTGGATGCCAGCTTCGGCATCGCTCAGGTCGAGTTCCGCTCAGGCAATCTGGACGCCGCGCTGCAACTGGCAGAAGAGGTGTCGCGTGCCGAGCGGGGCAATGCCGACGCGGCGACGCTTGTCGCCAACATCCGCAAGGCCCAGCAGGCCGACAGCAGCAAGCAGAAGCCTGCGACCGCGAGGAAGAAGCTGCGCCCGCCGCGGCCGGATCCTGTCGCCGGCCTGATGGAGAAGGGCCAGAGATTGCGGGCGGCGGGACAATTGCCCGAGGCGGAGAACGCCTATCGCCGCGCGCTGCGGCTGGCGCCTAAAAACACCGACATCCTGGTCGCCATGGGTCTCGTGGCGGGCTCCCAACAGAAATTCGACGAGGCCGGGCATTTCTTCGACCAGGCGCTGGCAATCAGGCCCGGCCTTCTCGACGCCCGCCTCGGCAAGGTCCGCCTGGCGATCTGGCAGGGCAACGTGCCGCGCGCCCGCGCAACGGTTGATGACGTGCTTGGCACTGTGCCTGACAATGCCGAGGCGCTCGGCCTCGACGCGCGGATTTCCCTGATCGAGCAGGATTACACGCGGGCCGAGCAATCGTTTCAGCGGGTTCTGGCGATCGATCCTCGCAATGCCGAAGCGCTGGTGGGAATCGGCGATGTGCGCCGCGCCCGTGGCGACGACGACGCCGCGCGCGATGCCTACCGGCAGGCGCTTGCCCTCGAACCCGGCTCGCGCGACATCGAGCAGAGACTAGCTGCGTCACCGCCGCGCAAATGGCGGCTCGATATCGGTAGCGAAGTGAGCGACCTCACCGATGGACTTGGTGATTGGACAGACAGTTCGACCGGCCTTGCCTATCGGCTCACCCCGCAGACGACCATTTCGGGCCGCACCCGGATGGCGACTCGCTACGGTCGCACCGATGTTCAGATTGATGGCCGTATCGACCAGGCCTTTTCGCCCACGGTTTCGGCCTATGTGCTGGCAGCGGCGACGCCGGATGCCGACTTCCTGGCACGATATTCGGTCGGGGCCGGCGCTTCGTGGCGGATCATGGCGCCCGCGAAAGCGCTCGGCCCGTTCTCGCTCAACATCGATGCTCGCTATGACAATTTCGCCACCGCCGAGGTCTCCACAATCTCGCCCTGGGTGCAAGTCTATGTCCTGGACGGCCGGCTGAGGCTTTCGGCACGTTGGGTCCACGCAGCCGACGATATCGGCACGCGCGCCGATGGTTATGTGCTGCGGGCCGATCTTGCAGTTACCCCGAGAGTCAATGTGTTCGGTGGCTATGCGGATGCCCCCGAGATCTCCGACGGCACGCTGGTGCCGACGCGTACCGTCTTTACCGGAATCTCCTGGGACGTCACCGATCCGCTGACGCTGCGCGGCAGCCTCGCCCATGAGCAGCGCCCGACATTCGACCGAACCATATTCGGGCTCGGCCTAACCACGCGGTTCTGATCATGTTGTACATCTGGCACCTATCCATCCTGCTCAGTGCCCTTTCCCTGGCGATCATGCTTCTGCTGATCGCGCGCCGAGTGCTGCACGAGCGCCGGGGGACGGCGAGCGCCGATCAGCGGCGCCTTCTTCTGACGGCGCTGATCGCCTTCACCGAAAATCGGGATCGCGAGGCATTGAAGACGGCGCTGCTCGCGGTGCCGGCGAGGGTGGCGGTCGATGCCGGCTTCGAGTTTATTTCGCTGTTGCGCGGCGAGGAGCACGACGAGCTCCTCTCAGCCTTCAACGAATGTGGCCTGCCGGCGCTTGTCGGCACCCAACTGGAAAAAGGCAACGGCGCCGAACGCATCCACGCGGCCGAGATGCTGGCGGCCCTGCGTTCGGAAAACGCGGTGGCAAGCCTGCTTTCGGCACTCGACCGCGATGGATCACGTGAGGTCAGGATCGCCGTCGCGATCGCGCTCTGCGATCTCGGCGCTTTGCCGCCGCTCGTCATAACGCTGCGCAAGATCGGCGTGGCGGGACAGCGCTCGCGACGCCTGATCGAGCTTTTCAGGCGCTTTCCGCCAAAGCGGTTCGACGAACTCAGGGATTACGCCGGACGTCAGGACGCGGTGCCTTTCATCAGGGCGGCCGCAATCGATGCGCTTGCCCGCAACGGCGGGTTCCGGTTTGGTGAGTTCTTTGCTCGCGCGGCCGGCGATCCGTCATCGGAGGTTGCCGCAGCCGCATTGCGGGCACTCGGCCTGACCGGACATGCCAATGCGCCGGCCATCCTGATCAAGGCGATGGAAAATGGCGGCTGGGATGTACGCGCCGACGCTGCCGATGCGGCGGGCCGCCTCGGCCTGTCTGAACTCGCCCCGCCCCTCGCGCAGCTTATGGACGACGAGGCATGGACTGTGCGCTATGCCGCTGCCAACGCGCTCCGCTCGTTTGGCCAGAAGGGAGAGCAGGTGCTGCGCGAGATCGCCGCCAGCGACGTCTCGCGCAGGCAGCGCACAGCCTCGCTGATCCTTGCCGAGGGGCCAGCCACCTGATGTTCGACTGGAGCCAAGAGATCGTTCTGGGGGCCTCCATCCTGTCCTGGTTCATCATCGGGGCGGGGCTGGCGCAGACGGCGATCTACCTGCTGCAGCTCATCATCGCCGCCTACGCCCTGTCCAAGCGCCCGCCGGTCGCGCGTTCGGCTCTGCTGTGGCACCGCTATGGCGACGTAGCGCCGCCGATCGCGCTGCTGGTGCCCGCCTACAATGAGGAAGTGAACGTGGTCGAGAGCGTGCACTCGATGCTGGCGCTCGAATATCCGAATTTCGAGGTCATCGTCATCAACGACGGCTCGAAGGATCAGACTCTGCAGCGCCTTATCGAAGGCTTCAAGCTGGTGAAATTCCACCGGCCCTATGAGGAGGCCCTGACACACAAGCCGATCCGCGGCCTCTATTCCTCGCCGATGACAGAACGGCTGTTTGTGGTCGACAAGGAAAATGGCGGCAAGGCCGATGCCCAGAATGCCGGCGTCAATGTCTGCCGCGCGCCTCTCTTTTGTGTGATCGACGGCGACTCCATCCTCGAGCCCGATGCACTGATGCGCGCGGCCCAGCCCTTCATCGACGATCCCGAGCGCACCATCGCCGTCGGCGGCACGATCCGCATCGCCAATGGATCGAGGATCGAAGCGGGCAGGGTGCGCGAGATCCGCCTGCCCAGCCGGTTGCTGGCACTGTTCCAAGTGGTCGAATATCTGCGGGCCTTCCTTATGGCACGGCTGGCCTGGAGCCGCATCAACACGTTGATGCTGGTGTCCGGCGCCTTCGGCGTGTTCCGCCGCGCCGAAGTGGTGGCGGTTGGCGGCTTCACCAAGGGGTCGATGGGCGAGGACATGGACCTTGTGATCAAGCTGCATCGCCACATGATGGACACCAAACGCAAATACCGCATCCAGTTCATTCCGGAGCCGGTGTGCTGGACAGAAGCGCCAGAGTCACTGCGCGTTCTAGCCAGGCAACGCACGCGCTGGCAGCGCGGTGCGCTTGAGTGCTTCTTCCGCTACCGCTCCATGCTCTTCAATCCCCGCTATGGGCGGGTCGGCTTCCTCGGCTTTGGCCACATACTGATTGTCGATGTGCTTGGGCCGATATCGGAGGTGCTGGGCTATGTGCTGATCCCAGCCTTTTGGCTACTCGGCATCCTCTCGACCGAATATCTCTTGGCATTCACGTCGCTGGTTTTCACCTACGGCGTTTGCGTGAGCGTGTGTTCGCTGGTTCTCGAAGAAGCCGAGCTTCAGCGTTTTCCGCGCGCGCGGGACCTTGCCGTGCTCACGGCCGTGGCGGTGATCGAGAATTTCGGCTACCGCCAGCTCAACAATTTCTGGCGCGTGAAGGGCTGGTGGCAATATCTGCGCGCCGACCAGAGCTGGGGCGAGATGACCAGGACCGGCCTGACTGGACCGAAGAAGTGAGCCTCTTCGGTTGAGTCACTTCAGCGTCCGCTCGATCTCCGCAATAAGCGCATCGAGCGCAGTATGTGCGACATCCGATCGCTCGATCAGCAGCGTCTCAAGCTCGGACGCTCGCACGCTGATACCCGGAAAGCCGAACGTTCCGGCCCCACCCGCCAGCGAGTGGGCGATCCCGATCAGCGTATCGTCGGAACTGCTGCCGGGCACAGCCCTCCTCTCACGGGCGGCCTTCAACTCCACGAGCCGATCCGCACACCGGGCAAGGAAACGTTGCTGCAAGGAAGCGAAGGGATCGTTTGAGATAGGGCGATGCTCCATTGCGGGACGTCGAGGGTATTCAAGCAGAAAGCGGCGCGGGTTGGAACGGACTGTTTGTCGAGCACGATCTCCTGTCAGAGGAGAACGGCGCCAGGCTGGTCTGCAACGACACCGGCATGCCTGTGCTATGGGCGGCCGCTCCGCCATCACTAGAAAGGTGTTTGGCTGGGGCGCCAGGATTCGAACCTGGGAATGTCGGTACCAAAAACCGATGCCTTACCACTTGGCGACGCCCCAATTGCCGTCAGAGTCGCTTGTGCGGCGCGTTATTAGCAGAGCAGCCAAAAAGCACAATCCTTATGAGTGACGGTTGGAACGCTCGAATTGGGCAGGCAACGCAGCACTGCCAAATGATATGCAGCGGGCTATTCGGACCACACCGCCATCTCGTTTCCGGCTGGATCGACGAAGTGGAAGCGCCGGCCGCCGGGGAACGGGAAGATCGGTTTGACGATCGTGCCGCCGGCGCTTTCGACAGCGTCGAGGGTTTGCTCCAGATCCCTGCTGTAGAGCACGGGCAGCGGCTTTGATGGCGCTTCAGCGGCATCTGCCTGGAAGCCTCCGTCCAGGCCTTCGGCAAAGGCCGAATAGGTCGGCCCATAATCGGTGAACGACCAGGCAAAGGCAGTACTGTAGAAAGCCTTCAGCCGGTCCAGCGTTCCACCGGTCGCGGGCATTTCCAGATAGTCGAGTTTTCCGGGCAGTTTCATGGCGCACCTGTTTGTTCCCTTTATGTTCTACATCAAAAACCTCGGAATGGCAAGTCATTTTGCCGCATCTTCGGACGCGGCTTTTGCTTAATCGATTGTAGAAGGCCGACCGCTTTGCCGGCGCTTGCCTTTCGCACTGCAGCATCATATCGCTCCAAGGACGGACCGGCGGAACTTTCCGTTTCGCCAATCTTTCCAATCTCCTGCAACCGGAGAGCGATGCATGACCAAATGGGTTTTCACCTTTGGCGATGGTGCGGCGGAAGGCCGTGCCAGCGACAAGAATCTCTTGGGCGGCAAGGGCGCCAACCTGGCCGAGATGTGCAGCCTGGGGCTGCCGGTGCCGCCGGGCTTCACCATCACCACGGAGGTCTGCAACGCCTACTACGCCAACGGCCGTATTTATCCGGCCGGGTTGGAAGCCGATGTCGCGGTCGCGCTCGATCACATCGGCCGGCTGACCGGCCGTCGGTTCGGCGACCCGTCGAAACTGCTGCTGGTGTCGGTACGTTCGGGCGCTCGCGCCTCGATGCCCGGCATGATGGACACCGTGCTCAATCTGGGCCTGAACGACGAGACGGTCGAGGCGCTGGCCGCCGATTCCGGCGATGCGCGCTTTGCCTATGACAGCTACCGCCGCTTCATCCAGATGTATTCCGATGTCGTCATGGGCCTCGATCATGAGGTGTTCGAAGAAATCTTGGAAGATCAGAAAGGCGGGCTCGGGCACGAGCTCGACACCGAACTGACGGCGCTCGAATGGCAGGGCGTCATCGCGCTCTACAAGGCCAAGGTCGAGGAAGAGCTCGGCAGGCCTTTTCCGCAGGATCCGCACGAGCAGCTCTGGGGCGCGATATCAGCCGTGTTCTCGAGCTGGATGAACAACCGCGCCATCACCTATCGCCGCCTGCACGACATTCCCGAAAGCTGGGGCACGGCGGTCAACGTCCAGGCCATGGTGTTCGGCAATATGGGCGAAACCTCGGCCACCGGCGTTGCCTTCACGCGCAACCCTTCGACCGGCGAAAAGATGCTCTATGGCGAGTTCCTGGTGAACGCGCAGGGCGAGGACGTCGTCGCCGGCATCCGCACGCCGCAGAACATCACCGAAGCGGCGCGTATCGCAGCCGGCTCGGACAAGCCGTCGCTGCAGAAGCTGATGCCTGACGCGTTCCAGTCCTTTGTCACCATCTCCGACAATCTGGAGAAGCACTACCGCGACATGCAGGATCTCGAATTCACCATCGAGCGCGGCAAATTGTGGATGCTGCAGACCCGCTCCGGCAAGCGCACCGCCAAGGCGGCGCTGAAAATTGCCGTCGAGATGGCGCGGGACGGACTGATCACGAAAGAGGAAGCCGTCGCCCGTATCGACCCGGCCTCGCTCGACCAGTTGCTGCATCCGACCATCGACCCCAAAGCCGCGCGCGATGTCATTGGCATTGGCCTGCCGGCGTCGCCCGGTGCCGCCACCGGCGAGATCGTCTTTTCCTCCGGTGACGCCGAGGAATTGAAGACGCAAGGCCGCAAGGCGATCCTGGTGCGCATCGAAACCAGTCCCGAAGACATCCACGGCATGCATGCGGCGGAAGGCATCCTGACCACGCGCGGCGGCATGACCAGCCACGCCGCGGTGGTGGCGCGCGGCATGGGCAAGCCTTGTGTCTCGGGTGCCGGCTCGCTGCGTGTCGACTACAAGGCCGGCACGCTGATGGCGATGGGCTCGACCTTCCGCAAGGGTGATATCATCACCATCGATGGCAGCAACGGCCAGGTGCTGAAGGGCGCCGTGTCGATGTTGCAGCCGGAACTTTCCGGCGATTTCGCCGCCATCATGGAATGGGCCGACGCCGTGCGTCGCATGAAGGTGCGCACCAATGCCGAAACGCCGCTCGACGCGCGCATGGCGCGTTCCTTCGGCGCTGAAGGCATCGGCCTTTGCCGCACCGAGCACATGTTCTTCGACGGCGAGCGCATCGTCGCCATGCGCGAGATGATCCTGGCCGACACCGAAAAGGACAGGCGCGCCGCACTTGCCAAGCTTCTGCCCATGCAGCGCTCGGACTTCCTCGAACTGTTCGAGATCATGGCCGGCCTGCCGGTGACGATCCGCCTGCTCGATCCGCCGTTGCACGAATTCCTGCCGAAGACCGAGGAGGAGGTGGCCGAGGTCGCCGCCGCCATGAAGGTGTCGCCGGACAAGCTCAGGCAGCGCACCGAGGCGCTGCACGAGTTCAACCCGATGCTCGGCCATCGTGGTTGTCGACTTGCCGTCTCCTATCCCGAGATCGCCGAGATGCAGGCGCGCGCCATTTTCGAGGCGGCCGTGGAGGCCGGCAGGAAGGCCGGCGCCCTGGTGGTCCCCGAGATCATGGTGCCGCTCGTCGGCCTGGTGAAGGAGCTCGATTACGTCAAGGCGCGCATCGATGCGGTTGCCAAGAGCGTCATGGAGGAAACCGGCGTCAAGATCGATTACCTCACGGGAACCATGATTGAGCTCCCCCGCGCCGCGATCCGTGCCCATGTCATTGCAGAGTCGGCCGAATTCTTCTCCTTCGGCACAAATGACCTGACCCAGACGACCTTCGGCATCTCGCGCGACGATGCGGCCTCGTTCCTGGAAACCTACCGCCAGAAGGGCCTTATCGATCAGGACCCGTTCGTCTCGCTCGACATCGACGGCGTCGGCGAACTGGTGCGCATGGCCGCGCAAAAGGGCAAGGCGACGCGGCCCGACATCAAGCTCGGCATCTGCGGCGAACATGGCGGCGATCCGGCCTCGATCCGCTTTTGCGAAGAGGTCGGCCTCGACTACGTGTCCTGTTCGCCCTATCGCGTGCCGATCGCCAGGCTGGCGGCCGCGCAGGCAGCGGTGCTGGTTGCGAAGGCAGGCCGAGGATAGGATCCATCCAGCTTACCGTTTTGTAAGGCAATTCACGCGAACGTGCTGGCGGCGTCGCGTAATCTCGACATTGTTCCTGCCCAATTTGCGGCCATCCGCAAATTGCTCCCGGAAACAGATGCTGCAGATTTCTCCCGCGCCGTTCCGCTCGATCCTGGTCATCCAAACCAAGTTCATAGGCGATCTCGTCCTCGCCTCGGCGCTCGCCAAAAACCTGCGGCTCGAATTCCCCGGCGCCAGCATCGTCTTTCTGTGCGAGGCCCGCTTTGAGAGCTTCGTCATGGCCCATGGTATCGCTTCCGAGGTGGTCGCATTCAGGCGCGACCGCATGCGCGGAACGCCCTTGGAGCGCGGGAAGGAGCTCTACGCCATGGTGCGGGCGTTACGCCGCTTCCGTTTCGACCTGACCATCGACCTGACCGACTCGAAGACGTCGCGCATCGTAACCGGGCTCGTCAAGGCAAAGACCCGTGTCGGTTACAGTCCTCCCGAAAGACCCTTGCGTATGCTGGAGCGGCAGCCCGCCAACGTCTTTGCCAAGCCCTACGGCTTTGATGGTCAGCATTTCCTGTACCGCTACCTCTCGCCGCTCGAAGCGCTCGGCATCGAACTTCGCACGGTGATTCCGAACCTTCAGCCGCTGCCATCGGAGACGGCGAAAGCATTGGCGCTGCTGGGTAAGCACCATCTGCGGCCAAACGCATTCATCGCCGTGCATGCGGGTGCAAGCTTCGAGGGCCGACGTTGGCAGCCGGAGCGGTTTGCAGCAGTGATCGTCGAGATTGCCGGCGAGACCAGCCTGGATGTCGTCTTGGTGGGCGGCCCGGACGAGCGCGAGATCGCCGAACGTATCGTCGCCAGAACCGCGCCCTCGGTCGTCAATCTCGTCGGTGACCTGTCGCTTGAAAGCCTGCTGGCGTTGCTGAAACAGGCTCGGCTGTTTCTCGGCAATGAGAGCGGCCCGATGCACATGGCCGCAGCCACCGGAACCCCGGTTGTCGGATTGTTCGGTCTGACGGAGCCGTCGCGCTGGGGTCCCGTCGGCGTGCCCAGCATCTCGCTCCAGCCGCCGATGCCTTGCGCCTGCATGGCCGAAAACCTCTGCCGCGCGCCGGATCCGAGCAAAGCATGCTGCGTCTGGGGCCTGGAGGTCAAGCCTGTGGTCGATGCGGTGCGCGAGGTTCTTTCGCGCACCGAAATGAAACTGGAACACGCCATCTGAGATCATGCGCCGCATGCACGACCGCTCTCGACGCGGTGGAATGACCTGTCGCCCACAGGAACGGTCACATTGTCGCGGAGCGCTTTTCAGCTATGCACCATCCCGATTTCCGCCTTCATGCGGGTCGTTGGGATGCCTGCTTGAAATGACGGGTCCGGGAATCGGTTTGATGCGCCTGCTGCAAAAAAATCTCTGCATGATCGCCCTGTCGTGGGCGATGGCATCCGCCAGCCATGCCGCGCCGCTCGTCGAGCCGACGCTGCACATCAAGTCGCAGGCGAGCGGAGCCGGCCGTGTGGCGCTTACGCTCGACGCGTGCGGTGGACAGACCGACAACCGGATACTTTCGGCGCTGGTGGACAACAAGATTCCCGCCACCATTTTCGTGACCGGCATCTGGCTGAGGCGAAACGCCGCCGCCGTCGAAATCATGCGGGCGCATCCCGATCTGTTCGAACTGGAAAATCATGGCGGCCACCACATTCCGGCGGTCGACACGCCGCGGAAAATCTATGGCATCCGCAGTGCCGGCAGCCCGGACGCGGTGCTGGCCGAGGTCGAATCGGGAGCCGCCGCTCTTGCCGGGACCGGCGAGCCGGCACCGAAATGGTTCCGTGGCGCAACCGCCGAATACAGCCCGTCGGCAATCGCCATGATCCGCAAGCTTGGCTTCAAGGTCGCGGGTTTCTCGATAAACGGCGACGGTGGCTCTTTGCTCGGCGCCAAGGAGACCGCCCGGCGCATCGCGGCGGCCAAGGATGGCGACGTCATCATCTCGCACATCAACCAGCCGACCCATGCGGCCGGCGAAGGCGTGGTGCAGGGGCTGCTGGCGCTCAAGGCCAAGGGCTTGACCTTTGTGCGGCTCGACGATGCCGAAGGCATCGGCAACAACGGCACGACGGAGTGAGTGGCCAGCCGAGCGGATCTCGATGCCTTCGGCGTCGGCTCAGTCCGGTTTGGCTTCGATCGTGACCTTGCTGGCATAGAATGCGCCGTGGTTGCGGATCTCAGCCATCTCGTCGAAAGGCCGCTCACAGGCCCACATGGCGTTCTGGCCGGTCTCCCCGGCAGGCAGCACGCTCCAATAGCTTGCATCGCCCTTGTAGGGGCAATGGGTCGAGTGGTCGGTGCGGCCGAGCTTGCCGAAATCGATGTCGGCGAACGGAATGTAGAACGCCGCCGGATAGGGGGCCTCGGTCAGCACCTTGGCCTTCGCTGTTGAAGCGATGACCATGTCTCCGGCACGCACGGTAACGGTGCCGGCATAGGACTCGATGGTGATGATTTTGTCTGGGTTGCGTTGGAAACCGGGTGCGGGGTTGGCGATCTGATCCATGCGGGGGCTCTCCTTGCGTCGACTTTAAGGTGTGTCGCGCAAGCGCATTGTGCAAGCCGCTATCGCCATCCAGTACGCAAAACTTGCCGGGCCGACGCCGATGGATCGCGCCTTGGAACCCTCGAGATACTTGTCGTCAGCTGTCAGGCAGCGGCCTTGAACACGTCCATGAGACCGGCATAGGCGGCAGCGATCCCGGCGACCGGGTTGCTGCTTCTCGATACGGTCTCGACCTTCAAGGAACCGCCGCCGGTAGGCAAGGTGAGCAGCAGGAACTGGCGGTTTCCGCCATCGCCGACTGACGCGGCCGCGACGTGCTGGTCCTCGCCCTGATTCTGGACGCACATCTTGAACAGCAGCGTGCCGCCGACCGCTTCCAGCGCGCCGCCGACAACTTCAACAAATTCATCTTCGGAAACAGTCTTTGTGTCCGGCACCACATCGGCCAGACTTTCGGCAAGCGTACTCTCGAGAGCCTTGTCGTCGAGCTGCGCGTCCATGCGAACCTCTTTCAGTCGCCAATCGCACCCCTTTGCCCGTTAACGAAACTTAACGCCGACGATGGCCGGATTGTGGCGGTTTTCCACCAATGCGGCGCTTGGTGGTGCTGGCGGCTGGACAATCGGCCGGTTCGCTCCACAATAGCCCGAAAAGCACAACGCAAAAGCGTGAGGGAGGACCCAATGCTGGGACTGATGCAGGAATGGCCGCTGCTTTGCCACAAGCTCATCGACAATGCCGAGCGGCAGCATGGCGTGCGCGAAATCGTGACGCGCTCGATCGAGGGGCCGATCGTGCGCACCACCTACGCCGACATCCATCGTCGCGCCCTGAAGGTCGCCCAGCGGCTGGAGCGCGACGGCTATGGGCTGGGCGACCGTATCGCGACGCTCGCCTGGAACACCGCACGCCATATCGAGGCCTGGTACGGCATCATGGGCATCGGCGCCATCTACCACACGCTCAATCCGCGGCTGTTTCCCGAGCAGATCGTGTGGATCATGAACCATGCCGAGGACAAGGCAGTCTTCGTCGACCTGACCTTCGTTCCGCTGCTCGAGAAAATCGCCGGCGCCGTAAAATCGCTGAAGCAGGTGATCGTGCTGACCGACAGGGCGCATATGCCGCCGACGACATTGCCCAACGCGGTCGCCTATGAAGATTGGCTTGACGAAGCGGATGGCGACTTCGCCTGGAAGACCTTCGACGAAAGCACCGCCGCCGGCATGTGTTACACGTCCGGGACCACGGGCGATCCCAAGGGCGTCGTCTACAGCCATCGTTCGAACGTGCTGCACGCCATGATCGCTGCCATGCCCGACGCCATGGGACTGTCGTCGCGCGATACGATCCTGCCTGTCGTGCCGATGTTTCACGCCAATGCCTGGGGCCTTGGCCAGAGCGGGCCGATGATCGGCGCCAAGCTGGTCATGCCCGGCTGCAAGATGGACGGCGCCTCGATCTATGAACTGCTCGACACCGAGAAGGTGACCTTCAGCGCCGCCGTGCCGACCGTCTGGATGATGCTGCTGCAGCATCTGGAGGAGACCGGCAAGAAGCTTCCCTATCTGAACAAGGTTGTCATCGGCGGCTCGTCCTGCCCGCGCGCGATCATGACCAAGTTTCAGCAGAACTACGATGTCCAGGTCATCCATGCCTGGGGCATGACCGAAATGTCGCCGCTCGGCACGCTGTGCACCCTGAAGCCGGACCATGCCGGTCTTGAGGGCGAAGCCCGGCTCGATGTCCAGCAGAAACAGGGCTATCCGCCCTTCGGCGTCGAAATGAAGGTGACCGACGACGACAACAACGAGCAGCCTTGGGACGGCAAGACTTTTGGCCGCCTGAAAGTGCGTGGGCCGGCCGTTGCCCGTGCCTATTATGGCGGCGCCGTGGAGCAGTTCGATGAGGATGGCTGGTTCGACACTGGCGACGTCGCCCACATCGACGCCGGCGGCTACATGCAGATCACCGATCGCGCGAAGGACGTCATCAAGTCCGGCGGCGAATGGATTTCGACCATCGACCTCGAGAATCTGGCTGTTGGCCATCCCGATGTCGCCGAGGCGGCAGCCATCGGCGTTCAGCATTCGAAATGGGGCGAACGGCCGCTGCTGGTCGTCGTCCGCAAACCGGGCAAGGAACCGACCAAGGCTGACATTCTCGACTTCATGGACGGCAAGGTGGCCAAATGGTGGATGCCGGACGATGTCGCTTTCGTCGGTGAAATTCCGCACACCGCCACCGGCAAGATCCAGAAGATCACCTTGCGCCAGCAATTCAAGGACTATCGCCTGCCGACGGATTGACGCGATGGTGCATGTTTCGGCTTCATGCCATCGCAAAAAGGCACTAAGTCTCCGTTCGGGTTGGGGCAGCACGGAAAACGATGGTTAGCATTCCTGAACGGCAAACGTCGAAGGCGGCCGGCTGGTCGCGGCGCACGGCCGCTTTTTCGTTGGTGCTGCTGCTGACGGTCTTCGTCGGCCATCGCTTCGATCTCGTCGAAACACCTGTCTTTCTGTGGGTGCTGGGCATTGTCGCGCTGCTGGCGGCGATGGCGCTGTTGTTTGCCGGGTTTGCCTTTTCGCGGCTCTGGAATTTCGGCGACCGCGGCGGTCGCGACCTGACGGTCGGCGCGCTGCTGGCACTGCTGGTGCTCGCACCCTATGGCGTCGCCGCCTACTGGGCGACGATCTATCCGCCGCTCAGGGATATCTCGACGGATTTCGACGAACCGCCGGCGCTCGACGTGAGCGACCGGAGGAAGGATATGAACGTGCTTGCGCCGTCGACGCCTGGGGAACAGCGGCTGCAGACCGATAGCTATCCGCTGGTCAGCGCACGCAGCTACGACCTGCCGTTCGAGACCGTCGTCAATGCCGTCGAAACCGTGCTCGACCGGCGCGACTGGGAGCTGTCGGAACCCTATCCCGATCTCGCCGGGCAAAGCGAGGTGACCATCACCGCCGTCGCCAAGGGCTTCGTGATCGGCCTTCCCGCCGACGTGGCGATCCGCGTGACGGACGATGGCGACACGGTCATCGTCGACATGCGGTCGGCATCCCGCTACGGCCGCTACGACCTCGGCGACAATGCGGCGCGCATCACCGAATTTCTCGCGGAACTCGACCAGGAAGTCGCCGGTCAGGTTGGCGCCGCTCCGGTCGAATGAGACCCAGGGGAGGCTATTCGCCAGGGTCGAACTCTCCTTTGAACAAGACTGTCGCGACCGGTCCAATCGGATTGGCGATCCGGCTCTCCAGGACTTCGACAAGTTTGCGTCCGACACCCGCTATGTCCACGAAATGAACGCCGATCTTCGCAGGCAGGAAGCGCGATAGCCGCGTGCTGTCCCGAGTGACAATGTGGATGTCACTCCCTGGCGCGAGACCTCTTCTGCCGAGAGCGTGTAATGCCCCCAGAAGGCCCAGTTCGTTGGCGCATGCCAAGCCCGTCGGCGGATCTGACCAGGCCAGCATGCGATCGAACCAGGCTGCGCTCGATTCCATGGTGAACATTCCATGACCGATCAGCGACTGGTCGATCGGAATACCAGCCTCGGCCATTGCCCTTCCATACCCGGAAAGACGCATGGCACTCGCCTGGTCGCCCGGAACGAGAAGTTGCAGCGCAATGCGTCGGCAGCCCTTGTCCATGAGCCGCCGGGTCGCCTCGTAGGCAATCTGTTCATTGTCGATGTCGACATAAGGATATGCTGTATCCAGGTCAGTTCTTCCAAACGCGACGAATGGCATGCCTCTATCCAGCAATAGCTTAACGCGCGGATCACCCGAGACCATGCGTGTGATAATCAGTCCGTCTGTGCTGCCCGCCTGAAGCTGTCGCTGCACACTCTCGATGGGATCATCATCGGGCGTGGTGGAGTAGATGGATAGGCTATAACCCGCTTGCCGCGCCGCCAGCGTCATGCCTTCGATTAACGGAAGCTTCAACAGATCGGACAGATGATCTTTTGTTTCCATCGGGTATATTGCTGTCATCGTCAGCGTGCGGCCAGTTTTGAGCGCGAAGCCATGATGATTTGGCACATAGCCGACCCGCTGCGCCACTTCCTTGACGCGAGCGATGGTGGCGGGATGAACCTCCGGCCCATCCTTCAGCGCGCGGGATACCGTGGTGACCGAAAGGGAAAGTTCCGCCGCGATCTGTTTCAGGTTGGTCATGTCGCCCGACCTCATTTGCGAAAGCGCCGGCTGATTTGCTGACTTCCACTACGTGACCGAATTCCACCTCACGGTCAATCCAAGCTCTCGCTAAAGCAGCTTGACTCTCCTGCAATTGGATGCAATCGTAACGTTACGATTGTCAAGAATCGGCCATTTTGAGCGCGTCTCAACAAATTCTAGGGAGGAGAACCTATGTCTTGGTTACGCATTTCCTTGACGGCATTAGCATTCTCGGCCGCCGTGCCGGTCTATGCCCAATCAGTCACCATCACGACCGCGGGCGGCGATTATGGCAACGCCATGAAGGAAGCCATGTGGGCCCCCGCTGCAAAAGAGCTTGGCTATGATGTCCGCGAGGAGACCCTCAGCGACGGCTTGGCCGCCCTGAAGATGCAGGTCACCTCGGGCGCGGTCACAACCGACGTCATTCACCTGGGCTCACCGGAGGGCGCGCAGGCCGCCGCACAGTCGCTGCTGGAGCCGCTCGACTACAAGATCATCGATCCAAAGGCCGTGCCGGATGGCGCAAAGTCCGACTACTGCTATCCGTTCGACTCCTATGGCACCGTCATGTCCTGGAACACCAAGACCTATGGCGAGAACCCGCCAAAGACATGGGCGGAGTTCTGGGATGTTGCCAAATTTCCGGGCCGTCGCGCCCTCCGCGCCAATGCACAGGACTCGATCGAGATCGCGCTGCTCTCGGACGGCGTAGCACCGGCCGACGTGTATTCCGTGCTCAGCACGCCGGAGGGCCTGGATCGCGCGATCAAGCGGCTTGAAGCGATCAAACCAAATGTCGCGGTGTGGTGGACTTCGGGAGCTCAGTCTGCGCAGTTGCTGAAAGATGGCGAGGCGGATTTGGTCGTTACCTGGAACGGGCGGGCCCAAACCGTGAAAGCGGATGGCGGCGCGGTCGATTACACGTTCAAGGGTTCCGTCATCGGTACGGATTGCCTCGGGGTACCGAAGGGGGCGCCGAACAAGGAAGCGGCCATGAAACTCATCGCGGCGATGACACAGCCCGCGCGCGTGGCGAAGCTGACCGATTTCATCGCTTATGGCCCGGTCAATCCTGCTGGCTATGAGGGTGGCCTTATTCCCGAGGACCGTCTGAAGACCCTTGCGACCGCGCCTGAAAATGCCGGCACTTCGGTGTTTTCGAATGCGGACTGGTGGGTCAAGAATGGCGAAGCTGCTCAAAAAACCTTCGATGAGATGATGGCCCGCTGAGTCTCAGCTTTAAGGCTGAAGCACATGATGAAGTCGCTCCCGATCACCATCGACAGCGTGCGCAAGACCTACGGATCTTACGTCGCGCTGGACGATGTCTCGCTCGACATTCAGGCTGGCGAATTTCTCACGCTCTTGGGGCCGTCCGGATCGGGCAAGACCACGCTGCTCATGGCTTTGGCCGGATTTGTCCGGCCCGATTCCGGTAAACTTTTGTTGGACGATCGGGACATTACCCGCTTGGCCCCCAACAAGCGCGACATCGGCATAGTCTTCCAGAACTACGCCCTGTTTCCCCACATGAACGTTCTGGCAAATGTCGAGTATCCGTTGGTGCTGCGCAAGACGCCGAAAGCCGAGGCCCGCCAGAGGGCACTCGACACTTTGGCCCGCGTGAAGCTTGAAGGTTTGGCGGAGCGCAACATTGCCGCATTGTCCGGCGGCCAGCGCCAGCGGGTGGCGTTGGCGCGGGCGATCGTCTTTGAGCCACGCGTGATGCTGATGGACGAGCCGTTGTCGGCGCTCGACAAGAACCTGCGCGAAACCATGCAGTACGAGATCCGGCGTCTGCACGATGATCTGGGGATCACCACCATCTATGTGACGCATGACCAGCGCGAAGCGCTAATCATGTCCGACAGGATCGCGGTGATGAATTCCGGCCGCATCCAGCAGATCGATACGCCACAGCGGATCTATGATCGTCCATCGACCCGCTTCGTCGCGGAGTTCATGGGCGAGGCCAACATTGTGGCCCCGGGCTCGGCGCGCAGAATAGACGGCGCCGATGCGTCACGCGAAGCTCTGATGATCCGCGCGGAATGCTTCCATCTTGATGCGAAGCTCGTCGGGCCAGACGGGGTGGCCCTTGAGGGAACGCTGCGCGCCAAGGCGTTTCGTGGCGAGAACTGGCTTTTGACGCTGGCGCTTGACGGCGGGCAAGAGATACTTGTCTGCATTCCGGCGGCGCTGGCCAGCGGCTGCGCCGAACTAGCCGCCGGTCAGCGGGTGACCGCCTATGCACCAGCAGCGAAAGTTCACGCGATACCGGGAGTGGTAGCGTGACCGTCCTTGCCGATCCTGCGCTCGCGGCAGACGCGCGACGCGAGCGGCGGTTCTTCCTCTCGCTTTCACTGCCTGCGCTGTTCATCGTCGGACTGGCGGCGATACTGCCTATCCTATGGATCATCCGGCAATCCTTCCTGACCACGGGGGGCGAGTACACCGTCGGCAACTACGAGAAGGTGCTTTCGAGCGGGCTGACATGGTCGGCACTGGTCACAACCCTTGAACTGTCCCTGGGCACGCTGGCGATCTGCATTCTTCTCGGTACTCCCCTGGCGCTCGCCCTGGCCAGCGCCAGACCAAGGGTGGCCAATTTGCTGATGGCCTTCGTCATGCTGCCGTTGTGGACCTCCATTCTGGTGCGCACCTATGGCTGGCTCGTGCTGTTGCGGCGCGATGGCCTGATCAACGCAACTTTGACGGGTTCAGGCCTGACAGCTGAGCCATTGCCGCTGGTCTACAATTTCACGGGAACGCTGATCGGCATGGTTCACTACATGCTGCCGCTTTTTCTGCTGCCCGTTTATGCGGCGATGCGCGATATCGATGCAAACCTCGTCCGCGCGTCGGCGAGCATGGGCGCCACTCTCGGGCAAACGATCCGCACGGTCATCCTGCCGCTTTCGGCCGGCGGCATCTTCTCGGGTTCGATCATCGTCTTCATTTACACCATAGGGTTCTTCATCACGCCCGCGGTGCTTGGCGGCGGCAAGGTAAATCCCCTTTCCACCCGGATCGAGCGCACGCTATCGACCTTCCAGGATTGGGGCTCGGCGAGCGTCCTGGGCATTCTGCTCCTCGTTCTTATGGCGTTGGTGGGGGTGATGTTCCTGGCTGCGCGGCGGCTCATTGCCGGACGCAGCATCGGCACAGCCCATGCTTGAAGCCTATCCAGACAGCAGGCTGGCCCGCATCCTCCT
The DNA here is from genome assembly GCF_040321775.1 of Mesorhizobium sp. M0243. NCBI lineage: Bacteria > Pseudomonadati > Pseudomonadota > Alphaproteobacteria > Hyphomicrobiales > Phyllobacteriaceae > Mesorhizobium > Mesorhizobium sp. M0243. The sequence goes on along the minus strand of NZ_JAMYSF010000002.1, from coordinate 7,942 downwards.
GTGGAGCTTTTGTGCGCTCGTTATGGCGTTCCTGATGCTGCCGACGCTCGTCGTCGTCCCGCTCTCCTTTTCGGCGTCCAATCTTCTCGAGTTCCCACCGCGCGCATACTCGTTGCGCTGGTACGAGACTTTCTTCGGTTCGGCGACATGGATGGCCGCACTCAGGACGAGCCTGATCCTCGGCACATTGACAGCGATGATCACAGTGCCGCTGGGGCTTCTGGCCGGCATCTCGATCAACCGGCTCGGCGGAAAGGCCGCCGTAACCATTCAGGGCGTTCTGCTCACCCCGTCCATTGTGCCGGGGATCCTGCTCGCGATCGGTCTCTTCTTTGTTCTGGCGGCGCAACGTCTTGTCGGAACGCTGTTCGGTGTCCTGGTCGGACATGTGGTACTAGCCATTCCGGTCGCGTGCATTGTGTTGTTGCCCGCCTTGGCCCGCTTTGACTGGAACCAGGTTCAGGCGGCGCGCAGTCTGGGCGCAAACTGGGCGAGAGCCATTGGCGGAATAATTGTCCCCCAACTTCAGATCAGTCTGTTGTCGGCCACACTGATGGCCTTCCTGACCTCGCTAGACGAATCCGTCATTTCGATCTTCGTCGCGAGTGGTCAAAACAGCACGCTGCCGAAGCTCATGTTCCTGTCGCTGCGCGATCAGATCGACCCGACCATCGCGGCGATTTCGACCTTGTGGACCGTCATCGTCGTGGTCGTTGTCCTGGTCGTGACCCTTCGCCAAAAATCCTAAGCGAGACTGAAAACATGCCCAACAATCATCATGCAGCCGACGATCTGGCCGATCATTCAACGGACATACCCCAAGTGGGGTTGGCGATCATCACCGGATCGGCGAATTGGGGTCTCGCCTTTCCGGAAGATGTCGAAGTTGATGGCGTCCGCACCTTGCAGCGAGACATGAGTTTCCAAACGCCTTTCGGTCCCAGCGACAATTGGAAGCTGCTCGAATTCGATGCATCTATTACCGTCGAGGGCAAAACGAAACGTGCCCTGTGCATGTATTCGCACGGCAATCCCCGAGACCATATCGACCATTCCTGTCATCGCCGCGCGTTCTGGGTCTTGATGAAAGCGGGTGTAAGGCAAGTGCTGGCCTGCTCGACTGTTGGCGCCGTCAACAAGGCGATCCAGCCCGGCGACATAGTCGTAAACGCCGATATCATCGAACTGTCGCAGACCCCGTTTTCGCTGCTGCCTGGCCGCCAGAGCTTCGACTGCTCGGGCAAGCAGATCGTATGTCCAAGATGTGCGGCATTGTTGGCCGAGACCGCCCGGCGCCATTGGCCAGCCGAATGCCGCGTCCATGGCATCGAGCAGCAGTTGGTGGCTGCCCACTGCTACGGGCCGCGACTGACAACTCCCGCCGAAGCTCTGGCATATCGAAACATGGGAGCGGACGTGCTCAACCACTCGATCGCCCCTGAGGCCACCTTATCGCGCGAGATCGGCGCCTGTTTCGTGCCCCTGGCGTTCGTCACGGCCGGTTTCAACGACTATATGGACCGCGAGCGCCAGAAATTGCTGCAGGAGCACGTGCTGCCGAGCCTCTCCATGACAGCCTCGCGGGTTGCGCTGGAGACCGCGGCACGTCTTCCAACGGATCCCGAATGCTCTTGCCAGGGCTTGAAGTCGCCTCAGCCAGCAGAGCGCTCCAGCCGGTTCTAGAGCGAATGGCGCCGATAGCTTAGCCAGCCGGCGTGAAAATGCCGTCGATGGCCGGTGCGGCATCGGTCACAACCAGGCCGCGCGCCGTCAGATCCTCGAGATGGGCAAGCACCGACAATCCGGCGGCGCCATGCAGCCGCGGGTCGGTGTCCCTGTAGATCGCCTTGACCATATCCACGATCGTCCGGTCGCCCTCTTTGACCCGCTCCAGGATGGCACGCTCGCGCATCTTGCGATGCGTCTTCAACCCGCGCATGAAAGCCCGCGGTGCTGTCACCGGCCCGCCATGTCCGGGCAACAGCAAGCGGTCCCCGCGTTCGATCAAGCGATCCAGCGAGGCCATGTAGTCGGCCATCGCTCCATCCGGCGGGGCGACGATGGAGGTTGCCCAGGCCATGACATGATCGGCCGAAAACAAGATACCGATTCCTTCCAGCGCGCCAATTCTTTCCAGCGCGAATGCCGCATGATTGGCGGTGTGGCCCGGGGTCAGAACCGTCCTGATCGACCAGCCGTCGCCGTCGACCACCTCGCCGTCGGGCAGGGCGACATCAGGGACGAAACCCGTGTCGGCACTGGCATCGAGCGCATTGGTCTCGCCGATATGCAGGGCTCTTGCCGGCCGGTGCGGCCCCTCTGCCAGCACGAGGGCGCCGGTGCGCTCTTTCAGCCGGGCCGCCAGCGGGGAGTGGTCGCGATGCGTGTGGCTGACGAAGATATGGCTGACCGGCCGGTCTGCGATCACGCCGAGCAGGGTCCGCAGATGCGCCTCGTCATCCGGCCCCGGATCGATCACCGCCAGCGTATCGCGGCCAATTATGTAGCTGTTGGTGCCGTGAAAGGTGAAAGGGCTTGGATTGCGGGCCGTGATGCGCTGGACATCGGGCGCGACGTTCACCCCCTGGCCATAGAAGGGGTCGAAGCCGGTATCGAATTTCAGTGCCATGCATCGGTGCCTTGTTTCGGGAAACGGCAAAACCGATTGCCGCATAACACGCAAGCCAATATAGGAGGATGTGAGGCCGCGAACATCGGTGTGCGGCAATCGGATTGGGGAAATACCATGGCAATTGCAACTACGATGCGTCCGCTTGTTTCTCTGGCTCTGCCGCAAAATGGCGCGGCGCGGCTGGCAACGCAGCTTTTCCTGGCCATCGCCGGAACGCTTGTGCTGACCCTGTCGGCCAAGACCAAGGTTATGCTCGGGCCGGTCGACATTTCGATGCAGACGCTGGCCGTGCTGCTGATCGCCGCCGCTTTCGGCATGCGTCTCGGCGTCGCCACCCTGCTGCTCTACATGGCGGAGGGCGCCATGGGCTTCCCCGTCTTCCAGAGCACGCCTGAAAAGGGTCTCGGCATTGCCTACATGCTCGGCTCGACCGGCGGTTATCTCGCAGGCTTCGTGGTCATGGCGGCAATCGTCGGCTGGGCGGCGGATCGCGGCTGGGACCGCCATCCGATCAAGCTTTTCAACGCCATGCTGGTTGCCGAGGTCGTCATGATGGCGATGGGTTTCGCCTGGCTGGCGGCGCTGATCGGCCCGGAAAAATCGTGGCAGTTCGGCGTCGTGCCGTTCATCGTCGGCGACCTGATCAAGGTGGCTCTCGCGGCAAGCCTGGTGCCGGCCGTCTGGACGCTGCTCAAGCGCGGCTGAAGCGCGCGATCGAAGAAACGGCCAGGGGCAATCAAGCCACTGGCCGGAGCGGCGTGACTGGCCGATTTCCGGTCTGGTGTCCGCCAACCTCGATAGATTGTCGGTTATATCGCCCTAGACGCTGCGACATCTTCAGTAATGATCATTAAGCCGCTTTATTAGCCCAGGCTTTTCAATTCCCGCACTGTTGATCTGAGAAATAGATGCTTGCTGGCGCAGCCGCGCTGTCGTAGCTCTTGGTCTTCGACTGTATCGAATCGCCGGGGGGCGAGACGTCCGATTCGTTGTTGTGAGCGATCAGGTCAGATGCACTATCGCGCTGGTCTGTCGCCGACACGGCAGCTTCGGGGAAGGGGGGAAGACGTTGAATGTCGCAGCGTCGACTATTGTCGGAAGCCGGCACTTCCTGTTCAGGATTCGGTTTCAACTGCTTGGCGGACTGACATTCGCGATTTTTGCGCCGGCGATCATCCGGATTGTCTTCAATCCTGAATTTATCTATTCGGCCAATCTTCAGGTCACGGTGGCAGCTGCGGTCATCGCGCACCTTGTGGGCTTCTTGTCCTATCGCCGCATCGGAAATTTCCCGGGCGTGGCCGCGGCAAGTTACATCTTGCCGACATTTGCCCTGTCCTATGGGGCTGTTTTCCTGACCATCTTCTTTTTTCGGTTCGAGTACAGCCGGTTTCAAGCCGCCGCCAGTTTCACGCAGTCCACGCTCTGGTATTTCGGCCTGAGCCTGTTGACGCGGCGTCTCGATCCGTACCGGCTCGTCGTGATTCCCGGCGGAGATGTCGAGCGCCTCAAGACGTTACCGGGTGTGCATTGGTTTTGGATCAAGTCGACCAGTACGATAATCGAAAGAGCCAGCGGCGTGGTCGTTGATCTGCGTGCCGATCTTGGCGCGGAATGGGAACGATACATCGCGGATCGGGCCCTTTCGGGAACGCCCGTATACCACGTCAAGCAGGTCAGCGAGTCGCTGACCGGTCGGGTCGAGATCGAGCACCTGTCGGAAAACACGCTTGGTTCACTCAATCCGAACCAAGCCTATCTCAAGATCAAGCAGGCGGTCGACTGGGTCTCGGCACTTGTCTTGATTTTCGTTCTTTCCCCCGTTCTGGCGTTGATAGCGCTGCTGATCCGGCTGGACTCCGATGGTCCCGCGCTGTTTCGCCAGCAACGCATGGGCTACCGGGGCAAGATCTGCACGGTCTACAAGTTTCGCTCGATGCGCCAGCACTCTGGCGCCGGCAGCGACAAGGAGAGGGCGATCACCAGGCGCGATGATGATCGCATCACCCGAGTCGGGCGTTTCCTGCGAAAATCCAGGATCGACGAACTGCCGCAGGTCATCAACATCCTGCGTGGCGAAATGAGTTGGATCGGACCGCGACCGGAAGCTGTCGTGCTGTCACAGTGGTACGAGGCTGAGCTGCCATTCTATCGCTACAGGCATATCTTAGGCCAGGCATAAGTGGGTGGGCACAAGTAAATCAGGGGCATGTGGCTGCCGTCGATGACGTTATGGAAAAATTGCACTATGATTTCTATTACATAAAGAAATTTTCGCCTTGGCTGGACGTTTTGATAACTCTCAAGACAATGAAAACGAGGCTTACCGGCTTTGGTGCGAGATAACCAATGCGAAGCATGGCTCTGGAATAGCAAGCGCAGGAAGCAGATGGATCTCGCCTCCAGGAAAATAGCGATCATCGGGCTTGGCTATGTCGGCCTGCCGCTGGCGGTCGCCTTCGGTGCCGGCAGGGATGTCGTCGGTTTCGACATCGACCAGTCGAGGGTGGACGCGCTGAGGCGTGGCGACGACCATACGCTGGAAGCCAGCAGCGATGAGATCAGTGCTGCGTCGCGGCTGACATTCACCACCGACAAGGCCGATCTGCGCGATTGCGGGATTTTCATCGTCACGGTTCCGACGCCGATCGACAGGGCCAATCGTCCGGATCTGAAACCGCTGATCATGGCATCGACTTTGGTCGGTGAGGTCATATCGCCAGGCGCGGTGGTGATCTTCGAATCGACGGTCTACCCCGGCTGCACGGAAGAGGTGTGCGCTCCGCTGATCGAGAAGCATTCGGGTCTGCGTTACAATGAGGGGTTCTTCCTCGGCTACAGTCCCGAGCGCATCAATCCGGGCGACCGCGAGCATCGGCTGCAGACGATCGTCAAGGTCACCAGCGGCTCCACGCCGGAAGCGGCGGAAGCCATCGATGCGCTCTACGCGTCGATCGTGCCGGCGGGCACGCACCGTACCTCGAGCATTGCGGTCGCCGAAGCGGCCAAGGTCATCGAGAACACCCAGAGGGACCTCAACATCGCGCTGATGAATGAGCTGTCGCTGATCTTCGGCAAGCTGGGCATCGACACCTCCGAAGTGCTGGAAGCCGCCGGCACCAAATGGAATTTCCTGCGCTTCACGCCTGGTCTCGTCGGCGGCCACTGCATCGGCGTCGATCCCTACTATCTCACCCACAAGGCCCAGGAACTCGGCTATCATCCGGAGGTGATTCTTGCTGGCCGCCGTATCAATGACGGCATGGGCCAGCACGCGGCGGATCAGACGGCCCGCCTGATGATGCGCAAGGGAATACCTGTCGTTGGCAGCCGGATTCTGGTGATGGGCGCGGCCTTCAAGGAAAATTGTCCGGACCTGAGGAATTCCAAGGTCGCCGATATCGTTGCCCAACTGAAGGAATACAATGCCGGCATCGACATATGGGACCCCTGGGTCAACGCGCAGGAATGTGCGCGTGCCTTCGGCATAGCCAGCATGAAGGACATTCCCGATCAGCGCTATGACGGCGTTATCGTGGCCGTCGGCCACTGGCAGTTCCGCGCGCTGGGCGTCGACGGCCTGCAGGCCCTTTGCAAGACCCCGGGCGTCATCTACGACATCAAGGGTCTGTTCCCCAGGCATGTTACGGATGGGCGCTTCTGATGAGGGTTCTGGTCACCGGCGCGGCCGGCTTCATAGGGTATCACGTAGCCAAGCGGCTGCTGGAGCGCGGTGACGAGGTCGTCGGCATCGACAACGTCAACGACTACTACGATCCGCAGATCAAGGAGGCGAGGCTGCGGCTCCTGGACGAGGCGAGCCGCAACACCAATGCCGGCTATCATTTCATCCGCGGCAATCTCGCCGACAAGAGCGTGGTCGACGCCTGCTTTGCCGACCATGCATTCGACCGGGTGATCCATCTCGCCGCCCAGGCCGGGGTTCGCTACAGCCTGGAAAACCCGCATGCCTATGTCGAAAGCAACATCGTCGCCTACACCAACATGCTGGAGGCCTGCCGCAACAGCGCCGTCGCGCACCTGACCTATGCCAGCACGTCGAGTGTCTACGGCGCCAACACCGACATGCCGTTTTCCGAGCATCGTCCGGCCGACCATCCGCTGCAGTTCTACGCCGCGACCAAGCGCGCCAACGAGCTGATGGCGCACAGCTACAGCCATCTGTTCCGATTGCCGACGACCGGGCTTCGCTTCTTCACCGTCTATGGTCCCTGGGGTCGCCCGGACATGGCGCTGTTCCTGTTCACCAGGAACATCCTGGCCGGCGCGCCGGTCAAGCTGTTCAACAACGGCAATCACACGCGCGACTTCACCTATGTCGATGACATCGCCGAAGGCGTGATCCGCGCCAGCGACAGCCCGCCCACGGGCAATGCCGCCTGGGACTCCAGCCGTCCCGATCCGGCCACGAGCAGCGCCCCCTGGCGCATCTTCAACATCGGCAACAACAACCCGGTGAAGCTGACCGCCTATGTCGAGGCGCTGGAAAACGCGCTGGGCCGCAAAGCCATCGTCGAACTCTTGCCGCTGCAGCCCGGCGACGTGCCCGATACCTTCGCCGACACCTCGGCGCTGGAGCAGGCGGTCGGCTACCGCCCGACGACGACAGTGACCGAGGGCGTCGGGCGGTTCGTCGAGTGGTACCAGGCGTATTTCGGGCGGGATAAAGCTTCGACATCAAGCTGAGGCGCCGGCCACTCCTCCCAAGCTGGTAGAGTAAACCCGCCGCCCCATTTTCGAAGCGACGGGCTCTCGCCCACCCCATACCAGTCAATGCAATTTAGATGCCAACTTTTTTGACCCGCTATGGGGCAAAGCCGTCGCCAACCTACCCAGCCGTAGGCGGCAGCACTGGCCCAGTAGTGTTCCACCGGATGAACTCGACTTCCTTCCCGGTGACTTCCCGCACCGCCTTTAACAGTACCTCATGCAAGACGCGCGTCTGCCTGTAGTGATCGCAATGCGGAGATATGAACGGCTTGACGATGCTTAGGTGCAGCGCTTCTGCTGCCATCAGAAAGCGCTCGATTTCAGCCTTCGATAATTGCTTTGACGGCTTTGACCTAGCCATTGCTAACCCCTAAACCGCTCGGTGTACCAGGTGATCTTCCCCCCGACCTTTATCGGCTTGTGAACCACTAGGCGCTTTGGCAAATGCTCAGGATGCACCTCTAGAAGAGTGATCTTGATCTGTGGCTTGCATCGGCTGCAATCGAATTTCAGCGAAAGCGGATCGACGCCGCCCCCGTAGACCATCATCAAATCGACCGATCGGCAGTAGCGAACATT